>NZ_JBLZWV010000062.1:0-174494 GCF_056098905.1 Pseudomonas sp. TSO6 | reverse complement strand
GCGATACGTTGCCGGCGGCGTCGGTGAGCGTGACTTGCAGGGTGCTGCCGTCGTTCACGGCAGGGGCCAGAGCGATGACGAAGGTGCCATCCGCGCCAACGGTACCCGTCGCGAGGATGTTGCCTGCTGCGTCACGCACCTGCACGGTGGTGCCGGCTTCGCCACGGCCGCTCAGTTGGCTGCCAGCCAGGCCGATTACCAGATTGGTCGGGGCTTCAGGCGGCGTGGTATCCACACCGTCGATATCCGGTGCAGTGACCGAGCTGGCCACGGAGGTGTTGCCAGCGGCATCCGTCGCAGTGGCCTGCAAGACTTCACCGTCTACCTGTGGCGGAGCAAGGTTGATGCTGAACACCCCGGTCGGGCCGACCACGGCCGTGCCCAGTTCGGTGCCGTCGGCGGCCAGAATACGCACGGTGCTGCCCGGTTCGGCACGGCCAGTCAGGACGCTGCCGTCAGCGCTGACGGCCAGTTCGGTCGGGGCGGCGGGTGCGGTGATGTCCGGCGCGGTGACCTGCGCAGGCAGCGAAGAAACGCCACTGTCATCGATGGCGACCACATCCAGCAGTTCGCCGTTGGCCTGGGCCGGGTTCAGTTCGATGCTGAAGGTGCCGTCAGCATTGGCGATGGCGCTGCCGATCAGGGTGCCGTTGGCGTCGTGCACCTCAACACGGCTGCCAGCGGGGGCCGAACCAGTGAGGGTGGTGCCGTCGGCATCGATGGCCAGGTTGCTCGGGCTGACCGGTGCAGTGGTCAGCGGTACGTCGTATTCGAGGGCAACGGAGGGGTTGCCGCTTGGGTCGGTCTGCACCAGGCTCAGCTGCTCGCCTGGTTGCGCGGCTGGATTCAGGTCAATCAGGAAGGTGCCGTTGGCACCGACTAGGCCAGAGCCGATCACGGTGCCGTTGGCATCGCGTACCTCGACGGTGGCACCCGGCTCACCACGGCCACTCAGGGCCAAGCCATCAGCGCCGACCACGATATTGCTTACTGCGCCAGGTGGCGTGATATCCGGGGCATCGAACTGCAGCGGCGCCGAGGTGTTGCCGGCGGCATCCACCAGGCGTACGTCCAAGGCTTCGCCATTGGCCTGCGCAGGGTTCAGGGTCAAGCTGAACAGGCCATCGGCGCCAACAGTGCCAGTGCCGATGAGGGTGCCGGCGGCGTTACGGACTTGCACGGTTGCGCCCGGCTCGCCGCGACCGGTGAAGGTCACGCCGTCGGCCAGGGCCAGTTCAGTCGGTTGAGCAGGCGGCAGCAGGTCAGCCGATGTGACCGAGCCGGGTGGCGAGACGTTGCCGGCGGCATCGGTCAGGGTCACTTGCAGGGTACTACCGTCAGTAACGGCAGGGGCCAGGGCGATGACGAAGGTGCCATCCGCGCCAACGGTACCCGTCGCGATGATATTGCCTGCGGCGTCACGCACCTGCACGGTGGTGCCGGCTTCGCCACGGCCGCTCAGTTGGCTGCCAGCCAGGCCGATTACCAGATTGGTCGGGGCTTCAGGCGGCGTGGTATCCACACCGTCGATATCCGGTGCGGTGACCGAGCTGGCCACGGAGGTGTTGCCAGCGGCATCCGTCGCAGTGGCCTGCAAGACTTCACCGTCTACCTGTGGCGGAGCAAGGTTGATGCTGAACACCCCGGTCGGGCCGACCACGGCCGTGCCCAGTTCGGTGCCATCGGCGGCAACGATACGCACAGTGCTGCCGGGTTCGGAGCGGCCAGTGATGACGCTGCCGTCAGCGCTGACGGCCAGTTCGGTCGGGGCGGCCGGCGCGGTGATATCCGGCGCGGTGACCTGCGCAGGCAGCGATGAAACGCCACTGTCATCGATGGCGACCACATCCAGCAGTTCGCCGTTGGCCTGGGCCGGGTTCAGCTCGATGCTGAAGGTGCCATCGGCATTGGCGATGGCGCTGCCGATCAGGGTGCCGTTGGCGTCGTGCACCTCAACACGGCTGCCAGCGGGGGCCGAACCAGTGAGGGTGGTGCCGTCGTCATCAATGGCCAGGTTGCTCGGGCGGACTGGTGCCGTGGTCAGCGGTACGTCGTACTCCAGGGCCACCGAGGCGTTGCCGCTTGGGTCGGTCTGCACCAGGCTCAGTTGCTCGCCCGGTTGCGCGGCAGGATTCAGGTCGATGAGGAAGGTGCCGTTGGCGCCGACTACGCCAGTGCCGATCACGGCGCCGTTGGCATCGCGCACTTCGACGGTGGCACCCGGTTCGCCACGGCCACTCAGGGCCAGGCCATCAGCGCCGACCACGATATTGCTCACGGCAGCGGGCGGGGTGATGTCCGGGGCGGTGAATTCCAGTGGTATCGAGCTATTGCCCGCGGCATCGGCCTGGCGAATGTCCAGGGCTTCGCCGTTGGCCTGGGCAGGCGAGAGGGCGAGGCTGAAGGTACCGTCAGCGTTGACCAGGCCGCTGCCGATGAGGTTGCCGGCAGCATCGCGCACCTGCACGGTGGCGCCGGGTTCGCCGCGACCGGTGAGGGTTACGCCATTCGCCAGGGCCAGGTCGGTTGGCTGGTCTGGGGCGGTGGTGTCAGGGTTGTCGACGTCCGGTGCCGTGATGCTTGCAGCTGGCGAAGTATTGCCGGCTGCGTCCGCGGCGCTGACTTCCAGGGCCTGGCCGTCGGTTTGTGGCGGTTGCAGGGTGATGCTGAACTGGCCGTCCGCACCCGCTACCGCAGTGCCCAGCACTACGCCGCCAGTGCCGCGTACGGAAACCGTCGAGCCAGGTTCGGCACGCCCGGTAAGGGTGGTGCCCTGTTCGTTGATGGCGAGGTCGGTCGGTGCCAGTGGTGCGGTTGCATCCGGGGCGGTGACGGTGCCTGGTGCCGAGACATTACCGGCACCATCGGTCAAGGTGACTTCAAGGTTCTCGCTGTTGATCTGTGGTGGGTTCAACGTCACGTTGAAGCTGCCGTCGGCACCCACGGTGCCGCTGCCGATCAGGTTGCCGGCGGCATCACGGATATTCACCGTGCTGCCCGCTTCACCCCGGCCGGTCAGGCGCAGGCCATCCGGCGACACCAGCAGGTCGATGGGCGTGGCCGGGGCAGTGGTATCGGGGTCCGAGCCGCCACCGCTGCTTCCGCCACCGCCGCTGTCGGCTGCAGCTGCTGCGCCACCGACACCGAGCAGGCTGAGCCCGGCAATCGCCCAGGTCGGCATGGCGCTACCGGCGGTGCCGATACCCGCGACCAGTTCGTCCAGCGAGGCCACGTCTTCGAAGGTAAAGCCAGTGAACGCTGCCGCATCGTACTGGGCGTGCCACAGGGTGCCGTCCTCGCCGACGAAGACGATGTCGCTGCCGACCCCGGCCTGGTCCACCGCGAAGAAGTTGCCAACGGTGACTTTTTCACCCGACTTCAGGGTGATGATCAGGTCCTGGCCGCGTTGGGTAACGGTGGCTACCTGGTCGGGAGATACCGGCATCTGCACGACGCCTGGTGCTTTGAGATTGATATTGCCCCAGGCGCTCTGAGTGGCGACTTCGGATTGCTTGTCGGCGATGACGATGTTGTCCATGGATGCTCCCTGCTGGTATCCGGATCCCCCGGCCCGAAACGTTCGGGCCACAACCGCCATAACAGAGCCCTTGCCGGGGTGTTACGCGCAGCCTCGACCAGGCAGTCGAGATTTGGGTGGTTAGGGAGATATAGCAGTCGGGCAGGAAGCAACCAGAGGCTTTCTGGGTTAATCCTTTTGTAGGTAAACCTCAGCGAAGCCCCAGCCGGCGGGCCAATCGGCTCAAGTTTGCGCGATCCAGGCCCAGCTCGCGCGCGGCTGCCGCCCAGTTGTCCTGGTGGCGTTGCAGGCAGGCTTCGATCAGTTGGCGTTGGTAGAGGTCGACCGCTTCGCGCAGCCCGCCTTCAGGTAATGCTGCCACCTGGAGCGGGGCTGCGGGGGAGGGCAGGGGCCCCGGTGTTGCCGAGGACACGCGCAGGTCCAGGTCGATGGCTTCGAGTGTGAGGATACGTGGCCGGTCAGCGTGCTGGCCCAGCGCCTTGAGTGCCGAGCGACCGATCAGGTGTTCCAGTTCGCGCACGTTGCCTGGCCAGTCGTAGGCGACCAGCGCGGCTTGGGCGTCGTGGCTCAGACGCAGGCTGTTCAGGCCCAGGCGCGAACGGTTCTGTTCGAGGAAGTAGCCAGCCAACAGCAATACATCTCGACCACGTTCGCGCAAGGGCGGCACATGCAGCGGGTACACGCTGAGGCGGTGATAGAAATCGGCGCGGAAGTTGCCGTTGCGCACTTCTGCAGCCAAGTCACGGTTGGTGGCGGCAATCAGGCGCACGTCCACGCGGTGCTCGCGGTCCGAGCCCAGGCGTTGCAACTGGCCGCTTTGCAGCACACGCAGCAGCTTGGCCTGTACGGTGAGTGGCAGTTCACCCACTTCGTCGAGGAACAGCGTGCCGCCGTTGGCCAGTTCGAACTTACCGCGGCGCTCGCCGTGCGCACCGGTAAAGGCACCGCGTACATGGCCGAACAGTTCGCTTTCTACCAGCGTGTCGGGCAGGGCGGCGCAGTTCAGGCTGACCAGCGGCTTGTCGGCGCGGCTGCTGGCCTGGTGCAGGGCAAGGGCCACCAGTTCCTTGCCGACCCCGGTTTCGCCGGTGATCAGCACGGTCAGGTCGCTGCCACCGACCAGGCGGATTTCCTCTACCAGGCGCTTGTGCGCGGGGCTCTGGCCAATCAGCTCTTTATCCTGGCCGCTGGCCTGACGGTAGATCTCGGCGCGGTGGTGTTCGTCCTCGGCGCGCAGGGCCAGGTGCTGAATGCGCTCGGCCACGGTAACGGTAGCGGCGGCCAGGCTGGCGAAGGCCTGCAGGGCATCCAGTTCCAGGCTCTGGAACTGCCCGGGGGTGAGGGCGTCGAGGGTGACCAGGCCCCAAGGGCGTTCATCGACCATCAACGGGCAACCCATGCAGTCGTGCACTTCAAGGTCGGCATCCGGGGCATTGACCAGGCCATCGTAGGGGTCGGGCAGTTCGGAGTCGCTGGCAAAACGGGTGGGTTCCGGGCGGCTGAGCAAGACCTGGAACCGTGGGTGCTCGCTGACCCGGAAGCGCCGGCCGAGGGTGTCGGGGCTCAGGCCATCCACTGCCAGCGGCACCAGCCATTCACCATCCAGGCGCAGCAGCGCGGCGGCGTCGCACGGCAGCAGGCCGCGCATGGCCTGCAGCAGGCGCCGGTAGCGCTCCTGGTCGGGCAAATCGCGGGACAGGTCGCTGACCAGGGGCAGCAAGGCGGTGAGCAATGGCTTTGTGGTCATAAAGACTCCAGTGGGTCGTTATGACTATACGCCGGGGTGGGTCGTTTTGACATGACTTGTGTCAAGCCCCTGATTTTGCTGGCGATAAAAGTTGGCACGATTGCTGAAATGGCTAGGGCAGTCATTTGAAGCCACAGGCTCAGGAGTTGTCGCAATGCTCAATGCCGAACAACGTGCAATCATCAAGGCCACTGTACCCCTGCTGGAAAGCGGCGGCGAAGCGCTGACCACCCACTTCTACAAGATGATGCTCAATGAGTATCCCGAGGTCCGTCCACTGTTCAACCAGGCCCACCAGGCCAGTGGTGACCAGCCGCGGGCCCTGGCCAACGGCGTGCTGATGTATGCCCGCCACATCGACCAGCTGGAGCAGCTGGGCGGCCTGGTGGGGCAGATCATCAACAAGCATGTTGCCCTGCAGATTCTGCCGGAGCACTACCCGATCGTTGGCAGCTGCCTGCTGCGCGCCATCGAGGAAGTGCTGGGCAAGGAAATCGCCACACCTGCGGTGATCGATGCCTGGGCCGCGGCCTATGGCCAGCTGGCCGACATCCTGATTGGTGCTGAAGAAAACCTTTATAAACAGAAGGAAGAGGCCGAGGGCGGCTGGCGCGGTACCCGCGAATTCCGCCTGGTACGTCGCGAGCAGGAAAGCAGCGAGATCGTCTCGTTCTACTTTGCCCCGGTGGATGGCAAGCCGGTGCTCAAGGCCGAGCCAGGCCAGTACATCGGCCTGAAGCTGGACATCGACAGTGCCGAGCAGCGCCGCAACTATTCCCTGTCGGCGCTGTGCGATGGCAAGGAGTACCGCATCAGCGTCAAGCGCGAGGCGGGCGGCAAGGTTTCCAATTACCTGCACGATGAGCTGCTGGTGGGCGAGACACTGCAACTGTTCCCGCCTGCGGGTGACTTTACCCTGGCAGCCAGCGACAAGCCGCTGGTGCTGATCAGTGGCGGCGTGGGCATCACGCCGACCTTGGCGATGTTGCAGGCGGCGCTGCAAACCCGGCGCGAGGTGCATTTCATCCACTGTGCGCGTAACGGTGCGGTGCATGCCTTCCGTGACTGGGTCGATGGCCTGGCGGCGCGTCATCCGCAGCTCAAGCGCTTCTACTGCTATGCCGAGGCTGCGGGTGGCGCCGAGGCCGATGCCATCGGCCTGCTGAGCGAGGACCTGCTGGCCGAGTGGCTGCCGCCGGAGCGTGATGTGGATGCCTACTTCCTTGGGCCCAAGGCCTTCATGGCGGCGGTGAAGCACCAGTTGAAGAGCCTGGGTGTGCCGGAGCAGCAGAGCCGCTACGAGTTCTTCGGGCCGGCGGCTGCCCTGGAGTAATCCACCGAAGGTACTGCGCTGGCCTGTAGGAGCGGCCTTGTGCCGCGAAAGGGCCGCAAAGCGGCCCCTGCAATATCAGCTGCGAAGCTGAGACCCTGGGGCCGCTTTGCGGCCCTTTCGCGGCACAAGGCCGCTCCTACAGGGATAGTGCAAGCCATTGCTGGGCCAGTCATCCCGGCTGTTGGGTCGCACCACACCTTCCTGCTTATATATAAAGGAAAGATGAAACCGGGCGCTGCGCTTTCATCTTTAATCCTCCTTTAATCACGGTATCCTTCACTCCCGGGTGTCGAGGGGCTTGCCCCTGCGCGGCACCCGGGCAGCCGTTTTTTTGCCGCCCAGCGTTGAACCGACGTTGTTGCGGCCGGTCTCAGCCACACCGGATAGCCCTGCGCAGTGCTATCACGCTGCTTCCTCGGCACGCTCAAAGGCCCTGCCCAGCGTGTAGACTTGCGCTCAGGCAGGCGGACCACGCTGCCACTATCCATCGAAGGAACCGGCAATGAACGAACAAACATCGCGCCTGAATCGGGAACGGCGCTTTCTGGTGCTGTTGGGCCTGATCTGCCTCTCGCTGATCGGCGGCGCCCTCTACATGCAAGTGGTGCTGGGCGAGGCACCGTGCCCGCTGTGCATCCTGCAGCGTTACGCGCTGCTGTTCATTGCCGTATTTGCCTTCATCGCCGCGGCGATGCCCGGGCGCCGCAGCCTGACCTTCTTCGAGGCACTGGTGGTGTTAAGCGCAATTGGCGGAATCATTGCGGCCGGCAACCATGTGTATATACTCGCCAACCCCATGGTCAGCTGTGGCATCGATACCCTCCAGCCGATCGTTGACGACCTGCCTCTGGCCAAACTCTGGCCGCTGGCATTCCAGGTCGACGGCTTCTGCAGCACGCCGTACCCGCCGCTTCTCGGCTTGTCGCTGGCGCAATGGGCGCTCGTGGCGTTCGTGCTGACCGCCATCCTGGTTCCGCTCGGGATCTACCGCAACCGACGCCAGGCTTAGACAAAAGTCCTGAATTGCATGTGGTCTTTTACACCGCATGAGAAGAGGGAAAAGTCGCGCACCGCTTGATCCAGATCAACCACAAAGCCTTGCGGAATGCGGCTTTGAGGCCTAGCAAGCGGGGTGCGACAAACTGTCGCGAAGTTGAATTATCGAGCAGCATTGTTACGCATTCTGTAAAAGACTGTTGCTCAATAAGTCATAGTCAAGGGTTGGCGACCTCACTACAATCGCCCCCAATTTCCGTTCGGCACTGCTTGCGAGTCGCAGGATTGAAGGAAGCCCCAGCGCTCCTTTTTGCTGACTTCGTCAAGTTTCGCCCAACGGCGATACCGGGCGGACCCCCCTCCGCGTTTTCCCGCACCAAATGGACTTGGTCTGAAGTACAGGCCTGTTGCCTACGAAACCATAAGCACCGCTAACACGCTTGAAGCCAAGGTCCTGCAGTCGGACCCCAGGCAGGAGCGAGTACGGGCGCAAAATGCCTCACTTGGCAGGACGAAGTGTTGGCTACCAAAACACAAATTGCATTGAAGCAAGCTGATCTAGAGGTCGTGAGATGAGTAAAAAGCGTTACCCCAGACTGTTTGGCATATTGCCCTTTTTAGGCATGCTTTTACTCAGTGGGTGCAACTGGACCCTGCTCGACCCGAAGGGCCAGGTCGGCATTGAGCAAAAGAACCTGATCCTGATCGCTACCGGCCTGATGCTGCTGGTGGTCATTCCTGTGATCATCATGACCCTGGCGTTCGCCTGGAAGTACCGTGCTTCCAACAAGGCAGCCACCTACACCCCTGACTGGTCGCACTCGACCAAGATCGAGGCCGCGGTGTGGATCATCCCGATCCTGATCATCATTGCCCTGGGTTACGTCACCTACCACTCCACCCACAAGCTGGACCCTTACCGTCCGCTGGACTCGGACGTGAAGCCGATTCAGATCGACGTGGTCGCACTGGACTGGAAGTGGCTGTTCATCTACCCGGAACAGGGCATTGCCACCGTCAACAAGATCAACTTCCCGGCTAATACCCCGGTGAACTTCCGTGTCACCTCCGACGCCGTGATGAACTCGTTCTTCATCCCGGGCCTGGGTGGCCAGATCTACGCCATGGCCGGCATGACCACCAAACTGCACCTGATCGCCAACGAAAACGGTGTGTTTGACGGTATCAGCGCCAACTACAGCGGTGCTGGTTTCACCGGCATGAAATTCAAGGCTACTGCCACTTCCCAGGCCGACTTCGATGCATGGGTCGCCGAGGTCAAGCAGTCGCCGTTGAAACTGGGCAAAGCCGAGTACGAAGCTCTGGCCAAGCCTAGCGAATACAACCCAGTCGCGCTGTACAGCGAGGCGCCAGCAGAGCTGTTCCAGTCCATCGTCGACAAGTACGAAGGCATGAACCGCGGCAAGCCGGTCCACGAAGAAGCAGGCAGCAAAGATCTGGCCACAACCAAGGGTGTGGAATCGAGTATGCAACCAGCTGCCGGTGCAGAGGAGTAAGAGATGTTCGGTAAACTAAGCCTGGAGGCGATACCCTATCACGAGCCGATAGTCATGGTGACGCTTGCCATGATCGCGCTCGGCGGTATCGCTGTCGTCGGTCTTATCACCTATTTCCGCAAGTGGACCTACTTGTGGAGCGAGTGGCTGACTACTGTCGACCACAAAAAGATCGGCGTGATGTACATCATCGTCGCGATGGTCATGCTGCTGCGCGGCTTTGCCGACGCCATCATGATGCGTACCCAGCTGGCTGCCGCTACCGGTGGCTCCGAAGGCTACCTGCCGCCTGAACACTATGACCAGATCTTCACCGCTCACGGTGTGATCATGATCATCTTCATGGCGATGCCGTTCTTCACCGGCCTGATGAACCTCGCGGTTCCTCTGCAGATCGGTGCACGTGACGTTGCCTTCCCGTTCCTGAACTCCCTGAGCTTCTACCTGCTGCTGGCAGGCGTGCTGCTGGTCAACATCTCGCTGGGCGTTGGTGAATTCGCCAAGACCGGCTGGGTTGCCTATCCGCCGCTCGCAGGCATCCAGTACAGCCCTGGGGTAGGTGTCGACTACTACATCTGGGCGCTACAGCTATCCGGATTGGGTACGACGCTTACCGGCGTGAACTTCCTCGTCACCGTGATGAAGATGCGCGCACCTGGCATGAAGCTGATGGACATGCCGATCTTCACCTGGACCTGCACCTGGGCCAACGTACTGATCGTTGCTTCGTTCCCGATTCTGACTGCTGCACTCGCTCTGCTGACTGTTGACCGTTATCTGGACTTCCACATTTTCACCAACGAGCTTGGTGGGAACCCGATGATGTACGTCAACCTGTTCTGGGCGTGGGGTCACCCTGAGGTGTACATCCTGATCCTGCCGGCCTTCGGCGTGTTCTCGGAAGTTACCTCGACGTTCTCTGGCAAACGCCTGTTCGGCCACCACTCGATGATCTACGCATCGGGCGCGATCGCCATCCTCGGCTTTGCGGTATGGCTGCACCACTTCTTCACCATGGGTGCCGGCGCCAGCGTCAACACCTTCTTCGGCCTGGCGACGATGCTGATCTCCATCCCGACCGGTGTGAAGCTGTTCAACTGGCTGTTCACCATGTACCAAGGCCGTGTGCGCTTCACCGCACCGATGCTCTGGACCCTGGGCTTCATGGTCACCTTCTCCATCGGTGGCATGACCGGCGTACTGCTGGCCGTTCCAGGTGCTGACTTCGTTCTGCACAACAGCCTGTTCGTAATTGCGCACTTCCACAACGTGATCATCGGTGGCGCGGTATTCGGCTACATCGCCGGTTTCGCCTTCTGGTTCCCGAAAGCCTTCGGCTTCACCCTGAACGAGAAGTGGGGCAAAGCTGCCTTCTGGTTCTGGCTGTCGGGCTTCTACGTTGCGTTCATGCCGCTGTACGCCCTGGGCTTCATGGGCATGACCCGTCGTCTGAACCACTCCGACAACCCGCTGTGGGAACCCTACCTGTACGTAGCCGTTGTCGGCGCCGTGCTGATCCTGTTCGGTATCGCTTGCCAGCTGATCCAGATCTATGTGTCGGTTCGCGACCGCAAAGACAACATGGACGTCACTGGCGACCCATGGGGCGGCCGTACCATCGAGTGGTCCACTTCGTCGCCACCACCGTTCTACAACTTCGCTCACATGCCTGAGAAAGTTGGTCTGGACGCCTGGCACGAAGCCAAGGAAGCCGGTGTTGCGTACAAGGTTCCGGCCAAGTACGAAGCGATCCACATGCCGAGCAACACCTCCACCGGTCTGTTCATGGGTCTGTTCCTGACCGTGTTCGGTTTCGCCTTCATCTGGCACATCTGGTGGCTGGTGGGCGCGAGCCTGTTGGCAACCATCGCAGTCTTCGTTCGCCACGCTGCACGTGACGACCAGGGCTACATGGTTCCGGCCGAAGAAGTGGCGCGCATCGAAGGCGAGCGTATGAAAGCGCTGGCCAAAGCAGGTGCTCTGCCTGCCGGCGCACGTGTCGAATCGTTTGAGCGGGTGTAATCAATGTCCAGTCAAGTAATGCACGGCGGCGCTGCTCATGGTCACGACCATGGGCATGACGACCACCACCACGACTCGGGCCAGATGACCGTACTGGGTTTCTGGCTGTACCTGATGACCGACTGCATCCTGTTTGCGTCGCTCTTCGCCACCTACGCGGTGCTGTCCGGCAGTTTTGCCGGCGGCCCGTCGGGTCATGACATCTTCCAGCTCGATTTCGTAGCTGTTGAAACGCTGTTCCTGCTGCTGTCCTCGATCACCTTCGGCTTCGCCATGCTGAAGATGTTCGATGGCAAGAAAGCCGGCGTACTGGGCTGGTTGGCTGTGACCTTCCTGTTCGGTGCAGGCTTCATCGCGATGGAAATCTATGAATTCCATCACCTGATCAGCGAGGGCTTCGGCCCGCAGCGCAGTGGCTTCCTGTCGGCGTTCTTCGCCCTGGTAGGTACCCACGGTCTGCACGTGACTGCCGGCCTGATCTGGATGGCAATCATGATGTACCAGATCAACAAGCATGGCATCACGCCGACCGCCAAGACCCGCATGAGCTGCCTGAGCCTGTTCTGGCACTTCCTGGACGTGGTCTGGATCTGCGTATTCACCGTCGTTTACCTGCTGGGGGTTCTGTAATGGCTAGCGCACACGACACTCATCACGAAGGTAGCCACGGCAGCGTCAAGTCGTACATGATCGGCTTTGTCCTGTCGATCATCCTGACCGCGATTCCGTTCGCGCTGGCGATGACTGCCAGCCTGCCGAAGAACCTGACCGTTCTGATCATTGTTGCCATGGCCGTGATCCAGGTAGTGGTACACCTGGTGTACTTCCTGCACATGGACCGCTCGAAAGAGCAACGCAACAACGTGTCGACGTTCCTGTTCACCGTGCTGGTAATTGCACTGCTGGTCGGCCTGTCGCTGTGGATCATGTTCAACATCCACATCGAAATGATGGCCAAGTGAGGTAAGACTGCATGTCCGTTAAGCACTTTATCCAAATCACCAAACCGGGGATCATTTTCGGTAACGTGCTTTCCGTGGCAGGCGGTTTCTTCCTTGCCTCGAAGGGCCATGTGGATTTCGCCTTGTTCCTGGCGGTGGTGATCGGTACTTCGCTGGTGGTTGCGTCCGGATGCGTGTTCAACAACTGCATCGACCGTGACATCGACCACAAGATGGAGCGCACCAAGAACCGCGTCATGGTGCAGGGCGGCATGTCGCTGCCCCTCGCGCTGATCTACGCCACCCTGCTCGGGGTGGCGGGTTTCAGCCTGCTGTATGTCCAGGCCAACCCACTGTCGGCGTTCTGCGCAGCTGTAGGCTTCATTGTCTATGTCGGTTTCTACAGCCTGTGGCTGAAGCGTAAATCGGTGCACGGCACCTTGGTCGGCAGCCTTTCGGGTGCCATGCCTCCGGTGATCGGATACTGCGCCGTAAGTAACAGCTTCGACCTGGCTGCGGTAACCCTGCTGGTGATGTTCAGCCTGTGGCAGATGCCGCACAGCTTTGCCATCGCAATCTTCCGCTTCAAGGATTACAGCGCTGCCAACATTCCGGTCCTGCCGGTGGCACGTGGCATCCTCGCGGCGAAGAAGCAGATCGTGCTGTACGTGCTGGCCTTCGTGCTCGCCACCTTGATGCTCACCCTCGGCGGTTACGCCGGCCTCGGCTACCTGGCCGTGGCAGCTGCCATGGGCCTGTACTGGCTGTACATGGCCTGGGGTGGCTACAAGGCCGAGGACGACAGCAAGTGGGCCCGCAAGGTGTTCGGCTTCTCCATCCTCACCGTTACCGCCCTGAGCGTGATGATGGGTGTGGACAGCCAGACCGCTGCGGACGTGCTGATGACTTACGCACGCTGATACTGCTGCCTGTTTCACGAAAACCCCGGCCATGTGCCGGGGTTTTTTTATGCCTGTCTGCCTGTGCCGGCCTCTTCGCGGGTAAACCCGCTCCCACAGGTACAGCGCCGGCTTTGCATGTGGCGCGGTCCCTGTGGGAGCGGGTTTACCCGCGAAAGGGCCGGCACAGGAAAACATAAAATCCAATTTTTCAAACAATAGATCTGAAAAGATCTAACAAAACAGGCTTTTACCCTTTACAGAAATCATATTTCGGCATTATCTTCTGTTTCAGGCCGCCACATCGGCCAACGTCGCTCGGACGGTTCCGGGCGCTTACGTACTCAGAGGAAGCCATGGCCAACCCAGGTTCGCCGCGCCGCTTTGCGCGCATCGATCGTCTCCCCCCTTACGTCTTCAACATCACTGCCGAGCTCAAGATGGCCGCCCGCCGCCGTGGCGAGGACATCATCGACCTGAGCATGGGCAACCCCGATGGCGCCACCCCGCCGCACATCGTCGAGAAGCTGGTGCAGGTTGCCCAGCGTGAAGACACCCACGGCTATTCCACCTCTCGCGGCATCCCACGCCTGCGCCGGGCCATTTCCAACTGGTACAAGGAACGCTACGAGGTCGACATCGACCCGGAAAGCGAAGCCATCGTAACTATCGGCTCGAAAGAAGGCTTGGCCCACCTGATGCTGGCCACCCTCGACCAGGGCGACACGGTGCTGGTGCCCAACCCCAGCTACCCGATCCACATCTACGGCGCAGTGATCGCCGGTGCCCAGGTGCGTTCGGTGCCGCTGGTGCCGGGTGTGGACTTCTTCAACGAGCTTGAGCGGGCCATTCGCGAGTCCATCCCCAAGCCGAAGATGATGATCCTGGGCTTCCCGTCCAACCCGACGGCCCAGTGCGTGGAGCTGGACTTCTTCGAGCGCGTGGTGGCCCTGGCCAAGCAGTACGATGTGCTGGTGGTGCATGACCTGGCCTACGCCGACATCGTCTACGACGGCTGGAAAGCCCCGTCGATCATGCAGGTGCCTGGCGCCAAGGACATTGCGGTGGAGTTCTTCACCCTGTCCAAAAGCTACAACATGGCGGGCTGGCGGATCGGCTTCATGGTCGGCAACCCCGAGCTGGTCAACGCCCTGGCCCGGATCAAGAGCTACCACGACTACGGCACCTTCACCCCGCTGCAGGTCGCTGCCATTGCGGCGCTGGAAGGTGACCAGCAATGCGTCCGTGACATTGCCGAGCAGTACCGCCAGCGCCGCAACCTGCTGGTGAAAGGGCTGCACGAGCTGGGCTGGATGGTCGAGAACCCCAAGGCATCGATGTACGTATGGGCGAAGATCCCTGAGCAATATGCACACATGGGCTCGCTGGAGTTTTCCAAGAAGCTGCTGGCCGAGGCCAAGGTGTGCGTGTCGCCGGGGATTGGTTTTGGCGAATATGGTGACGACCATGTGCGCTTTGCCCTGATCGAGAACCAGGACCGTATTCGCCAGGCCATTCGCGGCATCCGGCAGATGTTCCGGGCTGACGGGGTGGCCCGCAAATAAGGAACCGGGGCCGCTTTGCGGCCCATCGCCGGCAAGCTAGCTCCCACAGGTGCGGCGCCGCTCTCACGACCTGTTGGGGCTCTGTGGGAGCTGGCTTGCCGGCGATGGGCTGCAAAGCAGCCCCTCGATTTTGCAGCAGGGCGAGCTTTCCGCCTGCGTTTCACCGATCAGCCTACCTATCTTCAGCACTCATTTCTCACCAAAGAGACCCCTCCCCATGAGTGTGTTCACCGCCTACTTCTGTGGCACCGGCTCGCATCGCTTCGACGACGCAAACCCCAACTTCTGGAACGGCGAGCTGGTTTCGACCCTGGCCGCCAACGACCAGGGCCGCGAATTCGCCCACTGGATTGCTGTTGACGGCCCCGGCAGCGGCAACCTTCAGGATGACAAGCTGTTCGTAGAACCCGGCGGCTACTTCAACTGGACCGGCCAGTTGTTCGGTAGCGGCTGGGAAGAAAACGTCAACCACGTGCTGCAGGTGATCAAAGGCGAAAGCAGCTGGCAGCGCACCAAGCTGAGCGAGGAAGAGTACGAGCGGCTGAAGGATGCTGGCGTACCTGTTCCGGAAGTGTCATCCACGGCCTCGTGGTTCTGGCGTACCTACGACTACGGTGACCGCCACCCAACGCCGCAAGAGTTGCAAGAGCGCATCATCAGCATGTTCCGCAAGCCGCGCATTCCGACCCAGGTGAACCTGGTGGGCTGGAGCCGGGGCGGCATCAGCTGCCACATGCTGGCCAACGCCATGGCGAAAGACCCGGTGTTGCGAAACGTACCGGTGAATATCTTTGCGATCGACCCGGTGCCTGGTGTCGGCAATGTGCAAGCCGAGCGCATCGCACTGGCGGAGAACGTGCGTGAATATATCGGCTTCTACTCGCGGGATGAGCGTTCCAAAGGGTTTGCCTGCGTGATCCCGTCAGTCGCCAGTGGCACGCAAATCTGTATTTATCCGATGCCCGGGCGTCATGCCACGCTGGTCGGCAACGCATCGGTCGATGGTGCAAGCGACGGCACGGTGCTCAAGGAGCCCGGGCTGATCGTGCGACATTTCGCTGAAGTCTGCCTGACCCGCTGGGGGGTTCAACTGGGCAGGCAGCTGGCGTTGAACGACAGCCAGTTGATGAAGTGTCACCAAGCCATGGCCGCAGCCGAAGCGCAGTACCAAGCCATGCGCGTCAAATCCTACACAGTGCTGACCGAGGGTCAGAAGCATGACCGGTTGGTGCATTGCGGCGAGGACCGTACGCAGTTCAGCAAGGTGTGTGGTGATGACTATGACCCGACCGAAGGGCTTGCCTTGCAGCGTTGGGATGTCTCCACCTACAAGGCATTGCGCTGAACGAAGCGGGCGGCCGGATCAGTGGCAAATTTTTTTGCATGTACCCTCTATCCAGCCGCCCCGGGTTCGATTGAGAATGGCGCCGCGGGCCAACCCCGATAACAACAACCTTCCCTCCGTGGCATCATGTCTGAATATAACCCTTGCCTTGACTGCGGCGCCTGCTGCGGGTACTTCCGTGTGTCTTTCTTCTGGGGCGAATGCCAGTCTGCCGGGGGCGTTGTGCCGGACGACCTGGTGGTACAGATCAACCCCACCCGCGTTGCCATGATCGGCACTGACGCCAAGCCCTGCCGCTGCGTCAGCCTTGAAGGCGAAATAGGCAAGGAAGTCGCTTGTACCATTTACGCCAACCGCTCCAGCCCTTGCCGCGAATTCGAAGCATCGTGGGAGGGTGGTGTGCACAACCCTAGCTGCGACGATGCGCGGGCGGCGTATGGGCTGCCACCACTGACGCCGCCAGGGGCCAACGAGCCGCATTGGCCGGATGATGGGGCTGAGGTGGCCTGAACCCTTTATGCTCGCCTGGGCTGGCCCTGTCGCCGGCAAGCCAGCTCCCACAGGTACTTCACAAGGCTCAGGTTCTGTGGTGGCCTGGTGGGAGCTGGCTTGCCGGCGATGGGCTGCAAAGCAGCCCCGGGATGCCTGAACCCTGCACTTGACGTTAAACTGTCATCTCCCCAGCAATGGACAGGAGATCCGGCGTGACCCCACCCCGCAGTTTCCCCAGTGACCTCTGCCTCGACAGCCCGCGTCTGCACTTGCGCCCCATGCGCCATGCCGATGCTGCGCAATGGCTGGCGATCATGGCCGACCCCGAGGTCATGCGTTATTGGCACCATGCCCCCTGGCAAGACCTGGCCGAAGCCGAAAGCGCCCTGGCCGCCGACCGCGAAGCCTATGCCAATGGCGACCAGCTCAAGCTCGGCATGTATCGCCGTGACAATGGTGAGCTCATCGGCATGGTGCAGCTGTTCAACATCGACGATGTGTCCCGCCGCGGCGAAATCGGCTACTGCCTGGCCAGTGCCGTGCAGGGCAGGGGCTACATGGACGAGGCATTGACCTGCTTCATCGATTACCTCGCCCACACCCTGCACATGCGCCGCCTTGAAGGCGAAATCGACCCACGCAACCAGGGCTCGGCGCGCACACTCGAGCGGCAGGGCTTTGTGCTGGAAGGCACCCTGCGGGCGCGCTGGTGCGTGGCCGGCGAGCTGTCCGACTCGGGTATCTACGGGTTGTTGCTTGAACCACCTGTTGCATAGTCTTACGGCGAATAGCTACTATTCGGGAACAGTTCTCACTTGTGTCCCGGTACCCCATGCCCGTAGCCGACTCACCGAGCCCGTACCCGCTTGAACAGCTGTACAGCGAGCACCACGGCTGGCTGTTCAGCTGGCTACGCCGCAAGCTGCGCTGTTCGCACAGCGCAGCCGACCTGGCCCAGGACACTTTCGTGCGTATCCTGGCTTCGCGTGATGCCCTGCTGGGCATGCGCGAGCCACGCGCCTACCTCAGCACCACGGCGCGCCGCCTGCTGATCGATCGGGTGCGCCGGCAGCAGATCGAGGAGGCCTACCTCAGTGAACTGGCCCAAGCTGCCGAGGCGCTGGAAGGGCACCAGTCCCCCGAGAGCATCCTCATCACCCTTGAGGCGCTGGAGCAGATTGCCTTCCTGCTCGAAGGCCTGCATGCAAATGCACGTGAAGCTTTTGTGGGCTATTACCTGGACGACCTGACCCAGACACAGATTGCCGAGCGCCTGCAGATTTCCCCGCGCATGGTGCGCAAGTACCTGGCCCAAGCGCTTATCCACTGCCACCGCACGCTGGACATTGCCGCACCGTGAACCCGTCCCGCATCGAACAGGAGGCTGCCGAGTGGGCCCTGTGCCTGGGCGAAGGCGAACTGGATGCCGCTGATGCTTGCGAACTTGAGGCTTGGCTGCAGGCCGACCCGCGCCACGGCGCTACCTTGCGCCGTATGCAGGGGGTGATCAGCCAGGTCCAGGCGCTGCGGCAGCAACGCGGGCCGGTGGGCGCCGGGTTGCGCGCCGGGTTACAGCCTTCGACGCCACGCTCTGGGGTGCGGCGCGCCTTGCTCGGCCTGGTACTGGCGGCCTCGTTGCTGGGCGGCTTGCCGCTTGCCGGCGTATCCCCAACGGACTGGCTGGCCGACCTGCACACCGCGCCGGCCGAGTGGCATAGCGAAACCCTGGCCGATGGCTCACTGCTGACGTTGGCGGGCAATTCTGCCGTGGATGTGCAGTTCAGCGCTGGCGAGCGGCGCATCCGCCTGCTGCATGGCCAGTTGCTGGTGGATGTCAGCCATGACCCGACGCGGCCGTTCGTGGTGCAAACCGATGAGGGCAGCTTCAAGGCGCTGGGGACCCGCTTCGTGGTCAGCCAAGGTAAAGCACGCAGCGAGCTGACCATGCTCGAATCCAGGGTCGAGGCGCGCAGTGCGGTGTCCGGTGATCAGTTGGTCGCCGGGCGTGGCGAACGCGCCTGGGTGGCACGTGACGGGCTTGGACCGCTGCCGGCCATCGACCCGGCGCGGGTAGACCGGGCCTGGCAGCACCACCAACTGGTGGCCGAAGGCGTGCCGCTCGATCAGGTGCTGGACGCGTTGTCGCAACAGCGACGCGGCGTGCTGCGTTTCGACCGCC
This sequence comes from Pseudomonas sp. TSO6, assembly GCF_056098905.1. Lineage (NCBI taxonomy): Bacteria > Pseudomonadati > Pseudomonadota > Gammaproteobacteria > Pseudomonadales > Pseudomonadaceae > Pseudomonas > Pseudomonas sp. TSO6. The sequence goes on along the minus strand of NZ_JBLZWV010000062.1, from coordinate 155,920 downwards.
AAGCCATGCAGGCCATCAAGGTTTCGGCGGTGCTGCCGCTGGATGACAGCGAGCGCGCCCTGCGCCTGCTGGCCGAGGCGTTGCCGATTCGTATCGGCGGTTTTAGCCGCTGGTGGACCACGGTCGAGCCAGCCCCGCGAGAAAATCGATAAAGGTGGTTCCGCTTCTGCGCAGTGGCCCGTCAAACAAGAGGCCAACCGATCAAGAACAAGGAGCCGATCCACCATGCGCCGATTCCCTGGCCACCCCGTCCTCAGCCCGCTAGCCCTGGCCTTGCGCCTGTCCTGCGCTGGGCTGGCCCTATCCATTGCAGCCCTGCCGGCCGTGGCCGAGGAGGCCGCCCGCCGTAGCTTCGACGTGCCCGCCGGCAACCTGGCCGAGGCGCTTGGCAGCTATGCCCAGCAAGCCGCCGTGTCGCTGGCCTTCACCCCCGAAGCGCTGACCGGGCTGCAAAGTAGTGGCCTCCACGGCCTGTATTCAGTGGACAGCGGTTTTGCCGTGTTGCTGGCTGGCAGTGGTTACCGGGTGCAGCGCAGCGACAACGGCTACCGGCTGGTGGCCGAGCCGCAGGCGGCCGGGAGCGGTGACGCGATGGAACTGGGCGTTACCACCGTGGCCGGGCAAGGCATGGGTGAGAGCACCGAGAACACCGGCTCGTATGCCCCGGGCCTGATCAGCGTCGGCTCCAAAACCCCGACCAGCCTGCGCCAGACGCCGCAATCGGTGTCGACGGTGACCCGACAGCTGATCGAAGACCAGCAACTGACCGACATCAACCAGGCGATGAAAGTGACGCCGGGCATCGTCACCCAGAGCACCACCTTCCGCACCCAGGACTTCCTCTCGCGTGGTTTCAGCATCCAGAACCTGCAGATCGACGGCGCTGCGCCACAGGCGTTGGGTACCGCGATGGGCTCGTTCTATTCGTCCAACATCTTCGAGCTGGCCGAGTTCGACCACATCGAGGTGCTGCGCGGTACCGCGGCGCTGTATGGCGGCTCGGGCGACCCGGGCGGCATCATCAACATGGTGCGCAAGCGGCCGACCGCCTACAACCAGCTCAAGCTGACCCTGTCGGCCGGCAGCTGGGACAACTACCGCCAGGAGTTCGACCTCTCCGGCCCGCTGGGCTGGGATGGCCGCCTGCGTGGACGCCTGGTGATGTCCAACACCGATCGCCAGTATTTCACGGACAACCGCTCCACCGAGCGCCCGCTGGTGTACGGTGTGCTTGAAGCGGACGTTACGGACGACACCATGCTCACCTTCGGTGCCCGCTACAACAAGTCCCACGAAAACGGCACCAACAGCGCGGTGCCCCGCTACAGCAATGGTGCCGACCTGAACTTGCCACGGCATACCGGCCTGACCCGGAACTGGGCTTACCTCGATGCCACCGCACGCGAGTACTTCGCCAAGATCGACCACCGCTTCAACGACGACTGGAAGCTCAACCTCAGCTACACCAACACCTGGGACCTGGGGCTGTTCAAGAGCGCCACAACCCTCAATGCGGTGGACCCGGTGACCAATACCGGGGCGACCTGGTACGGCACCTCGTCCCGTCAGGAGAACGAGCAGCACCTTTACGACAGTAATGTCTCCGGCCACTTCCAGGCCTTTGGTCTGGACCATGAAGTGGTCTTCGGCGCCGACTATCAGAAGATCGACAGCCGCTGGCTGGGCACTGCGCCTTTTGCCGCATCAGGCTCGCCGGCCAATGTGTTTGACCCCGACAGTTCGGCCTTTGACGACCCTGGCAATGGGCGTGACTACAAGCGCGACTACAGCCCCAACTCGCAGCGCCAGTATGGTTTGTATGGCAGCCTGCGCCTGCAGCTGGCCGAGCCGCTGCACCTGATAGTGGGGGCACGTGCCCAGCGCTTCCACTTCTGGCAGACCTACACCAACAACCTTGTGACGCCGGCCAGCATTTCCAGCCCCGAGCAGCGCATCGGCACTAAAGTCACGCCGTTTGGTGGCCTGGTCTACGACCTGGACGATCAATGGTCGGCCTATGCCAGCTACTCGGAAATCTACAAGCCACAGTCCAGCAGGATCAGCGGCCCGGCAGGCACCGGCTCGCCGCTTGAACCCATGACCGGCAAAACCTACGAAACCGGCCTCAAGGGCGAACTGTTCAACGGCGCGCTCAACGCCAGCCTGGCGCTGTACTACACCACCCGCGAAAACGAGGCGGTGCAGGACCCGAACTTCGCGGCGACCAATGCCGGCTTCTCTGGCAGTTGCTGCTACGTGTCCAACGGCAAGGTGGTGAGCAAGGGCATCGATATGGAGCTGTCCGGCGAGCTGTTGCCAGACTGGATGCTGGTGGGTGGCTACACCTTCAACCTCAATCGCAACCGCAGCGCCGACACGCCGCTGAGCACGGTTATGCCCAAGCACCTGTTCAAGCTTTACTCCACCTACCGCCTGCCGGGCATCTTCAGCGACTTCAAGGTGGGCGGCGGCGTGCAGGTGCAGAGTGCCACCTACACCTCCGGGACGGTGAACCGTTATGACAGCAATGGCGCAGTGGCGGAGCGGAATGTGCCCTTCGACTTCGATCAGAGCGGCTATGCCATCTGGAACGCCTTGGTCGAGTACCGCGTCGATGACCACTGGAACGTCACGCTCAATGGCAACAACCTGTTCGATAAGAAGTACTACGAAACTGTGGGTACTTCGACCTATGGCAACTTCTACGGTGAACCACGCAACTTCATGGTAACCCTGCGCGGCACCTATTGAGGGTCTGGAAGCGGGGCAGGGCCTGGGTTATGGTCGTAGGCTGTCCCGTTTCCTCCAGGTGTGCCCCTTGCCCGTTTTCTACTTGAGCATCAGCCTGCTGCTGTATCTGCTCGCCCTGTTTTTCGATGGCGCGCTGATGAGCGGCGCACGGCACATGCCGGCCCTGCAGATGTTGCTGTACGGGCCATGGGGCATGCCTTTCGGTTTGTACCAATGGTTTGCCAACCCGCTGCTGGCCTTGGCCATTCTTGCCCATCGGCGGTTCCGCCGCCTGGCATTGCTGGCCGGGTTGGCGGCGGCGTACCTGGCGGCCAGCAGTTTCGGCATCACCCGCCTGCCGGACAACCAGAGTTATGAGTTTCACGACCTGACCGGTTTTGGTACTGGTTTCTATCTGTGGCTGGCGGCCATCGGGGTGTTCTGCCTGGGGCAGGCCTGGCATTGCTGGAAGGCACGTAGCGCCGACGACATGCCGGGCTGGAACTGGCTGGATGTGGCGTTGATTGCGGCGCTGGGCGTGGCGCTTTATTCAGCCACGCAGATGCCATCGCTGCGCTTCCACCCAGGCAAGGTACTGATGCCGCCAGAACAGCCGCAGTCGTTTTGATACCCGCAAGGAGGGTTTGCATGATCAAGCATTGCCTGACAGGCTTGGCAATGGCCTGCGTTTTGCCGCTGGCGGTGGCGGACGATTACACGCCGGCCTACGGAAAGTGCATGGACAAGGCCTCCAGCACCGTGGCCATGAGCGAGTGCATCCAGGCCGAGACACACGTGCAGGACCAGCGTCTGAACCGGGTGTACAAGCAGTTGATGGGCAAGCTGGATGCCGGGCAGCAGAAAAGCTTGCGGGATGTGCAGCGTAAATGGCTTGCCTACCGCGATGGCAATTGCCAGTTTCATGTGCAGGCCAGTGGCGGGACGATGGCGCAGCTGGAGGGAGGGTCATGCATGATGGACATGACCCGCGACCGGGCGGCGGAGCTGGAACGGGTGCTCAGCCCCGGGCAGTGAGGTTGCCTGTACCGGCCTCATCGCCGGCAGGCCAGCTCCCACAGGTACAGCTCACAGGCAGAAGATGGCACTCAACCTGTGGGAGCTGGCTTGCCAGCGATGGGGCGCGAAGCGGCCCCGCTTTTACTGGCGAGGCTCGCGCAGCGCCCGGGCCTTGAGGTATTCGCGCACTTCCACGGCATCCCCGGCAAACTCGATACGCTCTGCCTTGGCTGCACGCTGGTAGGCATACATCGGGTCGTAATACTCGTTGAGCAAGCCTTCGATCCAGCCCCGGTGCAGGTCCACCGCGCCGCTGCGCTGTTGCTCCTCAAGGGCGAGGCGCAGGATCTGTGAAAGCCGCTGGTAGCGCTCCCCACCCAAGCGCTTGCAGATGTTGGCCATGCTTTGCAGCATGCGCTCGGCAAACAACCGGCGGCCATCCTCCTCACCATGCACGCCGATGAACTCGGCACTCAGGTTGACTACGTAGTCGCGCAAGATGCGCTCCACGCGGTTGGCAAAGCTGTCTTCCAGCCACACCAGCGGGTACTGCTGCATGCCCTGGTACAGCTCCAGCGGCACCGTGCAGCTGCCGACAATGCGGCCTTCATCTTCCAGTACGAACTGCTCGCAGCCGCGGGCGCGCTTTTTCAGCACATCGATGGCCAGCTGGTTTTCGAAATCGATCTGCGCCGGTTGTGCAGTGGCACGCTTGCCGAAGCTGGAACCGCGATGGTTGGCGTGGCCTTCCAGGTCGAGCACGTTATCCAGCTGGTGCAGCACATCGGTCTTGCCGGTACCGGTCAAACCGCCCACCAGCACAAAATCGCATTGCGCCACCGCCTGCTGGGTAGTCTCCAGCAGGAAGGTGCGCATGGCCTTGTAGCCACCTTTGACACGCGGGTACTGGATGCCTGCCTCATCGCGCAGCCAACCCTGCACGATCTGCGAACGCAGGCCGCCCCGGAAGCAGTACAGGTAACCTAGCGGGTGGGCCTGGGCAAACGCTACCCAGGCATCCATCCGCGCCTGCTTGGTGGCGCCGCTGACCAGCTGGTGACCCAGGACGATGGCGGCCGCCTGGCCTTGCTGTTTGAAGCAGGTGCCGACCTTCTGCCGCTCCTGGTCGTTCATCAGCGGCAGGTTGACCACGCCAGGGAAGGCGCCTTTGGCGAATTCGACAGGCGCGCGCATGTCCATCATCGGCACGTCGTCGAGGAACAGCTGACGGAAGTCGGTGCAGTCGGGGCGCATCAGATCACCTCGACCGCGTGGCTCTGTCGCTCGACCAGCTTGCCGATAGGCGACAGTTGCAGGCCCAGTTCGGCAGCCACGGCGAGGAAGTCGGTTTCACCCTCCGGGGTAACGGCCACCAGCAGGCCGCCGCTGGTCTGCGGGTCGCACAGCAGGTGTTTCTGGTCGTCGTTGAGGGCGCCGATCTTGTGCCCGTAGCTTTCGTAGTTGCGCAGGGTCCCACCGGGGATGCAGCCCTCGGCCAGGTAGTGGTCGACACTGGGCAGGCGCGGTACCGCGGTGTAGTCCAGGTGCGCGGTGAGGCCGCTGCCTTCGGCCAGCTCGACCAGGTGGCCGAGCAGGCCGAAGCCGGTGACATCGGTCATGGCCTTGACCCCGTCGAGCTTGCCGAAGCGGCTGCCGGGGGTGTTGAGGGTGCACATCCAGTCGCGGGCCAGGCCCTGGTCCTGCGGGCGCAGCTTGGCCTTTTTCTCGGCGGTGGTGAGGATGCCGATGCCCAGTGGCTTGGTCAGGTACAGCTGGCAGCCTGCAGTGGCGGTGTCGTTGCGCTTGAGATGGCGCTTGTTGACCACACCGGTGACGGCCAGGCCGAAGATTGGCTCGGGGGCGTCGATGGAGTGGCCACCCGCCAGCGGGATACCGGCTTCGGCACACACGGCGCGGCCGCCACGGATCACTTCACGGGCCACTTCCGGTGGCAGCACGTTGACTGGCCAGCCAAGGATGGCGATGGCCATCAGCGGGTCTCCGCCCATGGCGTAGATGTCGCTGATGGCGTTGGTGGCGGCGATGCGGCCGAAGTCGTACGGGTCATCGACGATCGGCATGAAGAAGTCGGTGGTCGAGACCACACCGCGCTCATCGTCCAGCGCGTACACTGCTGCATCGTCGCGTGACGCGTTGCCGACCCACAGTTTAGGGTCCAGGGCCTGGGTGCCGCTTTCGGCGAGGATCACGTCCAGCACCTTGGGGGAAATCTTGCAGCCACAGCCGGCACCATGGCTGTACTGGGTCAGGCGAATCGGCTCGCTCATGTGTACCTCAGCTGGTCAAATTGTTGCGCGATTGTAGCAAAGCTGGCCTTTGGGCCCTTGCCTCTTATAATTCCCGATGTCGGCGGATTTGTCGGCACTTCCCCGCTATTGAACCGGAGAACACCCATGCTCAAACGCCCCCTGGCGCTCGCCGCCGGCCTCGTGCTGTCTTGCTGTGCCGTTGTCGTACAGGCCGCTGAAACCCTGCGGGTCAGCGCCATCCCCGACGAAGCGCCCACCGAACTGCAGCGCAAGTTCAAGCCATTGGGTGAGTACCTGGCCAAGCAACTGGGCATGGAAGTGAAGTTCGTACCGGTGGCTGATTACCCGGCGGTGGTCGAGTCGCTGGCCGCCGACCGCCTGGACCTGGCCTGGCTGGGTGGTTTCACTTTTGTCCAGGTACACCTGAAGGACCCGACTGCCACGCCGCTGGTGCAGCGCGAGCAAGACGCGCAATTCACCTCCAAGTTCATTACTGCCAACCCCGACGTGAAGAGCCTGGCCGACCTCAAGGGCAAGTCGTTTGCCTTCGGTTCCATTTCGTCCACGTCGGGCAGCCTGATGCCGCGTTACTTCATGCTCAAGCAGGACAACATCGAGCCTGAAGCGTACTTCAGCCGCGTGGCTTATTCCGGCGCCCATGACGCCACCGTGGCCTGGGTACAGGCCGGCAAGGTAGAAGGTGGCGTGCTCAACGCCAGCGTGTGGCAAAAGCTGGTGGATGCCGGCAAGGTGGATACCAACAAGGTGAAGGTGTTTGCCACCACGCCTGCTTACTTCGACTACAACTGGACCGTGCGCGGCAACATGGACCCGGCGTTGAAGGAGAAGATCAAGAAAGCCTTCCTTGACCTCGACCCAGCCAACCCGGAGCACAAAGCGATTCTGGACCTGCAGGCTGCCAGCCGCTTCATCGAAACCAAGCCTGAGAACTACGAGGGCACCGAGCAAGCCGCACGCGAGGCCGGCCTGCTCAAGTGACTGCTTCGAATGTAGCCATCCATCTGCACGGTGCCAGCCTGCGCCATGGCCAGGTCCGCGCGCTTGATGCGGTCAGCCTGCGCATCGGGCAGGGCGAGCGAGTCGCCATCATCGGGCCGTCGGGGGCGGGCAAGTCGAGCTTGCTGCACCTGATGGCCACGGCCATCCAGCCCAGCGGCGGGCGCCTGGAGCTGCTCGGCGAGCAACCTTGGGCGTTGTCGGCCCGGGCACGCCAGCGCCTTCGGGCACGGGTTGGCCTGGTGCACCAGGCGCCGCCCTTGCCGCCACGCCAGCGGGTGGTGACGGCAGTACTGGCCGGCCGCCTAGGGCAGTGGGGGGTAATGCGCGGCTTGCTCAACCTGCTGTACCCCGGCGATGTACCCGGGGCACGGCAGGTTTTGGCGGAGCTGGGGCTGGCCGACAAACTGTTCGTGCAGTGTGGGCAATTGTCCGGTGGCCAGTTGCAGCGCGTGGGCATTGCCCGGGCGTTGTACCAGCGGCCGCAGGTGCTGCTGACCGATGAGCCGGTGTCGGCCATGGACCCGGTACTGGCCGACCACAGCCTGGCCTTGCTCAACCGCCATGCCCAGGCCAACAGCGTGACGCTGGTAGCGAGCCTGCATGCCGTGGAGCTGGCGCTGGCGCATTTCCCGCGGGTGATCGGTATCCGCGAGGGGCAGGTGGCGTTTGACTGCCCGGCCGATGCGGTCACCCAACCCATGCTGGATGCGCTGTACGCTAACGAACAACTGGCGTCGCCGCCAATCCAGGGGCCGACCCTGACCGTGCAGATACCGCGATGCTGAAGGCCGACACCCGCGACCCGGCCGTGCTGCCGCGGTTGCTGCTGGCCTTGCTGGCAATTGTCGTGCTGTGGCCAGGCATTCAGTTGAGCGAGCTGAACCCGTGGGTGCTGTTGCAGGCTGAGAACCGACAGCAGATCGCCAGTTTCACCAGTGCCTTTTGGCCACCTGCACACGATGCCGACTTTCTCGCATTGCTGTACGAAGCCACTCTGCAAACCCTGGCCGTGGCCACTGCAGGCATGGCGTTGGCATTGCTGCTGGCAGTGCCAGCCGGGCTGATGGCCAGCCGCGCCTTGTCGTTGCGTGCCGCCTCCCGCGGCGGGCGTGCCGGGTTGTGGTCGCGCTTGCTGCGCCTGCCGGTGCGCGGGTTGCTGATTTTTCTGCGCAGCGTGCCGGAAATTGTCTGGGCGCTGCTGTTTGTACGGGCCGTGGGGCTGGGGCCAACGGCGGGCGTGTTGGCTATCGCCATCACTTACAGCGGCATGCTCGGCAAGGTCTACGCCGAAATCTTCGAGTCGGTCGACCAGCGCCCGGCCCATGCCTTGCTGCAGGCGGGCAGTGGCCGGCTGGCGGCGTTTCTCTACGGCATCCTGCCCAATGCTGCATCGGAAGTGGTGTCATACACCGTGTACCGCTGGGAATGCGCGGTGCGGGCTTCTGTAGTGATGGGCTTTGTCGGTGCTGGCGGGCTGGGCCAGCAGATCGACCTGTCGATGCGCATGTTCGATGGTGCGCAAGTGGCGAGCATGCTGCTTACGTTCTTGCTGCTGGTGATGCTGGCCGACCTGCTCAGCCGCCTGCTGCGCTGGAGGCTGGCATGAACCGCGCCATCAACCTGTTGCTGCTTGGCGCCATCGCGGTGGCGGTGGTGGCCTCGTTTGCTTACCTGGAGCTGGACCTGCGCGCACTGGTAGGCAACGGCGGGCTGGGGCAGATGGGCGAGTATGCCGGGCGCTTCCTGCACCCGGACCTGTCTGCCGATCACCTGAAGGCAGTGTGGCGTGGCGCGCTGGAGACCCTGGCCATGTCTGGCCTGGGCACCTTGTTGGCGATGGTACTGGGGATGTTGCTGGCGTTGCCGGCGGCGGGGCGCTTCGGCTGGCCGTTGCAGGGCGCGGCGCGGTTGTTGCTGAATGCCCTGCGGGCCATCCCTGAACTGGTCTGGGCGGCGCTGACGGTGCTGGCGGCAGGCCTTGGCCCCAATGCGGGTACCCTGGCCTTGGCGCTGCATACCGCTGGCGTGCTGGGGCGGTTGTTTGCCGAGGCGCTGGAGAACGCACCGCCAGAGCCGGCAGCGGCTATCCGCCTGCAGGGCGGCAGCCAGGTGGCGGCGTTCTGCTTTGGTACCTTGCCCAATCTGTGGCCGCAATTGCTGGCCTACAGCTTGTACCGCTGGGAGAACAACATCCGCATGGCCAGCGTGCTGGGGTTTGTCGGGGCGGGTGGCTTGGGGCAGATGCTGTACACCACCTTGAGCCTGTTCCAGGAGGCCCAGGCCAGCACGGTGATCATCGGGATGCTGGTGCTGGTGTTGCTGGTGGATGTGTTGAGTGACGTGTTGCGCCAGCGCTATGTGCGGGCCTGACACATAGCCGGGGCTGTAAGGCAGCCCCAAAAATCCTCAGGCATCCACCGCCTCGGCACACTGCGCCTCCCGCTGCATCGACTCCAGGTTCCGCTCGATCGTCTCGCAAATGGTATCCATCTGTATCTGGTGCTCACTGAACCTGAACGGGCTCTGCAGATCAGTCCCGATCCGCTCGATGGCCAGTAGCATGAACCCCACCACCGTCGATGCCAGCGGCGTGAACCAACCCAGCGATTCCACCAGCCCCACCGGCACGATCAAACAGAACAAAGTAATGAACAGCCGCGGAAAATACACATAAGGGTAGGGCAGCGGCGTGTTGGCGATCCGCTCCATGCCACCCTGGGCATTGGACAGGTCCACCAGCGTCGACTCCAGCCGTGCGAGGCGGATGCTGTCCAGCCGCCCGGCCTGGTACTCCCGGGCCAGCAAGGCCGCTGAACCGCCGAGAATGTCATTGGCGAAGTTGTTCGAACGGTTGCGCCGCTCGAACTCCGCGGGCGGGATGAAGGCCATCAGCTCGTCCGGGCAGCGTTCACCCTTCAAGTGCGCCGCCAGGCAGTTCACATAGGCGATATGCCTGCGCAGCAGGGTGGCCTTGACCGGGTTCAGGCCATCATCCGGGTCGTCGATCAGGGTCAGCGTCTGCCGGGCGAAGCTGCGCGACCCGTTCACCAGCGCCCCCCACAACGTGCGTGCCTCCCACCAGCGGTTGTAGGCGCTACTGTTGCGAAAACTCACCAGCACCACCAGCGCCGAGCCCAGCAAGGTCAATGGGATCAGCGGCAGGGTGAACTTGCTGTTGAAGAACAGCATGAAGTCGATGGTGACCAGCACATCCCAGATCAGCAGCCAGAACAGCGACCAGCCGATGTAGCCGATGGTCTTCACGGCCAGGCGGTACTTGCGGGTGATGATGTCTTTCACGCGGGGGCACCTCGAAACGCGGGGGATGCTGGATCGGACGTCGAGGGAAGGGCATGGTTCGGTGCGGTTCGTCGAGGTGTGTGAGCAAACGTATCTTGCTAGCTGAAGACCTGCTTCATCTGCACCAACGCTACCCGCGTGCCGTCCCACGCCTGCCGCTCCTCGATGCCGAACGGTGTGAAGCCCAGCTGTGGATAAAGCAGCAGGCCGGCGGTGTTGTGATTGAAGCATGACACCCAGACCTCCCGTGCGCTGTACTGCTGGCGGGCGAGGTCGATCATTGCCGTTACCAGATAACGCGCTACACCAAAGCCGCGGGCGCTGGGGGCCACCACTACGTTGCCCAAGGCACATACGCCGCCATGTTCGGCTTTGTAGAAATTGGCGAAGGCCAGGACAGCGCCATTACCTTCCACTACCGTGGAGCCGCTGCGTTGGGCTATGGCGTCGCTCAGCTGGTTGGGGGTGAGGGGGTAGGTGGCTTTGGGGAACATGTAGAACAGTTCGTCCGGGTTCTGCGGGAAGCTGCAGATGACGGGGATGTCTTCAGGCCGGATGGGGCGGTGGGTCAGGTGCATGGCAGGTCCTTCTCGCGTTGGTTGGCACGGCCTCTTCGCGGGTAAACCCGCTCCCACAGGTACTGCACAAGGCTCAAATCCTGTGCAGGCCCTGTGGGAGCGGGTTTACCCGCGAAGAGGCCATCAGCCTCACATCATAGGCCGCTTTCCATCCAATACCGCGCCCCGATTCACGGCTTGGCGGCCACCGCCACGTAGCCTTTGACGGAAGCCGGTGCCTGGGGCTTGGCCTTGTGCGCCAGCAGGTACTGGTAACGCCGCCATTCCTTGTCGATTTCGCTGAACGACATGAACACGCTGATGCGGTCCTTGCCGGCCAGGTCCGGGCGCTTGCCGGCGTCGATCTCGCTGGTGGGAATGATGGCCACGTTGATGCCCACCACCTTGCCATCATCGGCAAACACCGGCCCACCCGACATGCCCTTGGTGATCGGGCCGTCATGCACTGAGTAGAAGACGCTGCCAGGCGTACCTTCAAGCCGTACCAGTGACGGCAGGGCATGGCCCTTGCCCTGCATCGGCATCATGAAACTGTTGAAACCCACCGCCGTCACGGCTTCTCCAGGCACGTACTGGCGCCAGTGCGGCACGCTGCTGGCCTTGTGCTTGAAGAACACTACGTCACCGAGGCCCTCGTGGACCACGTTGCGCAGGAAGGGGGTGTGTTTGGCGGTTACAGCGTAATCCTCGTTCCACTGGATGGCGCTGGCCATCAGCAACATCGGCAGGGGTGCACCGGAAGTGACCACGAAAGCCTGGCTGTAGACGGGGTCTGAAACGTACGACGTTGGCACTCCATTGCACCCACTGAGCAGCATCATTGCCGCCATGCAGGGCGCGATTGTTTTCATGTGTCACACAGGGTGTGGGGAAATGGGAACGCAACTATGGCTAAGTGCCATTACACTAGCAATACTTTCGGCATATATCCGACGAATGACAGCTTAAGTGTTAGTCATGACGGCGGCCAATAGAATGCAGGTATGGCTACAGGTCCCAGAGCCATTGGGGCGGCGTCAAATTGGAGGGATTTTTCGGGCGGATCTGATGGGTGTGAGCTGCATTGAGCTATCACACTGACAAGCTACCTTTTTCAGGGCGACCTGTTCATAGTTGTCAGTCGACTTACCCTGAAAGGAATCAGAACATTGTTTAAGCTAAATCCCTTGGTGCCCGAGCTGATTGTTTCTGATCTACCACGCAGCCTGGCATTCTACTGCGGCGTACTCGGCTTCAAGATTGAATACGACCGGCCAGAAGAGCATTTTGCCTTCCTGTCCTTTGGCGGCAGCCAGCTGATGCTGGAACAGGACTGGCAGAGTGAGTCACCCTGGCGGGTCGGCCCGCTGGAGCCGCCGTATGGTCGAGGCATCAACCTGTCGATCGAATGCGCTGATGCACTGGCCTTGGTCGCGTCGCTGGGGGTTGCGGGGCATAGCATCAGAAAGCCGATTGAAGAATGTTGGTACCGCCAGGGCGGCATGCTGGTCGGCCAGCGCAATTTCCTGGTGCAAGACCCGGACGGCTACCTGCTTCGCTTTGCTGAAGATCTCGGCGTGAAGAGCGCCTGAGCCAAGGGCGGATGCACGGAAAAATTGACCCCAGGTTGCGCTCGATGGTCTCGAAAAGGGTATCCATCTGGATCTGGTGCTCACTGAACCGGAACAGGCTCTGCAAATCCGTGCCGATCCGTTCGATGCCACCCTGAGCATTGGACAGATCTACCACCGTCGGATGCTGATGCTTTTGTCCACACTGAATATGTGGCAATGAAGTGTCGCCACATAACGCTATACACCCACACAGCTACTGAATTCTCAGCGCTTATTGCCTCCGTGCACTTTCGAAACTAAGCCAGCATCTTTGCTCGTACTAACTTCCCTCTTTCGAGTGCTGAATGTCGCCATATCAACTATTTATGTCCCCTGCGCGATAGTTTCAAAATGGCTGAACTAAGTATTTGCCCACAGCGCTTTTTCCCGACGCGGGTCATCAACAAAATAGCCGCCCTTCAATTTTAAGCATCAGCCTGACGCGGTGGCCGAAAGTTGACCGCGGCGGCTGGCGGCCAGGTAGGTGGCTCGCCGCCTGAGCTGATGAACCCACACCGATTACCAGGAAAGGAAAGTGTCATGGGAATGACGAGGCGTAAATTTTTGATCGGCGGCGGCGTCGTTGCTATTGCAGGTGGCGCAGGCATTCTGACCCCCTTGCTGACCCGCGAAGGCCGGTTGATCCCCGGCAAACCGCGGTTTGGTTTTGTAGAAGGCACCGAAGGTGCACTTCCCAAGCAGGCAGACGTGGTAGTTGTTGGCGCTGGTATTCTGGGGCTCATGACCGCGATCAATCTTGTCGAACGTGGCCTCTCGGTAGTCGTCGTTGAAAAAGGGGATATTGCCGGCGAGCAGTCATGCAGGTTCTATGGTCAGGTCATGACCTACAAGATGCCTGACGCGACGTTCCAGTTGCACCATCTTGCCAAACAACGGTGGCGCGAGATGAATGCCAAAGTGGGTGCAGATACCAGCTATCGCACACAGGGCCGGGTCGAAGTTCCTTTCGATGAAGAAGACCTGGAAAGCGTCAGAAAGTGGATTGATGTCAAAAGCCGGGAAGTAGCAGCGGACAACCCCTTCAAGACTCGGATCATTCAGGGGAATGAACTCGAACAGCGGCTGCGCGGTGCATCATCGAGCTGGAAAATTGCAGGTTTCGAGGAAGACTCCGGTAGCCTGGACGCCGAGCGCGCATCGTTTGTCATGGCGGAGTACGCCAAGAAAATGGGTGTGCGCATCTACACCCACTGCGCCGCAAGGGGGTTGGAAACCCAGGCAGGCGTCATCTCCGATGTGGTGACCGAGAAGGGCGCCATCAAGACTTCTCGCGTGGTCGTGGCAGGCGGCGCCTGGTCCAGGCTGTTCATGCAGAACCTGGGCGTCGATGTACCTACCTTGCCGGCCTACCAGTCCCAGCAAATCATCAGCGCGGCACCCCGTGCACCGGGGGGCAACGTTGCATTGCCAGGGAATATCTACTTCCGCGAGCAGGCCGACGGTACATATGCAACCTCGCCGCGCGTCGTCGTTGCCCCGGTGGTCAAAGAATCGTTCATGTATGGCTATAAATACCTGCCATTGCTGGCCATCCCCGACTTCCCGGTGCACATCTCACTCAACAAGCAACTGATCGATTCGTTCACTCAGCCCACCCAGTGGAGGCTGGACGAAGTATCGCCCTTCGAGAAAAACAGGCTGATGACGGCGGCCCCGGATATTCCCGAGCTGGATGCATCTCTGGAAAAGCTCAAAGTCGAGTTCCCTGCCTTCAAAGATGCGAAGTTGATCGATCAGTGGAGCGGTGCCATGGCCATCGCCCCGGATGAGAACCCGATCATTTCGCAGGTCAACGAGTACCCAGGCCTGGTCATCAACACCGCGACCGGGTGGGGTATGACGGAAAGCCCGGTGTCGTCCGAGCTGACGGCAGACCTGCTGCTTGGAAAGGCGCCGGTGCTGGACCCTAAACCCTTCAGTTTGTATCGATTCTAAGTACACATACCGCAATGGAATGACCCGTACACGCATCACCGGTGCGTGTACATTCTTGCGTAACCATCAGGAGAGAAATATGAAATTCGCTTTCAAGACCGTTGCTGCATTGGCGTTGGGATTAGCCGGTGCCGGCAGCGTTCATGCACAAGATATTGTGCGCCATGGCGCAGGTAGTTTCCCTATCTCGTCGGCTGTAGAGATTCCTGCCGGGAAGTCGATCGTCTACCTGAGCGGTTCTGTCCCGTCGGTGATCCATCCCGACGCGCCCAAGGATTCGCTGGAAGCCTACGGTGATACCAAGGCACAAACCATCAATGTGCTTGAAAGCATCCAGCAGCAGCTGAAAGCGCTGGGTCTTGGCCTGACTGACGTGGTGAAGATGCAGGTATTCCTGGTGGGCGGGCCAGAGAACGGCGGCAAGATGGATTTCGACGGTTTCATGGCCGGCTACACCCAGTTCTTCGGCCCAGCCGCCAAGCAGCCGGTGCTACCTGCGCGCTCGGCGTTCCAGATTGCAGGCCTGGCGCACCCTGCCTGGCGGGTTGAGATCGAAGTGACAGCGGTTCGTCCCTGAGATCCCCCTTGGCCCAGCCCGACATAATCGTCGGGCACAAAAAAACCGACCATAAGGTCGGTTTTTTCCGGATTTTGGTGCCCCGAGGGAGACTCGAACTCCCACTCCTTTCGAAAACGGATTTTGAATCCGCCGCGTCTACCAATTCCGCCATCAGGGCGTGTGGCGCGCAGTATAGAGAGGTGCCGCTAGTCGGTCAATCGGCTTTCATGGTCAATTTTCACACATTGGGCTAAACTTCCCGGCCCTGCCGAACCGAACATCATCATGCGCGTCGCCGATTTTTCCTTCGAACTCCCTGATTCCCTGATCGCCCGCCACCCGTTGGCCGAGCGCCATGGCAGCCGTCTGCTGGTGCTCGATGGGCCGACCGGCGCGCTGGCGCACCGGCAATTCCCCGACCTGCTCGAGTACCTGCGCCCCGGCGACCTGATGGTGTTCAACAACACCCGGGTCATCCCGGCGCGGTTGTTTGGCCAGAAAGCCTCCGGGGGCAAGCTGGAAGTGCTGGTCGAGCGCGTGCTCGACAGCCACCGGGTGCTGGCCCATGTGCGTGCCAGCAAGGCGCCGAAAGTGGGCGCGGTGATCCTCATCGATGGCGGTGGCGAGGCCGAAATGGTCGCGCGCCATGACACGCTGTTCGAGCTGCGTTTCACCGAAGAGGTGCTGCCATTGCTCGACCGCGTCGGCCATATGCCGCTGCCGCCCTACATCGACCGCCCCGACGAGGGCGCCGACCGTGAGCGCTACCAGACCGTGTACGCCCAGCGCGCCGGTGCGGTTGCCGCGCCCACTGCGGGCCTGCACTTTGACGAAGCGCTGCTGGAAAAGATTGCTGCCAAAGGTGTGGAGAGGGCTTTCGTTACCCTGCACGTGGGCGCGGGCACGTTCCAGCCGGTGCGGGTCGACAAGATCGAAGACCACCACATGCATAAAGAATGGCTCGAAGTGGGCCAGGATGTGGTCGATGCCATCGAGGCCTGCCGCGCACGTGGCGGCCGGGTGGTCGCGGTCGGCACCACCAGCGTGCGTTCGCTGGAAAGCGCGGCGCGCGATGGCGTGCTCAAGGCCTTCAGCGGCGACACCGACATCTTCATCTACCCGGGCCGGCCGTTCCATGTGGTCGATGCCCTGGTCACCAACTTCCACCTGCCGGAGTCCACGCTGCTGATGCTGGTCTCGGCGTTCGCCGGTTACCCCGAGACCATGGCTGCCTACGCGGCGGCGGTCGAGAACGGGTACCGCTTCTTCAGTTACGGTGATGCCATGTTCATCACCCGCAATCCGGCGCCACGCGGCCCCGAGGATCAAGCATGAGTCGCACCTGTCGAATGTCCTTCGAACTGCTGGCTACCGACGGCAAGGCCCGTCGTGGTCGCATCACCTTCCCACGTGGCACGGTGGAAACCCCGGCGTTCATGCCGGTGGGCACCTATGGCACGGTCAAGGGCATGCTGCCACGCGATATCGAGGCCATTGGCGCCGAGATGATCCTGGGCAACACCTTCCACCTGTGGCTGCGCCCGGGCACCGAGGTGATCAAGAAGCACAACGGCCTGCACGACTTCATGCAGTGGAAAGGCCCGATCCTCACCGACTCCGGTGGCTTCCAGGTGTTCAGCCTGGGCGCCATGCGCAAGATCAAGGAAGAGGGCGTGACCTTCGCCTCGCCAGTCGATGGCTCGAAGGTGTTCATGGGCCCTGAAGAGTCGATGCAGGTGCAACGTGACCTGGGCTCGGACGTGGTGATGATCTTCGATGAGTGCACCCCGTACCCGGCCGAGCACGACGTGGCACGTACTTCCATGGAGCTGTCGCTGCGCTGGGCCCAGCGCTCGAAGAACGCCCACGCCGACAACACGGCGGCGCTGTTCGGCATCGTCCAGGGCGGCATGTACCAGGACCTGCGCATGCGCTCCCTGGAAGGCCTGGAAAACATCGGTTTCGACGGCCTGGCCATCGGCGGCCTGTCGGTGGGCGAACCCAAGCACGAAATGATCAAAGTGCTGGATTACCTGCCGGGCATGATGCCTGCTGACAAACCTCGTTACCTTATGGGGGTAGGCAAACCGGAAGATCTCGTTGAGGGTGTGCGCCGCGGCGTCGACATGTTCGACTGCGTGATGCCTACGCGTAACGCGCGTAACGGCCATCTGTTCGTCGATACAGGGGTGATCAAGATCCGCAATGCGTTCCATCGCCACGATGAATCGCCGCTGGATCCGACCTGTGACTGCTACACCTGCACCAACTTCTCCCGCGCCTATCTCCATCACCTGGACAAGTGCGGCGAAATGTTGAGCAGCATGCTGAATACCATCCACAACTTGCGCCATTACCAGCGCTTGATGGCCGGTTTACGCGAGGCTATTCAACAGGGTAAATTGGCCGCCTTCGTCGACGCCTTCTACGCCAAGCGCGGGCTTCCTGTACCGCCTTTGGACTGACTGTCTGCATCCATTATTAGAAAATTACATTAGGAGTGCCCAATGAGCTTCTTCATCCCCGCCGCATACGCGGACGCTGCAGCACCTGCCGCTGGCCCAGCCGGTACCGGTTTCGAGTGGATTTTCCTGGTTGGTTTCCTGGTCATCTTCTACCTGATGATCTGGCGTCCACAGGCCAAACGTGCCAAAGAGCAGAAGAACCTGCTCGGCAACTTGCAGAAAGGTGACGAAGTTGTCACCAACGGCGGCATCGCCGGCAAGATCGTCAAGGTTTCCGATGATTTCGTGGTGCTGGAAGTTTCCGACACTGTCGAGCTGAAGTTCCAGAAGGGCGCCATCGCGGCAACCCTGCCAAAAGGTACGCTCAAGGCTATCTGAGTTACCGGTTTTATTTTCCAGTCGGGGCGCGCAAAGCGCCCCGCGTCTTGAACGGGCGGCGTGATGCTGAACAAATACCCTCTGTGGAAATATGCACTGATCGTGCTGGTACTGGTGGTCGGTTTCATTTATTCCGCTCCCAACCTCTACCCGGATGACCCGGCGGTACAGATCAGCGGTGCCAGTTCGGCGCTGCAGGTGAACCAGGCCGACCTCGATCGCGTCAGCAAGGCGCTGGTCGATGCCAAGATCGCCGTCAAGGGCGTTAGCCTGGGTGAGAAGGGCAGCGGGCTGATCCGCCTGACCAACCAGGAAGACCAGCTGCCAGCCAAGGATGTGGTGCGCAAGGCACTGGGCGATGATTACGTCGTGGCCCTGAACCTGGCACAGACTACCCCGCAATGGCTGCGCAACCTGGGTGCAAGCCCGATGAAGCTGGGCCTGGACCTGTCCGGTGGTGTGCACTTCCTGCTGGAAGTGGACATGGACAAGGCCATGACGGCCCGCATGAAAGTCTACGAAGGCGAGGTCAAGACCTTGCTGCGCAAAGAGCGCATCCGCTACCGCAGCCTGCCTCAGCAGGATGGTGGCATCATGCTGGGCTTCGCTGACGATGCAACCCGCGAACAGGCACGTGCCCTGATCCGCAAGAATTTCAATGATTTCGACCTGACCACCACCGAGCGCAACGACCTCGCCGTGCTGCGTCTGGCGCTGACTCAGGCAAAAGTTGCCGAGATCCGCGAATACTCGATCAAGCAAAACCTCACCACCGTGCGCAACCGTGTCAACGAGCTGGGCGTGGCCGAGCCGCTGGTACAGCGCCAAGGCGCCAACCGTATCGTGGTCGAGCTGCCGGGCGTGCAGGACACTGCCGAAGCCAAGCGTATCCTCGGTAAAACCGCCAACCTGGAGTTCCGCTTTGGTGCCGAGCCGGGTGCGTCCAAGGCCACTACCGAAGTGTTCGAGTTCCGCGAAGGCGGCCGTTCTGCGCCGGTCGAGCGCGGCCTGATCATCACTGGTGACCAGGTTACCGACGCCCAGGCCAGCTTTGACGAGCACGGTCGCCCACAAGTGAACATCCGCCTGGATGGCCACGGTGGCGAGCTGATGAGCCGTGCTACCCGTAGCAACGTCGGCCGCAGCATGGCAGTGATCTTCATCGAGCAGAAGCCGGTCACCCGCTATGTGAAGCAGACCGTCGACGGCGTCGAGAAGGACGTGGCCGTACAAAGCTTCGTGGAAGAAAAGAAGATCATCAGCCTGGCGACCATCCAGTCGCCACTGGGCAGCCAGTTCCGCATCACCGGCCTGAACGGCCAGGGCGAATCGTCCGAATTGGCCCTGCTGCTGCGTGCCGGTGGTCTGGCCGCGCCGATGTACTTCGCTGAAGAACGTACCATTGGCCCAAGCCTGGGTGCCGACAACATCACCAAGGGTATCGATGCGTCGCTGTGGGGCATGCTGTTCGTCTCGCTGTTCATCATCGCCATCTACCGCGGCTTTGGCGTGATCGCCACCATCGCCCTGGCAGGCAACATGGTGCTGTTGCTGGCGCTGATGTCGCTGCTGGGTGCCACCCTGACCCTGCCGGGTATTGCCGGTATCGTGTTGACCATGGGTATGGCGGTGGACGCCAACGTGCTGATCTTCTCGCGTATCCGCGAAGAGCTGAAAGCCGGCATGTCGGTACAGCGCGCCATCCACGAAGGCTTCAACCGCGCCTACACCGCGATCATCGACGCCAACCTGACCAGCCTGCTGGTCGGCGGTATCCTGTTCGCCATGGGTACCGGCCCGGTCAAAGGCTTTGCGGTTACCATGTCCCTCGGGATTTTCACCTCGATGTTCACCGCCGTCATGGTGACCCGCGCAATGGTCAACCTGACCTGCGGCGGGCGTGACATCAAGAAGCTGTGGGTTTGAGGGAGCTGCGATGAAAACCATCAACTTCATGGGCGTGCGCAATGTTGCGTTCGCCATTACCGTGCTCCTCACCGTGCTGGCGCTGTTCAGCTGGTGGCAGAAGGGCCTCAACTTTGGCCTGGACTTCACCGGCGGTACGCTGATCGAGCTCACATACGAGCGCCCGGCCGACCTCAAGGCGGTGCGTGCCGAGCTGGTCGACTCCGGCTTCCACGAGGCCGTGGTGCAGAGCTTCGGCGCTACCACCGACCTGCTGGTGCGTATGCCGGGCGATGACCCGCAGCTGGGTAACAAGGTAGCCGCTGCCCTGCAGAAGGCTGGCGGCGACAACCCGGCCACGCTCAAGCGTGTCGAGTTCGTTGGCCCGCAGGTGGGGGAAGAGCTGCGCGACCAGGGCGGCATGGGCATGCTCATGGCCTTGGGCGGCATCCTTATCTACCTGGCCTTCCGGTTCCAGTGGAAGTTCGCCGTGGGTGCGATCGTTTCGCTGATCCACGACGTGGTGGTCACCCTGGGTATCCTGTCGTTCTTCCAGATTACCTTCGATCTGACGGTGCTGGCGGCGGTGCTGGCGATCATCGGCTACTCGCTGAACGACACCATCGTCGTGTTCGACCGGGTGCGTGAAAACTTCCGCGTCATGCGCAAGGCTTCGCTGATCGAGAATATCAACGTTTCGACCACCCAGACCCTACTGCGCACCATCGCCACCTCGGTTTCGACCTTGCTGGCCATTGCCGCACTGCTGTTCTTCGGTGGCGACAACCTGTTCGGCTTCTCGCTGGCCCTGTTCATCGGTGTCATGGCCGGTACCTACTCGTCGATCTACATCGCCAACGTGGTACTGATCTGGCTGAACCTGAACAGCGAAGACCTGATCCCTCCAGTCAAGGCTGAAGGTGTGGACGAACGCCCATAAGGCCCTGTCCCTACGCCGTACGGCGAGCAAAAAGGCGCGAGTGTTGAACTCGCGCCTTTTTTTTTGCTCCAAGGCTGGGAGAAGCGCGGGTTAATGCCCGCTGGTACGATCAGGAGGTTCACGTGAACAAATCAATGCTGGTGGGTGCGGTGCTGGGTGCTGTCGGTGTAACTGCCGGAGGTGCTGTGGCGACCTACAGCTTGGTGAACAAAGGCCCCGAAGTCGCCCAGGTGACGGACGTGCAGCCGATCAAGCAGCAGGTGAAAACCCCGCGTGAAGTATGCAAAGACGTGGCCGTGACGCGTCAGGCGCCGGTCAAGGACCAGCACCAGATTGCCGGTACCGTGGTCGGTGCGCTGGCAGGTGGCTTGCTGGGTAACCAGATTGGCGGTGGTACCGGCAAGAAGATCGCTACCGTGGCCGGTGCGGTCGGTGGTGGTTATGCCGGTAACAAGGTGCAGGAAGGCATGCAGCAGCGTGACACCTACACCACCACGCAAACCCGCTGCAATACGGTCAATGACATCAGCGAGAAGGTGGTGGGTTACAACGTGACCTATTCCATCGGTGATCAGGTAGGCAAGGTGAAGATGGACCGCGAGCCGGGGGCCACCATTCCGCTGGACAAGAATGGCAAGCTGATCCTGAGCGAAGCTGCCCAGTAATTTCGTACGCGGTCTGCTTTGTGTGGGAGCGGCCTTGTGTCGCGATGGGGTGCGCAGCGGCCCCAGGATCTGTGATCCATCAGAGATTCCCGGGGCTGCTTTGCAGCCCTATCGCGACACAAGGCCGCTCCCACAAGGACTGCGTAAGCTCTGGGCACAAAAAAAGCACCCCGAGGGGTGCTTTTTGCTTTCTGGCAATTCGCGCTTAGCGCTTCATGCTTTCTGGCAGGTGCGGCTGGATAGCGGTCAGCACGGCCTTGAAGCACTTGATGTTGCCTGCAACGATGTGGCCTTTGTCGAGGAAGTCGTGGCCACCGTTGAAGTCGCTCACCAGGCCACCGGCTTCCTGGATCAGCAGCACGCCAGCTGCCATGTCCCATTCGGACAGGCCCGACTCCCAGAAGGCGTCGAAGCGGCCAGCGGCCACGTAGGCGAGGTCCAGGCTGGCGGAGCCGGCGCGGCGGATGCCGGCGGTCTGGCCAGTCAGGGCGCGGAACATGCCCAGGTAGTTGTCCATGTCGGCCATCTGGCCATCACGGAACGGGAAGCCGGTACCCAGCAGGGCGCCTTCCAGGCTGGTGCGCGAGCTGACGCGCAGGCGACGGCCATTGAGCTGGGCGCCACGGCCACGGCTGGCGGTGAATTCTTCCTGGCGTACCGGGTCGAGCACCACGGCGTGCTCAAGGCGACCACGGTATTTGCAGGCAATGCTGACGGCGAAGTGGGGGATACCGCGCAGGAAGTTGGTGGTACCGTCCAGTGGGTCGATGATCCACAGGTAGTCTTTACCTTCTTCGCCGGTGCCCGCGTGCATGCCCGTCTCTTCACCCTGGATGGAGTGGTTCGGGTAGGCCTTGCGCAGCGCGTCGACGATCTTCTGCTCGGCGGCACGATCAACCTCGGAAACGTAGTCCTTAGCCTCTTTCTCGTCCACCTTGATGCTATCCAGGCGTTCGATGGAGCGGAAAATCAGTTCACTGGCGCTGCGAGCGGCGCGCAGGGCGATATTCAGCATAGGCTGCATGGGCGGGTCACCTGGAGATGTTAAAGAAGAAAGCCGATCATTCTAGCAGAAAAGTTTGTCGGCAGAAGTGTCACATTTGCTTTCATGGCGTTACGTCTGTCGGTTCTGTAAGATCGAAGGCCCTGATTCCTGCATCTGTGAGCACAACACCTTGCTGCAAAATATTCGTGTTGTTCTGGTCAATACCAGCCACCCCGGCAACATCGGAGGCGCTGCGCGTGCCATGAAAAACATGGGCTTGTCGCGCCTGGTGCTGGTGCAGCCGAAAGAATTCCCCGCCCTGGAAGCCAGTGCCCGCGCCTCGGGCGCCGACGATGTGCTGGCTAACGCCCAGGTGGTCGACAGCCTTGAACAGGCGCTGGTCGGCTGCAACCTGGTGATGGGTACCAGCGCCCGTGAGCGCAGCATCCCCTGGCCGTTGATTGGCCCGCGCGAGTGCGGCGCCAAGGCGGTGGAGCATGCCAAGGGTGGTGAAGAGATCGCCCTGGTGTTCGGGCGCGAACATGCCGGCCTGACCAACGAAGAACTGCAGCGATGTCACTTCCACGTGCACATTCCCTCCAACCCCGACTTCAGCTCGCTGAACCTCGCGGCCGCTGTGCAGGTGCTCTCCTACGAGGTGCGCATGGCATCGCTGGCTGCCGGTAAGGCGCCGGGCAAAGTCGAGAAGGTTGACGCCAGCGAGCTGGCGACAATGGACGAAATGGAGCTGTTCTACGACCACCTGGAGAAAACCCTGGTGGGCATCGGCTTCCTCGACCCTGAAAAACCCAAGCACCTGATGCCGCGCCTGCGCCGGCTGTATGGGCGGGTGGCGGTCGAGCGTACGGAAATGAGCATTTTGCGCGGCATCCTCACCGAGACCCAGAAAGTGGTCCGTGGCGAGCCGCATAAACGGAAGGACTGACAGATGTTCAAACGCCTGCGTGAAGATATTCAAAGCGTATTCCACCGTGACCCGGCTGCGCGCAATGCCTTCGAGGTGCTCACCTGCTACCCGGGCATGCATGCCATCTGGCTGCACCGCCTGGGCAATGCCCTGTGGAAGCGTGATTTCAAGTGGCTGGCCCGGCTGGTGTCGAACTTCGGCCGCTGGCTGACCGGTATCGAGATCCATCCCGGTGCCACCATCGGCCGGCGCTTCTTCATTGACCACGGCATGGGGATCGTCATCGGCGAAACCGCCGAGATCGGCGACGACGTCACCCTTTACCAGGGTGTGACCCTGGGCGGCACCAGCTGGAACAAAGGTAAGCGCCACCCCACCCTGGAAAACGGCGTGGTGGTAGGGGCGGGGGCCAAGGTGCTGGGCCCGTTCACCGTCGGCGCCGGGGCCAAGATCGGCTCCAATGCGGTGGTGACCAAGGCTGTGCCGGCCGGCGCCACGGCGGTGGGCATCCCGGGGCGGATCATCGTCAAGAGCGAGGACACCGAAGTCGAGGCCAAGCGCAAGGCCATGGCCGAGAAGATCGGTTTCGATGCCTACGGTGTCAGTGGCGACATGCCTGACCCGGTGGCGCGAGCCATCGGCCAGATGCTCGACCACTTGCAGGCCGTCGACGAGCGGTTGGAGGGCATGTGTGGCGCCCTGACCAAGATGGGTAGCGACTACTGCGCCAAGGAACTGCCGGCCCTGCCGGAAGATGATTTCACCGAGGTTGCCCAGGTGGCCCAGCGCGACACTCAGTCGCATTGATTGCGCCGCGCTGAAACCCTGGTGACATACGGGGCGTGTGCTCACGCCCCTCGTCTGCTACAATCGCGCCCGCCTCCCCGACGCAAACCCGACTAAAGCAGTAGGTCTAATAGTTGACTTAAATGCTCGGGAATCGCATACTCGCACACATCCCGAAACTCCCGTGGTACCCAATAGCCATGCGACTGACTACCAAAGGCCGATACGCCGTGACTGCCATGCTCGACCTGGCGTTGCACGCGCAGCATGGGCCGGTGTCTTTGGCCGACATTTCCGAGCGCCAGGGCATTTCCCTCTCTTATCTGGAACAGCTGTTCGCCAAGCTGCGCCGCAGCAGCCTGGTCTCCAGCGTGCGCGGTCCAGGTGGTGGCTACCAGCTGTCGCGGGGCATGGAAACCATCCAGGTGGCCCAGGTCATCGATGCGGTCAACGAATCGGTCGATGCTACCCGTTGCCAGGGCCTCGGGGACTGCCATGCCGGTGATACCTGCCTGACCCACCACCTGTGGTGCGACCTCAGCCAGCAGATCCATGAATTCCTCAGCGGCATCAGCCTGGCCGACCTCGTCATGCGCCGTGAGGTGCAGGAAGTTGCCCAGCGCCAGGACCTGCGTCGTGTCGCAGGCCGAACCGCCCAGCTGGACAAGATTGAGACGTCCGCCGTCGATTGATCCCCCAGGGACGACGAGCGACGCCACCGCCTGATAGGAGAGACAAATGAAGTTGCCGATCTACCTCGATTACTCCGCGACCACCCCGGTCGACCCACGTGTGGCCCAGAAAATGGCCGACTGCCTGCTGGTCGACGGGAACTTCGGTAACCCGGCCTCGCGCTCCCACGTCTTCGGCTGGAAGGCCGAGGAAGCGGTCGAGAACGGTCGTCGCCAGGTTGCCGAACTGATCAACGCCGATCCGCGCGAAATCGTCTGGACCAGCGGTGCCACCGAGTCCGACAACCTCGCACTGAAAGGCGTCGCGCACTTCTATCAGACCAAGGGCAAGCACATCATCACTTCCAAGATCGAGCACAAGGCGGTCCTCGATACCGCTCGCCAGCTCGAGCGTGAAGGTTTCGAAGTGACCTACCTCGAGCCAGGCGCAGACGGCATCGTCACCCCGGCCCAGGTCGAGGCAGCATTGCGCGATGACACCATTCTGGTCTCGCTGATGCACGTGAACAACGAAGTCGGCTCGATCAACGACATCGCCGCCATTGGTGAACTGACCCGTTCGCGCGGCGTGCTGTTCCATGTCGACGCCGCCCAGTCGGCCGGCAAGGTCGAAATCGACCTGCAAAAGCTGAAAGTCGACCTGATGTCGTTCTCGGCGCACAAGGTCTACGGCCCGAAAGGCATCGGCGCGCTGTACGTCAGCCGCAAGCCGCGTGTACGCCTTGAAGCCATCATTCACGGCGGTGGCCATGAGCGCGGCATGCGTTCGGGCACCCTGCCGACCCACCAGATTGTCGGCATGGGCGAAGCGTTCGCCATTGCCAAGCAGGAAATGGCCGCCGAAAACGTGCGCATCAAGGCCCTGAGCGACCGCTTCTTCAAGCAGGTCTCGGACCTCGAAGAGCTGTACGTCAACGGCAGCAGCACCGCTCGCGTGCCGCACAACCTGAACCTGAGCTTCAACTACGTCGAAGGCGAGTCGCTGCTGATGTCGCTGAAAGACATCGCCGTATCGTCCGGTTCGGCCTGCACCTCCGCTTCGCTCGAGCCGTCGTACGTACTGCGTGCTCTGGGCCGCAACGACGAGCTGGCGCACAGCTCGATCCGCTTCTCCTTCGGCCGCTTCACCACCGAAGAAGAAGTCGACTACGCCGCGCAGAAAGTCTGCGAGGCCGTTAACAAACTGCGTGAGCTGTCGCCGCTGTGGGACATGTACAAAGACGGCGTTGACATCTCCAAGATCGAGTGGGCCGCCCACTAAGCAGTCGCCGGCAAGAGCGGCTCCCTGATGAGGAAGGAATTGCACCATGGCATACAGTGAAAAGGTCATCGACCACTACGAAAACCCACGCAACGTCGGCAAGATGAATGCCGAGGACCCGGATGTCGGTACCGGCATGGTCGGTGCTCCAGCGTGCGGTGACGTGATGCGCCTGCAGATCAAGGTCAACGAGCAGGGCGTCATTGAAGACGCCAAGTTCAAGACCTACGGCTGCGGTTCGGCCATCGCTTCCAGCTCCCTCGCCACCGAGTGGATGAAGGGCAAGACCCTGGACGAAGCCGAAACCATCAAGAACACCCAGCTGGCGGAAGAACTGGCGTTGCCGCCAGTGAAGATCCACTGCTCGGTACTCGCCGAGGATGCCATCAAGGCAGCCGTTCGCGATTACAAGCAGAAAAAAGGCTTGATCTAAGTCGCCTGCAAGGTAAGAGGTAAGGAGTTCTGATGGCTATCAGCATGACAGAAGCCGCCGCCAACCACGTGCGGCGTTCCCTCCAAGGGCGCGGCAAGGGCGAAGGCATTCGCCTGGCCGTGCGCACCACCGGCTGCTCGGGCCTGGCCTACGTGCTGGAGTTCGTCGACGAAGTGGCGGGCGAAGACCAGGTGTTCGAGAACCACGGCGTGAAGGTCATCATCGACCCTAAAAGCCTGGTGTACCTCGACGGCACCGAACTGGACTTCGTCAAGGAAGGGTTGAACGAAGGCTTCAAGTTCAACAACCCCAACGTGCGCGGTGAGTGTGGCTGCGGCGAAAGCTTCAACGTCTGAGGCTGGCTGTGGGTACTCCTTGTCATTACGCTCTGTTTGATCTCCAGCCGTGCTTTCGGCTGGACCTCGACAAGTTGGCCACTCGCTACCGCGAGCTGGCCCGCGAGGTCCATCCTGACCGCTTTGCCGACGCTTCCGAGCGTGAGCAGCGGGTAGCGCTGGAGAAGTCCGCGGCCCTCAACGACGCCTACCAGACCCTGCGCAGTGCGCCGCGCCGTGCCCGCTATCTGCTGGCCATCGGTGGCCACGAAGTGCCCCAGGAGGTCACGGTCCACGACCCCGACTTCCTGCTGCAGCAAATGCAGTGGCGCGAAGAGCTTGAAGAGCTGCAGGACGAAGCCGACCTCGATGGTGTTGCCGTGTTCAAGAAGCGCCTCAAAGGTGCCCAGGACACGCTGAACGAGGATTTCGCCGCCTGCTGGGATGTGCCTGCCGAGCGCGACAAGGCCGAGCGCCTGATGCGCCGCATGCAGTTCCTCGACAAGCTCGCCCAAGAAGTGCGCCAACTGGAAGAGCGCCTCGACGATTAACCCGGCGTTGCCCGTGATGACGCCTAAGGTATTCAGATAAGCATGGCCCTACTGCAGATCGCCGAACCCGGTCAAAGCCCTCAGCCGCACCAGCGCCGCCTGGCGGTGGGTATCGACCTGGGTACCACCAATTCTCTGGTCGCTGCCGTACGCAGCGGTCGCAGCGAACCCCTGCCCGATGTGCAGGGTAACGTCATTCTGCCCTCTGCGGTACGCTACCTGGCTGACCACACTGATGTCGGCCAGGCTGCGCGCGAGGCGGCCGCCAGTGACCCGCTGAACACCGTGTTGTCGGTCAAGCGCCTTATGGGGCGCGGCCTGGCCGACGTCAAGCAATTGGGTGAGCAGCTGCCGTACCGCTTCATTGGCGGTGAATCGCACATGCCGTTCATCGACACCGTCCAGGGGCCGAAGAGCCCGGTGGAAGTGTCCGCTGACATCCTCAAGGTGCTGCGTGAGCGTGCCGAAGCGACCCTGGGCGGTGACCTGGTAGGCGCGGTTATTACCGTGCCGGCTTATTTCGACGACGCTCAGCGCCAAGCGACCAAGGATGCGGCCAAGCTGGCCGGCCTGAACGTGCTGCGCTTGCTCAACGAGCCAACTGCCGCTGCCGTTGCCTACGGCCTGGACCAGAATGCCGAAGGCCTGGTGGCCATCTATGACCTGGGTGGCGGTACTTTCGATATTTCGATCCTGCGCCTGACTGCTGGTGTGTTCGAAGTGCTGGCCACCGGCGGTGATACCGCTTTGGGTGGTGACGACTTCGACCACGCCATTGCTGGCTGGATCATCGAGCAGGCCGGCCTGTCCTCCGACCTCGACCCGGGTACCCAGCGCCAGCTGTTGCAGGCTGCCTGCGCCGCCAAGGAAGCCCTGACCGACGCTGACGTGGTCAGCATCAGTCACGGTGCCTGGCAGGGCGAGCTCAGCCGGGCTGCCTTCGATGCCATGATCGAGCCGCTGATCGCCCGCAGCCTCAAGGCCTGCCGCCGCGCCGTGCGCGACAGCGGTGTCGAGCTTGAGGAGGTAGGTGCGGTGGTCATGGTCGGTGGTTCGACCCGCGTACCGCGTGTGCGTGAGGCTGTCGGTACACTGTTTGGCCGCACGCCGCTGACCTCGATCGACCCTGATCAGGTGGTCGCCATCGGTGCCGCCATCCAGGCCGATACCCTGGCAGGGAACCGCCGCGAAGGCGGTGAACTGCTGCTGCTTGACGTCATCCCGCTGTCCCTGGGCCTTGAGACCATGGGTGGGCTGATGGAGAAAGTGATCCCGCGCAACACCACCATTCCGGTGGCGCGTGCCCAGGAGTTCACTACGTATAAAGATGGCCAGTCGGCCATGATGATCCACGTGCTGCAGGGCGAGCGCGAGCTGATCAGCGACTGCCGCTCGTTGGCGCGCTTCGAGCTGCGCGGCATTCCGGCGATGGTTGCCGGGGCGGCAAAAATTCGCGTCACCTTCCAGGTGGATGCCGACGGCCTGCTCAGCGTTGCCGCCCGGGAACTGGGTTCGGGTGTGGAAGCCAGCATCCAGGTCAAGCCGTCCTACGGCCTGACCGACGGCGAAATTGCCCGCATGCTCAAGGATTCCTTCGAACACGCAGGTTCCGACAAGCAGGCCCGCCAGTTGCGTGAGCACCAGGTGGACGGCGAGCGCTTGCTCGAAGCGGTACAGGGCGCCCTGGACGCCGACGGTGAGCGCCTGCTTAGCAGCGACGAGCGCGACGCCATTGCATTCCAGATGCAAGAACTACGTGATTTGCTGGCCGGCACCGATGGCTCAGCCATCGAGCAACAGACCAAGCGTCTGTCGCAGGTGACCGACGCATTTGCCGCCCGTCGCCTTGATTCGACGGTCAAAGCCGCACTGGCCGGGCGCAACCTGAATGAGATCGAGGAGTAACCGATGCCGCTGGTGACATTCCTGCCGCATGAGAAGTTCTGCCCAGAAGGGCTGACTGTGGAGGTCGAGCCCGGGACCAACATCCTGGAGCTGGCCCACGACCATCACATCGAGATGGAAAGCGCCTGCGGCGGCGTCAAGGCCTGCACCACTTGCCACTGCATCGTGCGCAAGGGCTTCGATTCGCTCGAAGAAGCCGACGAGCTGGAAGAGGACATGCTGGACAAGGCATGGGGCCTGGAAGCGCAGTCGCGCCTTGGTTGCCAGGTGGTCGTGGGCGATACCGACCTGACCATCGAGATCCCCAAATATTCGCTCAACCACGCTGCCGAAGCGCCGCACTGAGGTCCTGTACATGAGTCTGAAATGGGTTGATGTACTTGAGATCGCCATCCAGCTTGCAGAAAGCAAGCCTGAGGTCGATCCTCGTTATGTGAATTTCGTGGACCTGCACCGCTGGGTGCTGGCATTGCCAGAGTTCAGCGACGATCCGTCACGCGGCGGTGAGAAAGTGCTTGAGGCAATCCAGGCCGCCTGGATCGACGAAGCCGACTAAGCGTCATGTGCAGGTTAGGCAATCCCCTGAAACCCGCGTATAATTCGCGGGTTTAATTTTTCGTAACACTCATATTCTGGAGTTTTCCATGGCTGTTCAACGTACTTTCTCGATCATCAAGCCTGACGCAGTTGCCAAAAACGTCATCGGCAAGATCACCACTCGCTTTGAAGAAGCCGGCCTGAAAATCGTTGCCTCGAAAATCAAGCAACTGTCCAAAGCCGAAGCCGAAGGCTTCTACGCTGAGCACAGCGCTCGCGGCTTCTTCGGTGACCTGGTTGCCTTCATGACTTCCGGCCCGGTTGTTGTTCAGGTTCTGGAAGGCGAAAACGCCATCGCTCTGAACCGTGAGCTGATGGGCGCTACCAACCCTAAAGAAGCTGCTGCCGGCACCATCCGTGCTGACTTCGCCGAGTCGATCGACGCCAACGCCGTTCACGGTTCGGACTCCGAAGCTGCTGCTGCTCGCGAAATCGCTTACTTCTTCGCTGCTACCGAGGTAACCACTCGCTAAGCGAAAGCTTACGGGTGAGGGTGAATCCATGACGACATCTACTGGCAAAATCAACCTGTTGGGTCTGACCCAGCCGGAAATGGAACAATTCTTCGACTCAATCGGGGAGAAGCGCTTCCGTGCCGGCCAGGTGATGAAATGGATTCACCATTTTGGCGTGTCCGACTTTGCGGCCATGACCAACGTAGGCAAGGCGTTGCGCGAAAAGCTCGAGGCCGTTGCCGAGATTCGCCCACCGGAAGTGGTCAGTGAAGACATTTCCGCCGACGGCACCCGTAAGTGGGTGATCCGCGTTGCCTCCGGCAGCTGCGTCGAGACCGTCTACATTCCTACCGACGACCGCGGCACCCTGTGCGTATCGTCGCAAGCCGGCTGTGCCCTGGATTGCAGCTTCTGCTCCACCGGCAAGCAAGGCTTCAACAGCAACCTCACCGCCGCTGAAGTCATCGGCCAGGTGTGGCTTGCCAACAAATCCTTCGGGACCGTTCCTGCCAAAGTCGACCGCGCGATTACCAACGTGGTCATGATGGGCATGGGCGAGCCCTTGCTGAACTTCGACAACGTCATCGCCGCCATGAAAATCATGATGGATGACCTGGGCTATGGCATTTCCAAGCGTCGCGTCACTTTGTCCACCTCGGGCGTGGTGCCGATGATCGACGAACTGGCCAAGCACATCGACGTGTCGCTGGCCCTGTCGCTGCACGCACCGAACGACGAGCTGCGTAACAAACTGGTACCAATCAACAAGAAGTACCCGCTGAAAGTGCTGCTGGAGTCGTGCATGGGCTACATGTCCACCTTGGGTGGCAAGCGCGTGCTCACCGTCGAGTACACCTTGCTCAAGGACGTCAACGACCAGCCTGAGCATGCCGCGCAGATGATCGAGTTGCTGCGCGATGTGCCGTGCAAGATCAACCTGATCCCGTTCAACCCATTCCCGCATTCGGGCTACGAGCGGCCGAGCAACAACGCCATTCGTCGCTTCCAGGACTTGCTGCACCACGGTGGTTTCAACGTCACCACCCGTACCACCCGTGGTGAGGACATCGATGCCGCCTGTGGCCAGCTGGTCGGCCAGGTCAACGACCGCACCCGTCGCAGTGAGCGCTACATCGCCGTACGCCAGCTTTCTGCGGACGTCGAGCTGCAAGACAGCGCCGCCAGCCACTGACTGGGACTTAGCCCATGAGCCTGCGCGCTGCGCTGTCGATCCTTGCGCTTTTGCTGCTGGCCGGCTGCGTGTCGGGCGGCGCGGGCGACCCCCTGGCCAGCCGCCAGGGCAGGGCGGATGCGGGGCGTGCTTATGTGCAGCTTGGCCTGGGTTATTTGCAACAGGGTTTGACCGAGCAGGCCAAGGCGCCGCTGGGCAAGGCCCTGGCCCTGGACAGCCGTGATGCCGACGCACATGCCGCCCTGGCGCTGGTGTTCCAGGCCGAAGGTGAGCCGGCACTGGCCGAGGCGCACTTTCGCAAAGCCTTGCAGGCCCGCACGGGCGACACGCGAATTCGCAACAATTACGGCAGTTTCCTTTATGCTCAGGGGCGATTTGCCGAGGCCGAGCAGATGTTTCGCCTGGCCAGTAGCGATACCCTGTATCCTGAGCGCTCACGCGTGTACGAGAACCTGGGCCTGACCGCCCTCAAGCTCGATAGTCGCGAGGCGGCGCACGCGTATCTGCTCAAAGCGTTGCAACTCAACCAGCGGCAACCGAAAGCGTTGCTGGAAATGGCTGAGTTGTCCTACGAAAACAGGCATTATGTGCCGGCCCGGGACTACTACGATCGTTTCAGCCAGTTGAGCGACCACGATGCCCGTAGCCTGCTGCTGGGTAGCCGCCTTGCCAGGGTGTTCGACGAGCAGGGCACATTGGCCGAGCTGGGCCAGCAATTACAACGACTTTATCCCGGTACGCCGGAATATCAGCAATACCTGTCGGAGCAACGATGAACGCCGCGCATCCCGAAGTAGCAGTAGCGCCTGGCCAGAACCCCGGTGAGCTTTTGCGCCTGGCCCGTGAGAAACGGGACTGGTCTCAAGCCGAGGTGGCCCGCAAGCTCAACCTCACTGTCAGTTCGTTGAACCATGTGGAAACCGGCGCCTTCGACAAGCTGCCCGGGCATACCTTCGCCCGTGGCTATATCCGCGCCTATGCCAAGTTGATGGACCTTGACCAGGCCACCCTGGTAGAAGCCTTCGACCGCTACACCGGTACCCACGCCAAAGGCAGCGATGTGCACTCGCTGGGGCGCATCGAAGAGCCGGTACGCCTGTCGCACAACATCCTGCGCGGCGTCAGCCTGTTGTTGCTGGTGGCCGTGGTCGGCGGTGGCTTCGTCTGGTGGCAGGACCAGGGCAGCCTGCGTGGCAAGGACCTGGCCAAGATGGCCCTGGAGCACGTCGAAGTCGAAAGCGCCGACGGCACCACTCAGATTCACCCGCTTGACGAGCCTGAAGATCAGGCTGTTACCGCTGGCCAGCAGCCTGAGAGCGCGCCGCTGGCACTGGAGCAGGGCACTGCCGAACAGCCTGCCGCTACCGCCGAACAGGCCCCGGCAAGCCCGGCGTCAACGGCTGCTGCACCCGCACCCGCCCAGCAGGTGCCTGCGCAGCCCGCAGCCAGCGTAGCGCCTGCTCCGGTCGCACCGGCCACCCCTGCACCGGCCGCCGTTGCGCCAGCAGCACCTGCAGCCGCCGTGGCCGCTGCCGAGCCCGCCGCAGTACCGGCAGGCAGCGCCAAGGTCGCCATCCAGTTCACCGCCGATTGCTGGACCCAGGTCTCCGATGGCAACGGCAAGGTGCTGTTCAGCGCCGTCAAGCGCAAGGGGGACAACCTCGAGCTGACCGGCAAGCCGCCGTTCGCGGTGCGCCTGGGCTTTGCCCGTGGCGCCCAGGTCAGCTACAACGGCCAGGCCGTCGATGTTGCCCCGTTCACCAGTGGCGAGACTGCTCGCCTGAAGTTGGGACAGTAAGTCATGCACGGCGAATCTCCGATCAAACGTCGCGAATCCCGCAAAATCTGGGTCGGCAATGTGCCGGTAGGTGGTGATGCACCTATCGCGGTGCAGAGCATGACCAACACCGACACCAACGATGTCGCCGCCACCGTGGCGCAAATCCAGCGCCTGGTCGATGCCGGCGTGGACATCGTGCGGGTTTCGGTGCCGGACATGGACGCGGCCGAGGCGTTTGGCAAGATCAAGCAACTGGTCAGCGTGCCGCTGGTCGCCGACATCCACTTCGACTACAAGATCGCCCTGCGCGTGGCCGAACTGGGCGTCGATTGCCTGCGTATCAACCCGGGTAACATCGGCCGCGAAGACCGTGTACGCGCCGTGGTTGATGCTGCCCGCGACCGTGGCATCCCGATCCGCATCGGCGTCAACGCCGGGTCCCTGGAAAAGGACCTGCAGAAGAAGTACGGCGAACCGACCCCGGCGGCGCTGGTGGAGTCTGCCCTGCGCCACGTCGAGCACCTCGACCGCCTGGACTTCCAGGACTTCAAGGTCAGTGTCAAGGCATCCGATGTGTTCATGGCCGTCGAAGCCTACCGGCTGCTGGCCAAGCAGATCGTGCAGCCGCTGCACCTGGGCATCACCGAAGCGGGTGGCCTGCGTTCAGGGACGGTGAAATCCGCCGTCGGCCTCGGTATGCTGCTGGCCGAGGGCATTGGCGATACCATCCGTATCTCGCTTGCGGCCGACCCGGTCGAAGAAGTGAAGGTCGGCTACGACATCCTCAAGTCGCTGCACCTGCGTTCGCGTGGCATCAACTTCATCGCCTGCCCGAGCTGCTCGCGGCAGAACTTCGATGTGGTCAAGACCATGAACGAGCTTGAAGGGCGCCTGGAAGACCTGCTGGTGCCGCTGGACGTGGCGGTGATCGGTTGTGTGGTCAACGGCCCCGGTGAAGCCAAGGAAGCCCATGTGGGGTTGACCGGCGGCACGCCGAACCTGATCTACATCGACGGCAAGCCGGCGCAGAAACTGACCAATGACAACCTGGTCGATGAGCTGGAAAGGCTCATCCGTCAGAAAGCGGCCGAAAAGGTCGAAGCCGACGCGGCGCTGATCGCCCGTGGCTGACACACAGAATTCGTAAGGACTTTTCGTGAGCAAATCGCTGCAAGCCATCCGTGGCATGAACGACATCCTGCCAGAACAGTCGCCACTGTGGCGCTACTTCGAAGGCACCGTGGCCGGTCTGCTGGACACCTACGGGTACAGCCAGATCCGCACGCCGATCGTCGAGTTCACCGAGCTGTTCAAGCGCTCGATCGGTGAAGTGACCGACATCGTCGAAAAAGAGATGTACACCTTCGAGGACCGCAACGGCGATTCGCTGACCCTGCGCCCCGAAGGCACCGCCGCGTGCGTACGTGCCGTGCTGGAGCATGGCATCACCGGCAACGGCCAGGTGCAGAAACTGTGGTACATCGGCCAGATGTTCCGCCACGAGCGCCCGCAGAAGGGCCGCTACCGCCAGTTCCACCAGATTGGCGTGGAAGTGTTCAACCTGGATGGCCCGGACATCGATGCCGAGTTGATCATGCTGACCTGGCGCCTGTGGGGCCTGCTGGGCATCCAGGATGCGGTCAAGCTGGAGCTCAACAGCCTGGGTACCAGCGAAGCCCGTGCGCGCTACCGTGATGCGCTGGTCGAGTTCCTCTCGGCGCGCCTGGAGCAACTGGACGAAGACAGCCAGCGCCGCCTGAAGAGCAACCCGCTGCGCATCCTCGACAGCAAGGACCAGAACACCCAGGCGGTGCTGGTGGGGGCGCCCAAGCTGGAAGATTACCTGGACGAAGCCTCGCGCGTGCACTTCGAGGGCCTCAAGGCCCGCCTGGACGCCGCCGGCATTCCGTTCGTGATCAATACCAAGCTGGTGCGTGGCCTGGACTACTACAGCAAGACCGTATTCGAGTGGGTCACCGACAAGCTCGGCTCCCAGGGCACCGTGTGCGCCGGTGGCCGCTACGACGGCCTGGTCGAGCAGATGGGCGGCAAGCCGACCACTGGTGTCGGTTTCGCCATGGGTATCGAGCGCCTGATCCTGCTGCTGGAAACCCTGGGCAAGGTGCCGGAGTCCATCAACCGCCAGATCGACGTCTACCTGTGCGCCTTTGGCGAGCAGGCCGAGCTGGCTGGCCTGCGCCTGTCCGAAACCCTGCGCGACCGCTTGCCGGGCCTGCGCCTGGCGGTGAACGCGGGCGGTGGCAGCTTCAAGAGCCAGTTCAAGAAAGCCGACAAGAGCGGGGCGCTGTTCGCCCTGATCCTCGGTGATGAGGAACTGGCCAGGCAAGAAATCGGCTTCAAGCCCCTGCGTGGCCAGGGCGAACAACAGAACATTGCCTGGGATGCTCTGGCAGAGCACCTGGAAACCGCGATCGCGCAAGCGTAACGCGGTTCAACAAGCGAATAGGCGAAAAGGAGTATTGGGGTGTCGAGTACCGATGATGATGACCTGGCAGGGGTCAAGGACTGGTGGAACCGCAACGGCAAGCCGCTGCTGACTGGCGCATTGCTGGCAGGCGTGGTGGTGTTGGGCTGGAATACCTGGCACAAGTACCAGAACAACCAGTCGCAAGGTGCCTCGCAGCTGTATCAGGCGTTGCTTGAAACCAGCCTGACGCCGACTGGCCAGCCAGACGCCACCAAGGTCGCGGAACTGGCCGGCAAGCTCAAGAGCGAGTTTGGCGGTACCGCCTATGCCCAGTACGGCAGCCTGTTCGTGGCCAAGGTCGCGGTCGAGAGCGGCAAGCTCGACGACGCCGCTGCCGAGCTCAAAGGCGTGCTGGACAAGCCGGCCGACGTGACCCTGGGCGAGATTTCGCGCCAGCGTCTGGCCCGCGTGCTGGCCGCCCAGAACAAGGCCGAGGATGCCCTCAAGCTGCTCGACGGCGACGCCGACAAAGCCTTTCTGGCCAGCCGTGAAGAGTTGAAGGGTGACCTGCTGGTACAGCTGGGTCGCGCCGACGACGCGCACAGCGCTTACGAAAAAGCCAAGGCTGCGTTGTCCGATGAGGCGGCGGTCGGTGGCCTGCAATTGAAGCTGGATGACCTGGCTAAAGGGGACGCGTAAGTGATCGGTTGGAAACATGCAGCAGTGCTGACCCTGGCCGTACTGGCCGCCGGTTGCAGCAGCAACAGCAAGAAGGAACTGCCCCCGGCCGAGCTGACCAAGTTCACCGAGGAAGTGGTGCTGAAGAAGCAGTGGAGCCGTTCGATCGGTGACGGCCAGGGTGAGACCTACAACACCCTGGTACCGGCCATCGAAAACGACCGTATCTACGCCTCCGACGTCAATGGCGAAGTCTTCGCCCTCGACCGCATCACCGGTGACGTGGTGTGGAAGAAGGACCTGGAGCTGCAGGTTTCCGGCGCTGTCGGCGTGGGCTACGGCCTGGTCATGCTCGGCACCCTCAAGGGCGAAGTCATTGCCCTGGACTCCAGCACCGGTGAAGAGCGTTGGCGCTCGCGCGTGACCAGCGAAGTGCTGGCCCCGCCTGCCAACAACGGTGATGTGGTGGTGGTGCAGACCCAGGACGATCGCCTGATCGGCCTGGATGCCGCCACTGGCGACCGCCGCTGGATCTACGAGAACTCCCCGGCCGTACTGACCCTGCGTGGTACCGGTGCTCCGATCGCCACCAATCGCCTGGCCGTCGCCGGCCTGTCCACCGGCAAGGTGGTGGCGGTGGACATCAACAACGGTGTGCCGGTGTGGGAAAGCCGCGTGGCCATCCCGAAGGGCCGTTCCGAGCTGGACCGTGTGGTTGATATCGACGGCGGCTTGCTGCTGTCTGGTGGTACCCTGTACGTCAGCACCTACCAGGGCCGTGTAGCGGGCCTGGACCTGGAAAGCGGCCGCGAGCTGTGGCAGCGCGATGCTTCCAGCTATGTGGGCGTCGCCCAGGGCTTCGGTAACGTCTACGTCAGCGAAGCTTCGGGTACCGTGGAAGGCGTGGATGAGCGCTCTTCCAGCGCCCTGTGGAGCAACGACAGCATGGCTCGCCGCCAGCTGACCGCCCCTGAAGTGTTCAGCAGCTACGTGGCTGTGGGTGACTTTGAGGGTTACCTGCACCTGCTGAGCCAGGTGGATGGCCGCTTCGTCGGCCGTGAACGTATCGATAGCGATGGCCTGCGCGCCCGCCCACTTGTGGTCGGCGACACCATCTATGTCTTTGGCAACAGCGGCAAGCTCGAGGCACTGACCATCCGCTGAAGCTATGCTTGAAGCCTTGGCGGGCTTCAAGCCGCGGCGTAGGACACGCCGCCCAAACTCCGGCCGCTGCCTTGCAGCGGCCTTTGCATTTTCAAGAATTCGAGAGTGGAGAGCCGATGGTTCCCGTAATTGCCCTGGTGGGCCGCCCGAACGTCGGCAAATCCACCATGTTCAACCGCCTGACCAAAACCCGCGATGCCATCGTGGGTGACCTGTCGGGCCTGACCCGTGACCGCCAGTATGGTGATGCCAGCTGGCAGGGTCGTTCGTTCATCCTGATCGACACCGGCGGTATTACCGGTGACGAAGTGGGCATGGACGAAAAAATGGCCGAGCAGTCGCTCATGGCCATCGAAGAAGCCGACTATGTGCTGTTCCTGGTCGATGCCCGCGCCGGCATGACCGCCGCTGACCAGATGATTGCCGAGCACCTGCGCAAGCGCAACAAGTCGGCGATTCTGGTCGCCAACAAGATCGACAACATCGACCCCGATGTTGCCCGCGCCGAGTTCTCGCCGATGGGCATGGGCAACGCCATTCCGGTGGCGGGCTCCCAGGGCCGTGGTATCAGCGCCCTGATGGAAGCCGTGCTCGGCCACCTGCCACGTGATGCCGAGGAAGAAGCCCTCGACCAGAACGTCGCCGAAGGCGAGGAGGCCGTGCGCATTCCTGGCCCAAGCGAGAAGGATGGCATCAAGATCGCCATCATCGGCCGCCCGAACGTCGGCAAGTCGACCCTGGTCAACCGCATGCTCGGCGAAGAGCGTGTGGTGGTCTACGACGAGCCGGGTACTACCCGAGACAGTATCTACATCCCGTTCGAGCGTGATGGTGACAAGTACACCTTCATCGACACCGCCGGGGTGCGCAAGCGCGGCAAGATCCACGAGGAAGTCGAGAAGTTCTCGGTGGTCAAGACGCTGCAGGCGATCAAGGACGCCAACGTCGTCATCTTCGTCATGGACGCCCGTGAAGGGGTGGTCGACCACGACCTGAACCTGCTGGGCTTCGCCCTCGAAGCCGGCCGCGCCATCGTCATCGCGCTGAACAAGTGGGATGGCATGGAGCCGGGTGAGCGCGCCTACGTGAAGACCGAGCTGGAGCGCCGGCTGTTCTTCGTCGACTTCGCCGACATCCACTTCATCTCCGCCTTGCACGGCACCGGCGTGGGCAACCTGTACAAGTCGGTGCAGGCCGCATTCACCTCGGCTGTGACCCGCTGGCCAACCAGCCGCCTGACGCAGATCCTCGAAGATGCTGTCAGCGAGCACCAGCCACCGCTGGTCAACGGCCGCCGCATCAAGCTGCGCTATGCCCACCTTGGTGGTGCCAACCCGCCGCTGATCGTGATCCACGGCAACCAGACCGAGAGCATTCCCAAGTCGTACTCGCGTTACCTGGAAAACACCTACCGCCGGGTGCTGAAGCTGGTCGGTACGCCGATCCGCATCGAGTACAAGGGCGGTGAGAACCCGTTCGAGGGCAAGAAAAACACCCTCACCGA
Source organism: Pseudomonas sp. TSO6 (assembly GCF_056098905.1). Lineage (NCBI taxonomy): Bacteria > Pseudomonadati > Pseudomonadota > Gammaproteobacteria > Pseudomonadales > Pseudomonadaceae > Pseudomonas > Pseudomonas sp. TSO6. The sequence continues at coordinate 116,871 of NZ_JBLZWV010000062.1, read as the reverse complement.
CCGCCAGGTCAACAAGAAGCGCCGCTTGATGTCGCACCACAAGAAGGCCGAGAAGAAGCGCCGCGACAAGCGCTGATTCCGCGTCAGCTTCTTCGCGGGCTTGCCCGCTCCCACAGGTCCTCCACAGATTTTGAATATTGTGCAGCACCTGTGGGAGCGGGTTCACCCCGAAGAGGCCCTTTGATCCAAAGCAATCCCCCTATTGTTTCAACCTTTTTCCTGACTGCTCGATCCGCTATGCTCGGACTCCACCCCGTGCCGGATACACCCCAGGAAAGAGGGCTCCATGATCCGCAGCAAACTGCCGAATGTCGGCACGACCATCTTCACCACCATGTCCCAGCTCGCCGTGCAGACCGGCGCGCTCAACCTGTCCCAGGGTTTCCCTGATTTCAACGGCCCGCAGGCCCTGCTCGATGCAGTGGGCCGGCATGTGGCTGCCGGGCACAACCAGTATTCGCCAATGACCGGCCTGCCGGCCTTGCGCCAGCAAGTGGCGGCGAAGGTGGCGCGGCTGTACGGCGCACAGGTGGATGCCGACCAGGAAGTGACCATCACCCCCGGTGCCACCGAGGCGATCTTCTGTGCCATCCAGGCGGTGGTCCATGCCGGTGACGAAGTGATTGTCTTCGACCCGTGCTACGACAGCTACGAGCCGTCCGTGGAACTGGCCGGTGGCCGCTGTGTGCATGTGCAACTGAGCGACGGCGACTTCCGTATCGACTGGCAGAAGTTCAGTGATGCCCTGAGCCCACGCACCCGCATGGTCATCCTCAATTCGCCGCACAACCCCAGCGGTGCATTGATCACTCGCGAAGACCTTGAGCAGTTGGCAACGCTGATTGCCGATCGCGATATCTACCTGGTCAGCGATGAGGTCTACGAGCATCTGGTTTATGACGGCGTTCGTCACGCCAGCGTGTTGGCCCACGAGCAGTTGTATCAACGTGCCTTTGTGGTCAGTTCGTTCGGCAAGACCTACCACGTTACCGGCTGGAAGACCGGCTACGTGATCGCGCCCCCGGCGCTGAGCGCAGAGCTGCGCAAGGTGCACCAGTACGTCAACTTCTGTGGCGTGACGCCATTGCAGTGCGCCCTGGCTGATTTCATGGCCGAGCACCCTGAGCATATCGATGAGCTGCCGGCCTTCTACCAGGCCAAGCGCGACCTGTTCTGCGGCTTGCTGGAAGGCTCGCGTTTCAACTTTACCCGCACGGCGGGCACTTATTTCCAGCTGGTGGACTACTCGCAGATCCGCCCGGACCTGAACGATGTCGACATGTCGCTATGGCTCACCCGTGAGCACGGTGTGGCGACCATCCCGGTATCGGTGTTCTACCAGCAACCCATCCCCGAGCAACGCCTGGTACGCCTGTGCTTTGCCAAACGTGAGGAGACGCTGCGTCAGGCAGCGGAACGACTATGCGCGATCTGAGCACACTGCCCAACCTGAAAGTCGCCCTGGTGCAAACCACCCTGGCCTGGCACGACCGCGAGGCCAACTATGCACACTTCGAGGTGTTGCTGGAGCAGGTAGGGGAGGTGGACCTGGTAATCCTGCCAGAGATGTTCACCACCGGCTTCTCGATGCAGTCCGAAAGCCTAGCCGAGCCGGAAAACGGCCCGACCTACAAATGGCTCAAGGCCCAGGCGAAGAAGTGCAACGCGGTGATCACCGGCAGCGTGATCATCCAGGCCGCCGATGGCAGCCACCGCAACCGCCTGTTGTGGGCCCGGCCGGACGGCGAGATATTGCACTACGACAAGCGCCACCTGTTCCGCATGGCCGGTGAGCACAAGCACTACACCCCAGGCGAACGCCAGGTGCAGTTCGAGCTCAAGGGCTGGCGGATTCGCCCGCTGATCTGCTACGACCTGCGCTTCCCGGTGTGGAGCCGTGACGCCCAGGACACTGACCTGCTGCTGTACACCGCCAACTGGCCGGCTGCGCGCCGCCAGCACTGGAACCGTCTGCTACCGGCGCGGGGCATCGAGAACCTGTGCTATGTGGCAGCGGTGAACCGGGTGGGCACGGACGGCAAGGGCTTTGCCTATTCGGGCGACAGCCAGGTGCTGGACTTCCAGGGCGAGAGCTTGCTTGGTGCAGGCGAGGCAGACGGGGTGTTTACCGCCGTGCTGAGTGCGCCGGAACTGGCGGCGTACCGGGCCAAGTTCCCGGCCAACCTGGATGCCGATACCTTCGATTTACACTGACAGCCTGTACCGGCCCTATCGCCGGCAAGCCAGCTCCCACAGGTAACCCACTGCCCTCCGGCCCGGTGCTGTACCTGTGGGAGCAGCCTGTACCGGCCCCATCGCCGGCAAGCCAGCTCCCACAGGTAACCCACTGCCTTCCGGCCCGGTGCTGTACCTGTGGGAGCAGCCTGTGCCGGCGATAGGGCCAGCACCGGCTACATCAATGAATGATCAGTACACATCCCGCCGATACCGCCCATCCTCGATCATCTGCTGCACAGCGGCTTCACCAAGCATGCCGTTGAGCGCCGCATCCACCCCCGCAGCCATCCCTTGCAGGCTGCCGCAGACATACACACAGGCGCCATCCGCCACCCAGCGTTTGAATTCCTCGGCTTGCTGCAGCAACACATCCTGCACATACACTTTCTCGGCCTGATCCCGCGAGAACGCCAGGTCCAGGCGTGCCAGGTCGCCGCTCTGCAGCCAGCCTTGCAGCTCGTCACCACACAGCAGGTCATGCGCCCGGTTACGCTCGCCAAACAGCAGCCAGTTGCGCTGTTCGCCAGCATTCACCCGTGCGCGGATCAGGCTGCGCAGGCCGGCCAGGCCGGTGCCGTTACCGATCAGGATCATCGGGGCTGCGGTCTCCGGCAGGTGGAAGCCGCTGTTGCGCCGCGGGCGCAAGCTCAGCGTGCCGTTCAGTGGCAGGTATTCGGTGAGCCAGCCGGAGCCCAGGCCCAGGTTGCCATCGCTATGGCGCTCCTGGCGCACGATCAGCTCCAGCGCGCCGTCACTGGCGATCGAGGCGATGGAGTATTCGCGGCTGCCGATCGGCACCAGGGCGTCTACCAGGGCTTGCGGCTGCAAGCCGATCAGGTGATCACGGCGCGCCGGCAACTGGCGGCCAGCGAGGGCTTGGGCAAGTGTTTCGCCCAGGCCATTCACCTGTACCGGGGCGCTGGCGTCCAGCGCCATGCCCTTGAGGAACGCGCCGATCCGTGGCTGCCCATTGAGCGGCAGTATTTCCACCAGGTCGCCGGCTTCCCAACTGGCAGGCTCTCCAGCCAGCAGGCCAAGCAAGTACACCGGCTGGCCCTGGCTGCCCTGGTTGAGCAATTCGCGACGCACCAGTGACCAGTTGCCAAAGCTTGGCGGCTGCCAGGCGGCCACTGGCTGGGCGCCGGTCAGTTGCGCCAGCTCCTGCTGCCACTGCTGCAGGGCGGCCTGGTCGGCGTTGTCCACTTCCACCGGGCTGAACGCGCTGCTGGCACCGCGTTCTCCCAGCCACGCCTGCAGGCGACGGGCAAAGCCGCAGAAGTGCGGGTACTGGCGGTCGCCGAGGGCGAGCAGGGCGTAGTTGAGGTGGTTCAGTGCCCACGGCTGGCCGAGCACCTTGCGCTCGAAGGCGCGGGCGCTGTCGGGTGCTTCGCCGTCGCCGAAAGTACTGACCACGAACAATGCGCGGCGGGCCTGGCGCAGGTCGTCTTCACGCAGTTCGGCCAGCGCGCGTACCTGCACCGGCAGGCCGGCTGCCTGCAGCTGGCCGGCACTTTGCCAGGCCAGTTGTTCGGCAAAGCCGCTTTGGCTGGCAAAGCCGATCAGCCAGCTGTCGCCGCTGCCGTTGCCGGTGGCGACGTTGCCACGGGCTGCGCGGACCTGGCGCTTCTTGCGGCGGCGGTCGAGGTACAGCAGCCAGCCCGTGACGAAGAACAGTGGCATGGTCAAGCTGGCGATGGTGACGATGATGCGCCCCGGCAGGCCGAAGTATTCGCCCACGTGCAGGGCGTAGACGCTCTGCAGCAGCTGGGCCTTGAAGGATTTGTCGGAGTAGCGGTCGTGTCTTTTCACCTGGCCGGTGGCCGGGTCCAGTTCCAGGGTGTTGAAGGCGCGCGGGTGATCGGCGTTGTCCAGCAGGTAGAACAGGTTGGCCGGCTGGCCGCCAACCGGTGGCAGGCGCAGGTTGTAGGCGGCAAGGCCTGGCCCTGCGGCGTCTTTGAGGCTGGCCCAGATGGCGTCGTAGTCGACCACCAGCGGCGGGGCGTTCTTGTCGACTTTCTGTGGCCCGTGGCGGCCACGGCCTTCGCCGCGTTTTTGTTGCTGGCCGGCTGCCGGCGCGTCGGCCAGCAGCTTGTTCAGGCCTTCGCGGTACCACTCATAGGACCAGAACAGGCCGGTGAGGGCGAACAGCAGATAGAACAGCAGGCACCAGGTACCGGCCACGGCGTGCAGGTCCCAGTTGAAGGCGCGGCCTTTCTTGGCCCAGTCGAACGTCAGCCAGGTGCGCCAGTCCAGCGCCTTGCGCGGCCAGCGTAGGTACAGGCCGGACAGGCAGAAGAACACCAGCATCAGGGTGCAGGCGCCGGTGATCTGCCGGCCGGTGTCGCCAATGGCCAGAAAACGGTGCAGGTTGAGCATGAGGTTGAAGAAGCCTTGCCCGGCCACTTCACCTTTGAGTTCGCCCGTATACGGGTCGGCATAGCGCAGCTCGCCACGGCGCTCGCCCGGTGCCGGCATGAAGAAGATGCGTGCGGCATTGCCTTCACGCACGTCAACCCACAGCATCGACACCTTGTCGTGTTGCTGGGCCTCGACCCGTTGCACCAGCTCGGCCGGCGGCAGTACGCCTTCGGCGCGCACTTCGACCTTGAGCACATCGGCATTGAACGCGCGCAGCAGTTCTTCCTGGAACGAATAAAGGGCCCCGGTGATGCCCATCAAGGCCAGCACCAGGCCAGCGGTGATGCCAAAGAACCAGTGCAATTGGAACAGCGTCTTCTTCACCACATCGATCACCTTGTGTTGCTGCCGCAGACTGCGCGGCGTGCATTATGCCTTGATACGCAAAAGCCCCGCTCACTGGAATGAACGGGGCCCTTGGTTGTTGCTTTAGAAGTGGACGCTGGTGGTCAACAGTGCAGTCCGCCCGGCCGCCTGGTTGGCGAAGTGGGTGGAGAAGGCCTTGTCGTAGTACACCTCGTTGGTCAGGTTCTGCACGTTCAGCTGCAGGTCGACGTTCTTGGTCAGCTTATAGGCGGCCATGGCGTCGTAGCGCACGTAGCTGTCGACCATGGTGGTGTTGGCCACGCTGCCGTACACGTCATCCACGTAGAACGCACCGCCACCGACGGTCAGCTTTGGCGTGATCGAGTAGGTCGTCCACAGGCTGGCGCTGTTGTTTGGGGTGTTTGGCAACTGGTTGCCATCGTTGGCCTTGCCCAGCGGGCCGCCGTCGATCTGGCGAGCCTGCATGTAGGTGTAGCCGGCAAACACCTGCCACTTGTCGGTGATCTTGCCGCTGGCCGACAGTTCGATGCCTTGTACGCGGGTTTCGCCGACGTTTTCGTAGGTGGTGGTGTCCACCTGGACGCGGGCGTTTTCCTTCTCGGTGCGGAACAGCGCAGCGGTCAGCGACAGGCGCTGGTCGAGCAGGTCCCACTTGGTGCCGATCTCGTAGTTGGTGGTTTCCTCTGGCTCCATGTCACTGGCCAACAGGTTGCCGTTACGGTCCGGGGTGCCACCCAGCGGGTTGCCTTCTGTACCTTCACCGAGCATCGAGCCTGGTGGCGTTGCAGAAGTGGCGTAGGAAACGTAGATACTGCCGTTTTCGGCCGGTTTCCACACCAGGCCCAGCTGGCCGGTCACGAACTCGCTGACATCCTTGCCTTTGGCGGTGGTGGTGCCAGCAGCGTTGTAGGTCTTGTAGTCGGTGTCGAAGTGGTCGTAGCGCAGGCCCATGTTGACCAGCCACTCCGGGGTAAGCTCCAGAGTGTCGAACACGTAGATCGCCCGGGTCTTGCTGTTGGTGGTGGTGCCGGCGTAGTTGCGCGAGATGGTACCGTTCCACGGGTCATCCGGGTTCGGGTTGCTCAGTGAGGTGCAGTTGTAGCCACTGGTGGCGCCGATCATGCCGGGGGTGCAGTTGCTGTTGGCGGCGCCGCCAGGCACGGTGTCTGTGTCGACGGTGTAGGACGAACGGTCGCTCTCTTCGCGGCTGAGCTCGATACCGGTAGAGAAGCTGTTTTTCATACCACCGACGTAGAACTCGCCGAACAGGTCGGTCTGGTTGGTGGTGGTGGCGGTGTTGCCGACACGGGTGTTTGCACGGCGCCAGACGCTACCGTTGTTGACGTTGCCCTTGCTGTCGTCAGGCTGGGTCAGGATGTAGTCCTGCATGCTGTTGCCGTGACGCAGGGTGTTCTTGATGGTCAACGAGTCGGTCAGGTCGTGCTCGATCGCGAAGGTGGCGATGTCTACACGGCTCTTGCGGAAGTCACGGCCGGTCAGGCCATAGAAGTTGTCGCTGTCGCCGCCGTCATTCGGCTTGCTCGGGTGTGCCGAGGTGCGCCCGCCGCTGCCGTTGGTCGGGATGGTGTACGGGATGCCCGAATCCGGCAGGTCGTCGCTTTCCAGGTGGTAGTAGTCAAGGTTGACGCGGGTCGGTGTGCCCAGGCCGAAGGCCAGCGACGGGGCGATCCCCCAACGGTCGTAGTTGACCTTGTCGCGGCCGGCAACGTTGCTTTCGTGGGTCATCAGGTTCAGACGGCCGGCAACGGTGTCGCTGAACTGGTAGTTGCCATCGAAGGTGTAGCGCTGGGTCTGGTCACTGCCCCAGGTCCAGGCGCCGTCCAGCGAGTTGCCCAGGTGCGCACGCTTGCTCACCAGGTTGATGGTACCGCCGGCAGCACCACGGCCACCGATGGCCGAGTTCGGGCCCTTGGCCACTTCTACCGACTCGATGGCGAAGATTTCGCGGGTTTGCGCGCCAGTGTCACGCACGCCGTCCAGGTAAGTATCGCCTTGGGCGTCGAAGCCGCGGATGAACGGGCGGTCGCCTTGCGGGTTGCCGCCTTCGCCAGCGCCGAAGGTGATGCCTGGCACGGTACGCAGGGCGTCCTGCAGGGTCAGGGCGTTGGTGTCCTTGATCACCTGCTGCGGGATGACGGTGACCGAGCGCGGGGTGTCTACCAGCGGCGCGGTGTACTTCTGCGAGGCGGCCTTCTCGACTTTGTAATCGGTGCTGGCCTGTTCAGCCTTGCCGTTGACGCTGGTAGCGTCGAGGGTGATCGCGCTATTGGCGGCCGGGTCGGCGGCATACACCGATGTGGCGCTAAGCGCGACGCCGATGGCGGATACGATCAGGCGTGGCGAACTCACTGCAGATGGTACGTACTGGCGCATTGCTAAGGACCTTCCCCAAGGTGTTGAGGCGGCGGATCTTAATGTAAGCAATTGTGACTAACAATTGAGAGTCGTTACCATTCGTGAAGAATTTACAATCTTTACATTTGGCCTTTACGGTTTCATCAAGCTGAAACGTCTTAAGCGGCGAAAAGGCTTGTGCAGCGCAAAAGGGAATCAATATCATTGGCGCCTTTACATTTCCTAACGGTGCTGCCGCCATGCTGCTTCACATCCCAGGCCTGTTTGCCGCTGACGAGCTGGCCCGTATCCGCGAGGCGCTGGAGCAGGCCGACTGGGCTGATGGCAAGGTGACTGCCGGATATCAGTCGGCCAAGGCCAAACACAACCTGCAGTTGCCGGAAGGGCACCCGTTGGCCAAGGAGATCGGCACTGCGCTGATCGACCGCCTGTGGAAAACTCCGCGCTTCATGTCGGCGGCCCTGCCGCACAAGGTGTTCCCGCCGTTGATCAACTGCTACCGCGAGGGCGGCAATTTCGGCTTTCACATCGATAACGCCTTGCGTCAGCCCAAGGGCAGCCCGGAGCGGGTGCGTACCGACCTGTCATCGACGTTGTTCCTCAGCGACCCGGACAGCTACGACGGCGGTGAACTGGTGATTCAGGACACCTATGGTGAGCGGCAGGTGAAGCTGGCGGCCGGTGATCTGGTGCTGTACCCCGGTACCAGCCTGCACAAGGTCAACCCGGTGACCCGAGGCCAGCGTTACGCCGCGTTCTTCTGGACCCAGAGCCTGGTGCGCGAGGACAGCCAGCGGGCGCTGCTGTTCGAGATGGACGATGCCATCCAGCAACTGACTGCCGATGTACCCGAGCACCCCTCGTTGCTGCAGCTGACCGGCACCTACCACAACCTGCTACGCCGCTGGGCCGAGGTCTGAACCGTGTCCTATCAGTTGCGACGTGAGGAAGTGGTGGATGTGGCTGGCTTGCAGTCCATGCTGGAGGAAAGCCCCGGCAAAGCTGCCCAGGCAATCCTGGCAGCGGCGGGGCAGGGCGCGGTCGAGGCGCAGTTGCTGCTGGGGCAGATTCTGCTGGATGGGCGCGGTATCGAAGAAGATGCCACCGTGGCCCGGCGTTGGTTCGGCATCGCCGCACAGGGCGGCAGTGCCATGGCGCACAACATGCTCGGGCGTTGCCTGGAGCATGGCTGGGGCGGTGAGCCAAGCCTGACGCAGGCGGCCATTCATTATGCACGTGCGGCCGACGCCGGGCTGGACTGGGGCCTTTACAACCTGGGCAACCTGCTGGCCACCGGGCGCGGGGTGCCGGCCAACCAGGCACAGGCGCTGCAGTGTTACGAGAAGGCTGCGCAGCTGGGGCATGCCAAGTCGATGAACCTGTATGGGCGTTACCTGGAGCAGGGCATTGCCACGGCGCCCAGCCCGGCGCGGGCGGTGCGCTGGTACCGGCGTTCGGCCGAGGCGGGGGATTTCCGTGGGATGTTCAGCCTGGGGCTGGTGCTGGTCGAGCGCGGGCAGCTGGCCGAAGCAGGGCAATGGCTGGAGCAGGCGCGGGTTGAGGGGAACATGAATTTCCTGCGTGCTGCGTTGGTAACCTTGCAGGGTGCAGGGCCGGTGTTGATGGCCTTTGCGGCGCGGTATGCCGAAGAGATCGAACGGCGCGGGGATTGAAGTTGCCTGTGCTGGCCTCTTCGCGGGCAAGCCCGCGAAGGGGCCGGTACAGCGGAGCACACATGAAAACGGGGCCTTGCGGCCCCGTTTTGCGTTACAGGTAGTAAGCCTTCAGCGGCGGGAAGCCGTTGAATTCGACTGCGCTGTAACTGGTGGTGTAGGCACCGGTCGACAGCCAGTACAGGCGGTCACCGATGGCCAGGTTCAGCGGCAGGCCGTACTTGTAGTTTTCGTACATGATGTCGGCGCTGTCGCAGGTCGGGCCGGCGATGACGACTTCTTCGGTTTCGCCTTTCTTCTCGGTCCAGATCGGGAACTTGATGGCTTCGTCCATGGTTTCGATCAGGCCGGAGAACTTGCCCACGTCGGTGTAGATCCAGCGCTCGACGGCAGTGCGCGACTTGCGCGCCACCAGCACTACTTCGCTGACCAGGATGCCGGCGTTGGCAATCAGCGAACGGCCTGGCTCCAGGATGATTTCCGGCAGCTCGTCACCGAAGTCTTCCTTGAGGAAGCGGATGATTTCTTCGGCGTAGGTTTCCAGGCTGTTGGTACGGGTGATGTAGTTGGCCGGGAAGCCGCCACCCATGTTGATCAGCTTCAGCTCGATGCCGTCTTCTTCCTTCAGGCGCTCGAAGATCACCTTGACCTTGGCGATGGCGGCGTCCCACACGCTGATGTCGCGCTGCTGCGAGCCCACGTGGAAGGAGATGCCGTAAGGCACCAGGCCCAGGTCACGGGCGAGGATCAGCAGGTCCATGGCCATGTCGGTCTGGCAGCCGAATTTACGCGACAGCGGCCAGTCGGCAGTGGTGGAGCCTTCAGTCAGGATACGCACATACACTTTCGAACCCGGTGCGGCCTTGGCGATGTTGCGCAGGTCGGCTTCCGAGTCGGTGGCGAACAGGCGCACGCCCTTCTCGTAGAAGTAGCGGATGTCCTTGGACTTCTTGATGGTGTTGCCGTAGCTGATGCGGTCGGCGCTGACACCACGGTCCATCACCTTGTCCAGTTCGTAGATCGAGGCGATGTCGAAGCTCGAACCTTTCTCTTTGAGCAGGTCGATGATTTCGACGGCCGGGTTGGCCTTGACCGCGTAGTAGACCTTGGCGAATTCGAAACCGGCGCGCAGGTCGTCATAGGCCTGGCTGATCATCTGGGTATCGATGAGTACGAACGGGGTTTCCTGCTTGTCGGCGAACGCCTTCATTTTCTGGAAGGTGTCACGCGCGAAATAGTCTTCGACCTGGATCGACATGCTCAGGGACTCCATGGGCAAACAAAAAGAATAAGTGGCTGCAAACTGAACGTCCTCCGTATCCCCACTTTGGTTCGCCTACTCAGTACTTGAGCCGGATGGATCGTTTCCAGCATGGACGTTCGGCGCGCACTTTAGGGCGTGAGGAATGCAGAATCAACAGGCAATCCGGGCGTGATCGGCGTGGATCGACGACCAGCCATTTGAATAACCGACTCGTGTGACCGGCTGATGTTCCCCGCGATGTTTCAAGCGTTAAATATTGTGGAATAGACCGTGTTGGCCCCTTTGTGGGTAAACCCGCTCCTATAGGCTTTTCGCAATTCTCGGGTGTGCGGGGTCACCCGTTAAGGGGCCAGAGGTGTTCATATTTATGGCCACATTTTCCTGGTACCCACGTACAGGAAATGGCCCATAAATTTTTTGTTACCGACTGGCGGATTTGCTGGTTTTGATGAGAAACATTACTATTCGCACCCTTATCCGCCTCCCTGATGACCCAGACCGTGTCCGGACACAAAGGCTTCCTCGACCATTACCATGAGCTGATCGGCACCTGGACGCGCAAACTGCGCAATCGCCAGCAGGCCGAAGACCTCACCCACGATGCCTTTGTCCGGGTACTGGAAAACCCGCGCGAGCAGGTTGAACAGCCGCGCGCCTACCTGCACCAGACCGCACGTAACATTGCCGTGGATGGCTTGCGCCGCGAAGACCGCCGCCAGGCCCTGGCGCTGGAAGCGTTAGACGAAGGCACTGGCGGCAGCGATGACCCGGAGGCCTACGTGCATGCGCTGGAATTGGCCGACAGCGTCGAGCGGGCCCTGGCCGAGTTGCCGCTCAACTGCCGGCAGGTGTTCATCTGGCAGAAGCTCGAAGGGCTGACCCAGGCCGAGATCGCCGAGCGGATGGGGTTGAGCAAGAACATGGTCGAAAAGTATATGATCCGCACGCTCCGGCATTTGCGTGAGCACCTGGATGTGTCGGCATGATGAGTCAGGAGACCTTTTCGATGAAACAGCACGGTACCGATACCGTCCGCGAGCAGGCGGCCGCATGGTTTGCCCGCGTGCAGGATGCGCCTCGGGATGCCGGGCTGCAGAAACAGTTGCGCGCCTGGTTGGCCAGCGACGAGCGCCACCGGGAGGAGTACCAGCACCTGTGCCGCGTGTGGCAGGCCGCCGACTTCATTCCGCGCCAGCGCCTTGAAGCGTTGTGCCAGCCGGACCCGGTGCAGCAGTTGCCACGTCGGCGTTTCGTGCGTCAGGCCCTGGCCGCCAGTGTCGCGGTGGTGGCGTTGGGCCTGGGCTGGGGTGGCTGGCACTACCAGCAACTGAATCACCAGGGTAGCTTGCAGACCGCCTTCAATGAACGCCGCCAGGTCGAACTGCCGGATGGCTCCTTGCTCGATCTCAATGGCAGCACAAAGCTGCAGGTCGACTTCAGCGCCGGCCAGCGGCATATCCGCCTGAGTGCCGGCGAGGTGATGTTCAACGTCGCCCACGACAGTGCCCGGCCGTTTGTGGTCGACACCGCCCAGGGCAGCGTGACGGTAACCGGTACCCGCTTTGACGTGCGCCAGGACCCTGCCAGCACCCGGGTGGCGGTGGAGCAGGGTTCGGTGCGTGTGCAGGGCAAGGGCGACGCGCTGGCGCAGCTTACGGCCGGCCAGGGTTCGCATATAGATGCACAGGGCGGGGTGGCCGCGCCCTACGCCGTCAATACCGCTGCCGTTACTGCCTGGCGCCAGGGCAAGCTGGTGTTCGACAACGCCACCCTCGCCGAGGTGGTGGCCGAAGCCTCGCGCTATCGTAGCCAACCGCTGCGGGTCGCCCCCGGTAAAGTCGCCCAGATGCGCCTTTCGAGCACCTTCAGCACCGACGACACCGACGCACTGTTGCGGGCCTTGCCGAGCATCCTGCCGGTGGCCATCAAGGCCCATGAAGACGGCTCTCGCGAAATAATTGCGAAATAGATTCAGGTTTTTTCTCGCTCGTTCGTCTTCCTCGCCAGCTGCAACTGCCAAGCATTCCCATTTGCACGCGGTTGGCGTTTATTCCGCATTCCAGGATGTTTCGACGACGTGAACAACAACAAACCCTTCCCACGCTTCCGCGCCCTGGCGCTGGCCCTGGCGGTCAGCGCCGTGACCGTCAACAGCCAGGCTGCTGAGGCGGGCAACACCATCCAGATCCAGGCCCAACCGCTGGCTTCGGCGCTGAATCAGCTCGGTCAGCAAACCAACCTGCAGCTGTTCTTCAGCCCCGAGCTGGTGGCCGGCAAACAGGCCCCGGCGGTGTCCGGCAACCTGGCGCCGGTGCAGGCGCTGCAACAGTTGCTGCAAGGCAGCGGGCTGACCTTCGAGATGTCCCAGGACACCGTGGTGGTAAAGCCACTGCCGACTACCCTCGACCTGGGCAGCGGCAGCCTGGAACTGGCGCCCACCGACATCAAGGTGGTCGGTGACTGGTTGGGCGATGCCCAGCAGAGCGTGGTGCAGAACCACCCCGGCGCGCGCACCGTGGTGCGCCGCGAGGCGATGGTGGAGAAGGGCGCGATGAACGTGCGCGACGTACTGCGCGGCATCCCGGGTGTGCAGGTGCAGGACTCCAACGGCACCGGCGGCAGCGACCTGTCGCTGAACGTGGGCGTGCGCGGCCTGACCTCGCGCCTGTCGCCGCGCTCCACCGTATTGATCGACGGCATCCCGGCCGCCTTCGCGCCGTATGGCCAGCCACAGCTGTCGATGGCGCCGATCTCCTCGGGCAACCTCGACAGCATCGACGTGGTGCGTGGGGCCGGCTCGGTACGCTATGGCCCGCAGAACGTGGGAGGGGTGATCAACTTCGTCACCCGGGCGATTCCGGAAAAGGCTTCGGCGGAACTGTCCACCACCCTGGAAACCTCCCAGCGCGGCGGCTGGAAGCACACCGAGTCGGCTTTCGTCGGCGGCACGGCTGACAACGGCATGGGCGTGGCGCTGCTGTACACCGGGGTGAACGGCAACGGTTACCGCGAAAGCAACAATGGCAACGACATCGACGACGTCATCCTCAAGACCCACTGGGCACCTACCGACGTCGATGAGTTCTGGCTCAACTTCCATTACTACGATGGCCGTGCCGACATGCCCGGCGGCCTGACCCAGGCCCAGTACGACAGCAACCCTTACCAGTCGCTGCGCGACTATGACTACTTCGCCGGTCGGCGCAAGGATGTGTCGTTCAAGTGGCAGCGCCAGCTTGACGATGCCACCCAGTTCGAAGTGCTGACCTACTACACCGACAGCTTCCGCGGCAGCGCCATCGCCTCGCGTGACATGAAGACCCTGTCGTCGTACCCGCGCAACTACCACACCTTTGCCATCGAGCCACGGGTGTCGCGCATCTTCTTTGCCGGCCCGACCACCCAGGAAGTCAGCGTGGGCTATCGCTACCTGAAGGAAGCGATGCGCGAACAGTCGACCCGCCTGGCGCTGATCGACAACGTGCCGACCGTGACCCCCACCTCTGACGGCCACGTGTTCCAGGACCGCAGCGGCGGTACCGAGGCCAGCGCCTACTACATCGACGACAAGATCGATGTGGGCAACTGGACCATCACCCCGGGCGTGCGCTTCGAGCACATCAATACCGACTGGCGCGACCGCCCGGTGCTGGATGCCAACAACCGCCCGCTGGCGGAGAAGAAGCGCAGCATCACCAGCAACGAGCCGCTGCCGGCGCTGAGCGTGATCTACCACATCTCCGACGCGTGGAAAGTGTTCGCCAACTACGAAACCTCGTTCGGCAGCCTGCAGTACTTCCAGCTGGGCCAGGGCGGTACCGGCAACAGCACGGCCAATGGCCTGGAGCCGGAAAAGGCCAAGACCTACGAAATAGGCACGCGCTATGACGATGGTGGCTTTGCCGGCGAGCTGACGGCGTTCTACATCGACTTCGATGACGAGCTGCAGTACATCAGCAACGATGTGGGCTGGACCAACCTCGGGGCGACCAAGCACCAGGGCATCGAGGCCTCGGTGCGCTACGATCTGGCCGGGCTGGACCCGCGCCTGGAAGGGCTTTCGGTGAGTGGTGGTTACACCTTTACCCGCGCCACCTATGAAGGTGAAATCCCGGGCTTCAAGGGCCGTGACCTGCCGTTCTATTCACGCCAGGTGGCCACTGCCGGCGTGCGTTACGCGGTCAACCGCTGGACCTGGAACCTGGACGCCTACGCCCAATCCAAACAGCGCGCGCCGGGGACCGGGATCAACGCCGATGGCAGCTTCAACGGCGACTACATCACCGAGCCAAGTGCGGATGGGCAGTATGGCGATATTCCGGGTTACGTGACCTGGCATGCCCGTGGCGGGTATGAATTCGGGCCCGAGATGTCCAACCTGAAGCTGGCGGCGGGGGTGAAGAACCTGTTCGACAAGCAGTACTTCACCCGCTCCAGCGACAACAACGCCGGCCTCTACGTGGGTGAGCCGCGGACCTTTTATGTGCAGGCCAGCGTAGGGTTCTGACTGGAGATTGCCGGGCCGCTTTGCGGCCCATCGCCGGCAAGCCAGCTCCCACAGGTACAGCGCATGTCTTGAGGTTCTCGCTGTACCTGTGGGAGCTGGCTTGCCGGCGATGGGGCGCGAAGCGCCCCCGGCTTTCTAGGACACCACCGCTTCGGCTGGCGAGACGATGCTGGTCTTGGCCCCGCGCGATCTGCCCGAACTCAGGTACGCCGCAATCGACTCCTGCGTCACCTCGCCCAAAAACACCTGCTCGGCGTCCAGCACCGGCAACCACGCCCGGTTGAACTCGTACATGCGCGACAGCAGGATGCGCAAATGCTCATCGTGCGACGCCGTGGCATTGAACGGCCGCAGGAAGTCGCCACACGTCCCTTGCTGGCGGTGCATGTCACGTCGGCGTACATAGCCCAGTGCCTTGTTCTGTGCATCGGTCACCACCACGTAGCGGCGGTCGTGCTCATCCAGCAGCTCCAGTGCATCGCTCACGGGCGTCTCCGGGCTCACCGACGGCGCGTTGTCCGCTGCATCCTCGGCACGCACCAGCAGCAGGCGCTTGAGCGTGCTGTCCTGGCCAACGAAGTTGCTGACAAAGTCATCCGCCGGGTGCGCCAGCAGCGTGTCCGGGTGGTCCAGCTGCAACAGTTTGCCGGCACGGAAGATGGCAATCTTGTCGCCCAGCTTGATCGCTTCGTCGATGTCGTGGCTGACCATGATCACGGTCTTGTTCAGCGCCCGCTGCATCTCGAAGAACTCGTTCTGGATCATCTCGCGGTTGATCGGGTCGACTGCGCCGAATGGCTCGTCCATCAGCAATACCGGCGCGTCGGCCGCCAAGGCACGGATCACGCCGATGCGCTGCTGCTGGCCACCGGACAGCTCGCGCGGGTAGCGCTGCAGATACTGCTTGGGTTCGAGCTTGATCATGTGCATCAGCTCGCGAGCGCGTTCATGGCACTTTTGCTTGTCCCAGCCGAGCAGGCGCGGGACCACGGTGATGTTCTCCTCGATGGTCATGTTGGGGAACAGGCCGATCTGCTGGATCACATAGCCGATACGGCGGCGCAGGGTGACTTCGTCCAGCCCGGTGGTGTCCTCGCCATTGATGAACACCTGGCCCGAAGTAGGCGTGATCAGCCGGTTGATCATTTTCAGCGTGGTGCTCTTGCCGCAGCCCGAGGGGCCGAGGAACACGCAGATTTCCCCTTCGTTGACAGTGAGGCTTACCGCGTCGACGGCTTTGACGTCCTTGCCGTTGACGTTGAAGGTTTTGCTGAGGTTCTTCAGTTCGATCATGGGCGCAGTCCTTCTGGAGTCAGGGCACGTTGCAGGGTTTGCAGCAGCAGGTCGGCAATGATGGCCAGCAGGCTGACCAGTACGGCACCGACCAGCAGCATCGACATGTCGCTGCGGCTGATGGAGGTAAGAATGAGCACGCCCAGGCCGCCGGCGCCGATGGTGGCGGCAATGGTCATGACGCCGATGTTCATGACCACGGCAGTGCGCACACCGGCGAGGATCACCGGCACGGCGATGGGCAGCTCGACCATGCGCAGGCGCTGGCCGAAGGTCATGCCGATGCCGCGCGCAGCTTCACGGATACCGGGCTCTACGTTGGTCAGGGCCAGGTAGGTGTTGCGCAGGATCGGCAGCAGCGAATAGAGGAACACCGCGGTGATCGCTGGCAATGGCCCCAGCCCCTGGCCGAACTTGGAATAGAACGGCAGCAGCAGGCCGAACAGGGCAATCGACGGGATGGTCAGCAGCACCGTGGCGCTGGCTTGCAGCGGCCCGGCAACGGCCGGGAAGCGGGTCATCAGGATGCCCAGCGGCACGCCGACGAGAATGGCCAGGCTCACCGCAACGCCCACCAGCATGATGTGCTGCCAGGTCAGTTGCAGCACCTGGGCCCAGTCCAGGTGGCTGAAGGTATCGATCAGGTTCATGGCTGGCCCTCGCTGTTCAGTGGGTGCTCGCGCAGGAAGGTGGCGGCCACGGCAGTCGGGTTCTGGTGCTCCACGTCGACCTTGGCGTTGAGCTGGCGCATGGTTTCATCATCCAGTTGCTCGGCCAGTGGCTTGAGCAGTGCGGCCAGTTGCGGGTTGGCGTCGAGCACGGCTTTACGCACCACGGGCGCTGCGGTGTAGTCGGGGAAGTAGTGCTTGTCGTCTTCCAGCAGCTTGAGGTTGAACGCACTCAGGCGGCCGTCGGTGGTATACACCAAACCGGCGAATACCTGGTTGTTGCGCATGGCGGTGTACACCAGGCCACCGTCCATCTGGCGGATGTTGCGCCGGTCCAGCGGCAGGCCGTACATCTCGCGCAGGCCAACCAGGCCGTCGGGGCGGTTGGCGAACTCGGTGTCCAGCGCCACCAGGTGGTTGCGCTGGCTTTCGTCACGCAGTACCTGGTTGAGGTCACTGATGGTGTTGACCTGCGGGTAGGCTTCGGCCACTTGCTTGGGCAGGCCCAGTGCGTAGGTGTTGCTGAACTTCGACGGGGTCAGCCAGATCAGGTCCTTCTTTGCATCCAGCTCCTTGACCCTGGCGAAGGTGGCTTCGGCACTGGGCATGCGCTCGTCGATGTGGTTGTACGACACCAGCGAAACGCCGGTGTATTCCCACATCAGGTCGAGCTGGCCGGTCTCCTGCGCCTGGCGCGCAATGTTGCTGCCAAGGCCGGTGGTGACGCGCACGTCAAAGCCATTGGCGCGCAGGTATTGCGCAGTGATTTCGGCGAGCACGGTCTGCTCGGTGAACACCCGCGCGCCGATGCGCACCAGTGGTTTTTCCACTGCCTGGGCAAATCCTGCGAACAGCAGGGCCGCGCCCAGCAGCAAGGCGATTCTCTTGTTCATACGTTCCCTATCCTTATTGGGCCAGGCCACGTTCCAGCCAGCGCTTGCTGGAGAAACTCACCGCCGCGTCCAGCACCAGTGCCAGCAGTGCGGTGCAGGCGGCACCCAGCAGCAGCTGTGGCTGGTTATTCAGGGCGATGCCGGGGAAGATCAGGCTACCCAGGCTGTTGGCGCCGATCAGGAAGGCCAGCGGTGCGGTGCCCACGTTCAACGCCAGGGCCACGCGTACACCACCGACGATGATCGGCACGGCATTCGGTAGCTCCACCTGCCAGAGTTGCTGGCGCGGGGTCATGCCGATGCCGGTGGCGGCTTCCTTGAGCGAGGCGGGGACGTTTTTCAGGCCCTCGTAGGTGTTGCGCACGATGGGCAGGAGGGAGGCGAGGAACAGCGCGAAGATCGCAGGCCCGGCGCCGATGCCCAGGATACTGAGCGCGATGGCCAGAACGGCCAGGGGAGGGATGGTGTTGCCAACGTTGAAAAACTGCATGAAGCGCTCGGCTTTGTCGACCCGGTGCGGTCGACTGAGGGCAATGCCAGCCGGGATGCCCACGGCTAACGCCGCCGCCATCGAAGCCAGCACCAGAACCAGGTGCGCTTGCAGGTAGAACCCAAGATCGTCGCGGTAACGCGCGATCGTGTCGATGCCGATCCAGTGGACCAGCAGGGCCAGGATGACGAGCACGGTGGCGCATCCCAACAGCCCTTTACCGTAGCGTTTAGCCACAGGCGGACTCCTTGTGTTGTCGGCGAGCACACTTCTTTTTTGCCGGCCAGTCCTGGCGGCGGTTGGTGTGTTCGCGAGTAGCAGCGTGACGCACGCCGAAGGCTGCGATCAGGCCATGAGCCGAACCCCGTCGGGCCCGAAAATGCTGATGAAACCAGTCCCCAACCGAAGCGGGTTGCAAGGGAATGGACGTCTCCGTGGGCGCAAAGGTTCCCATCTGAGGCGGCATTTGGCCAGCGTTAATCACTGGGTCTCAGGAATTTTGGCGAGAAAAAACAGCAGCTTAATGCGCTGCAGGCGTTGAAATAACTGCGCTTTGGCCATTTGTCGTGATAAAGCGATTGCCTGATGATTTTTTGCTGTCGGGCTGGCCCTGTCACCGGCAAGCCAGCTCCCACAGCCTGTGCAAGGCTTGAAAACAGCGCAGGTCATTGTGGGAGCGGGTTCACCCGCGAAGAGGCCGGAACAAGTGCCGCTGGTTCAGCAGATTTTGGTCCCAGCCCAACTTCAGGTATGATATCGCCCCTTTTTGAATCCCCCAGTCAGGCGATTTCCCATGACCAACCAGGCCGCCGAAGTCGCGAAGCGCCGCACTTTCGCAATCATTTCCCACCCCGACGCCGGTAAGACCACCATCACCGAGAAGCTGCTGCTGATGGGCAAGGCCATTGCCGTCGCCGGTACCGTGAAGTCGCGCAAGTCCGACCGCCACGCCACCTCCGACTGGATGGAAATGGAGAAGCAGCGCGGCATCTCCATCACCACCTCGGTGATGCAGTTCCCGTACCGCGAGCACATGATCAACCTGCTCGACACCCCCGGCCACGAAGACTTCTCGGAAGACACCTACCGCACCCTGACCGCGGTGGACTCGGCGCTGATGGTGCTCGATGGCGGTAAAGGTGTAGAGCCGCGTACCATCGCCCTGATGGACGTGTGCCGCCTGCGTGATACGCCAATCGTCAGCTTCATCAACAAACTCGACCGTGACATCCGCGACCCGATCGAACTGCTCGACGAGATCGAAGCCGTTCTGAAGATCAAGGCTGCGCCGATCACCTGGCCGATTGGTTGCTACCGCGACTTCAAGGGCGTGTACCACCTGCGCGGTGACTACATCATTGTCTACACCCCGGGCCACGGCCATGAGCGTACCGAGGTGAAGATCATCGAGAAGCTGGACTCCGATGAAGCCCGCGCGCACCTGGGTGACGAATATGATCGCTTCCTCGAACAGCTTGAGCTGGTACAGGGTGCCTGCCACGAGTTCGATCAGGACGAGTTCATCAATGGCCAGCTGACGCCGGTGTTCTTCGGTACCGCACTGGGCAACTTCGGTGTCGACCATGTGCTCGATGCCGTTGTCGACTGGGCGCCGCGCCCGCTGGCCCGTGTCGCCCACGAGCGTACTGTGGAGCCGGTAGAGGAAAAGTTCACAGGCTTCGTGTTCAAGATCCAGGCGAACATGGACCCGAAACACCGCGACCGGATCGCCTTCATGCGCATCTGCTCGGGCAAGTACGAGAAGGGCATGAAGATGCGCCACGTGCGTACCGGTAAGGACCTGCGCATCGGTGACGCGCTGACCTTCTTCTCGTCCGAGCGCGAGCAGCTGGACGAGGCCTTTGCCGGCGACATCATCGGCCTGCACAACCACGGCACCATCCAGATTGGCGACACCTTCACCGAAGGCGAAGCACTGGGCTTCACGGGTATTCCGCACTTCGCCCCGGAGCTGTTCCGCCGTGTGCGCCTGAAGGACCCGCTCAAGTCCAAGCAGCTGCGCCAGGGCCTGCAGCAGCTGGCCGAAGAGGGTGCAACCCAGGTGTTCTTCCCGGAGCGCAGCAACGACATCATCCTCGGGGCGGTCGGTGTGCTGCAGTTTGATGTGGTCGCCAGCCGCCTGAAGGAAGAGTACAAGGTCGAATGCGCCTACGAGCCGATCACCGTGTGGTCGGCGCGCTGGATCAGCTGCGATGACAAGAAGAAGCTCGAGGAATTCCAGACCAAGGCCATGGAGAACCTGGCCATCGACGGTGGCGGGCACCTGACCTACCTGGCGCCGACCCGGGTCAACCTGGCGCTGATGGAAGAGCGCTGGCCGGATGTGAAATTCCGCGCGACCCGCGAACACCACTGATCCTCAGAAGCCAGATCAGGCAGTTGTGTTGTCTGATCTGGCCCCATCGCCGGCAAGCCAGCTCCCACAAGGATGTGCACAGTCCTGCAGGCTTGTGCAATCCCTGTGCAAGCCATCTCCCACAAGGATGTGCACAGCCCTGAAGTCTTGTGCAATCCCTGTGCAAGCCAGCTCCCACAGGGATGTGCACAGCCCTGAAGGCTGGTGCAATCCCTGTGGGAGCTGGCTTGCCGGCGATGAGGCCAGTGAAAACTACACAGGGCTCAGTTCCCGGCTTTGATACTGGTCCAGATCCGGGTGCGAATGCGGTCGATCTTCGCCGGCATCGCTTCCAGCGCATACAACTTGCCCATCATGTCTTCGCTCGGGTAAATCATCGTATTGCCCTTCATGGCCGGCTCCACCAGCCCGTCCGCCTTCAGGTTGCCGTTGGCGTACTGCACATGGTTGCTGATGTTGGCCATCACCTCTGGCTGCAGCAGGTAGTTCATGTAGGCATACCCGGCTTTTTCGTCCGGTGCATCGGCCGGCATGGCCACCATGTCAAACCACATGGGCGCGCCTTCCTTGGGTATCGAATAGCCCACCTTCACCCCGTTCTTCGCTTCTTCGGCACGGTTTTTCGCTTGCAGCACATCCCCCGAGAAGCCCACCACCACACAGATATCGCCATTGGCCAGGTCGCCGGTGTACTTCGATGAATGGAAGTAGCTGATGTAAGGCCGCACCTGCATCAACAGCGCCTTGGCCTTGTCGTAGTCCGCCGGGTTCTGGCTGTGGTGCGGCAGGCCCAGGTAGTGCAGGGCAATCGGCAGCAGTTCGGGGCCGTTGTCCAGCACGGCGACGCCACAGCTTTTCAGCTTGCTCATGTACTCGGGCTTGAAGATCAGGTCCCACGAGTCCACCGGCGCGTTGTCGCCGAGCACCGCCTTGACCTTGTCGATGTTGTAGCCGATGCCGGTACTGCCCCACAGGTACGGGAAGCCGTACTGGTTGCCCGGGTCGTTCACCTCCAGTGCCTTGAGCAGCACCGGGTTGAGGTTTTGCCAGTTGGGCAGCTGCGACTTGTCCAGCTTCTTCAGGGCCTTGCCCTGGATCTGCCGGGCCATGAAGTGGTTGGAAGGGAACACCACATCGTAGCCGGAGTTGCCGGTCATCAGCTTGCCGTCGAGGGTTTCGTTGCTGTCGTACACGTCGTAGGTGGGCACGATGCCGCTGGCTTGCTGGAAGTTCTTCAGCGTGTCGGGGGCGACGTAGCTGGACCAGTTGTAGATTTTCACCGTTTCGGCGGCGCCGGCCACACTGGCGGCCAGCATCAGGGGGGCGAGAAGGAGCGTGCGCATGTCGGGTTTACCTTGCTTTGTCTGTTGTTATCGAAGGCAGGCGATCAGCGGATCAGAAAATGAGTACGTAGGTCTTGCGCACGGTCTCCTGGATGTCCCAGGTGCCGGTGCTGTTGGCCGGTAGCATCAATGCGTCTCCGGCTTCTATGACCAGGGGCTCGCCACCGTCGGGGGTGAAGGTGCAGCGGCCCTTGATGAAGTGGCAGAACTCCTGTTGCACGATCTGCCGCCGCCAGCGCCCCGGGGTGCACTCCCAGATGCCGGTTTCGACGCCATCGCTGCGCTCTACGCAGGTAACAGACGTCACTGCCACGGGGTCGCCAAGCGGCACCGCGACCGGGTTGGAGCTGTCGAGGACAGCGCTGTCGGTGTTCTTGAACTGGGTAATGCTCATGACCGGTGGATCCTGTGCAGTTGATAAGGGAAGTCAGTGCATGAAGCCTTCCATGAAGTCCGCGAGCGAGCTGGCTAGGCGCCGCCTCCAGGGCGCGCTGGCGGGGTTGGCGAGGGTCCGGTCCTCGTGGACGAAGCTTTGGATGATCGCGTTGTAGCCCAGCCAGCGGCAGGGCTCGGGCGGCCAGCTGGCCAGGCTGGAAACCGGGCGGTTGTCGAGCACCCAAGGCTGCGCGGTCAGTTCGTTGTGCTGGTTGAGGATCAGTGCTGCCAGGGTGCGACCACCCAGGTTGGTGGCGCCGACCCCTTCACCGCCGTAACCACCGGCCAAGGCTATGCCGCGCTGGCGGTCGCAGAGCATGTGCGGGTGGAAGCGCCGGGCCATGCCCAGGTTGCCGCCCCAGGAGTGGGTGATGCGCACATGCTTGAGCTGCGGGAACAGCTCGCTGAACAGGTAGCGGCGCAGTTCGATTTCGTGCTCTTGGAGGTTGAAGTTTTCGCGCAGGCGGCCACCGAAGCGGTAACCACCGCGTGCGCCGAATACCAGACGGTTGTCGGCAGTGCGCTGGCCATAGGTGACCTGGCGGCTGCTCTCGCTGAAGGCCTGGCCCTGGCTCAGGCCGATCTGCTCCCAGGTCGATTCCGGCAGCGGTTCGGTGGCTATCAGCAAACTCTGTACCGGTAACTGGTGCTTGCCCAGCGGCGGCAGGCTGGCGGCGTAGCCTTCGACGGCCGGCACCATCCACTGGCAGCGAATCCGCGCCAGCGGGGTGCGCACCTCGCCGGGTTGCCAGTCGATGGCCGGGGTGTTTTCGTAGATTGGCACGCCCAGCGCTTCGACCGCGCGTGCCAGGCCACGCACCAGCTTGGCCGGCTGGATGGTCGCGGTGTGCGGGCTATAGATGGCACCAAATGCATTACTGACCCGCAGCTGGTTTTCCAGTTGCTCGGGGCGCAGCCAGCGGTAGTCGTCCTCGGTCATGCCTTGGCGATACAAGTCATCGAGGTAGGCACGCAGGCTGCGTTCTTGCTCCGGGTAGCGCGCGGCGCAGTACAGCACGCCGCCCTTGCGGTAGTCGCAGTCGATGCCTTCGCGTTGCAACACACCCTGCACTTCATCGGGAATGCCGTGCAGCAGGTCGATGCTGGCGCGGCGCTGTTGTGGCGACAGGGTGGCGAGCAGGCGGTCTTCGCCCAGCAAGTTGCCCATCAGCCAGCCGCCATTGCGCCCGGACGCGCCGAAGCCTGCGATGTTGGCGTCGATCACGGCGATGTTCAGTTGTGGCGCCTGGCGCTTGAGGTAGTAGGCGGTCCACAGGCCGGTGTAGCCGGCACCGATGATGCACACATCCACTGCCAGGTCTTCGCGCAGGGCCGGGCGGGCGCACAATGGCTCTTCGAGCTGGTCCATCCACAGGCTGAGCGTGCGCAGGGGTTGCATCGGGTTCGGCTCCACATCGGTCAAGGTCTGTGGGCGATCCTAGTGCTGTCAGCTAGTGGCTGTCTTACGTGCGTGCACGCAGAGAAATTTGCTTGAGGTAGGCCTTGGGCGTGAGCCCGGTGTGCTCGCGGAAGCCCTTGTAGAACGCCGACAGCGAGTTGAAACCGGCGCTGAACGCCAGCTCGTCGATCGTCGCCTCGACGCTGTCGTCGTCGAGGCTGGCCATCAGGTGCTGCAGGCGGGCCTGGTTGACGTAGCGGTAGAAGCTTTGCCCGAGCACCTGGTTCAGCAGGTAGGAAATCTGGTTGCGGCTGTAGCCGCTGGCGTCGGCCACCTGCTGCAGGTCCAGCTCCGGGTCCAGGTAGGGGCGCTGGCGCTGGAAGTAGTGCTCCAGGTCCTGAGCCATGGTCGACAGCTGCCGCGGCGACAGGCCCAGGCGACTGGTGGCCGGACGCGGGCCGCTGCGGCCATGCCCGCTGCCGTTCTGGCGAACCAGCGTGGCGTATTCGTTGACCCGCCAGATCAGACCGTCCTTGACGGTGATCGCCTCGCTGGACTGGAACGCCACCAAGCCGTCACCGCCCTGGACGGTGACCTGGTACTGGATGAACGCGGTGCAGCCATCGACGCGGATGCGGTCGCTGTGAACGATATCTTCGCCGGCTTCATGGGGCAGGCAGGCGCGCACGTAGTCGCGCAACTCAACGTAGCCAAGCACGCGGTTCTGGAAGAAGTCGTGGTACTGGATATCGGGGTGGTATAGCGCAATGACGCCGTCGAGGTCGCGATGCTTCCAGCACAGGTGGTAGCGCAGCACCGTGTCGGCGGTAATCGGGGTCTGGGCGGGGCCATCGGGGAGCGTCATGGGTGAATGATGCCTCGCCGCAAAGCTTGCTACAAGAATGCAGAACACCTGATGCACAGGGCCAAGTCGCGCAATTTGCACGATTATGAACGAGCCGATATTTCTAACTCATTGTTTTATAAGGGTGTAATTTTTTGTCGCAAATGGCACAGCCGCTGCAATGGTTACTGCGCGAATGGACTTGTCGCTAACCACTTAAGGCGAAAACATCATGATCACCCCTGCCGACTATCCCGCTGTCGATTCACAAAGCCGCTCAGGTGTTTCCTGGGCTGCAATTTTCGCTGGCGCCGCTACCGCAGCTGCCTTGTCCCTGATCCTGGTGGTCCTTGGTGCAGGGCTTGGCTTCGCAGCCACTTCCCCCTGGGCAGACGAGGGGGCCAGTGCCAAGGCCCTGGGCATTTCCACCATCGTATGGCTGCTGCTGACGCAGATCATCGCTTCGGGCCTGGGCGGCTACATTGCCGGTCGGTTGCGGGTGAAATGGGCCAACTTGCATGGCGATGAAGTGTATTTCCGCGATACCGCGCATGGCTTCCTGTCCTGGGCTGTAGCTACCCTGGTGACGGCCATGCTGGTGCTGGGCGCTGCGGGCAACCTGGTGGGCGCTGGTGCCAGCGCGGCTTCGCAGGCGGCCACAGTATCGGCGGCTGCCGGTGGTGCGGCGGCATCCGGTGACAACAACGATTCGATGGGCTATTTCGTCGATAGCCTGTTCCGTGGCGATGGCCCGGCCCCTGTCAGCGACGATGCAGCCAACGGCGTGGCCGCACGCATCCTGGCCAAAGGCATTGCCAGCGATGGTGCGCTGCCTGCCGAAGACCGCACTTACCTGGCGCAGCTGGTGGCCCAGCGCACGCGTCTGACCCAGGCCGAGGCCGAAGCCCGTGTCGATCAGGTGATGGCCCAGGTGCAACAGCTGAAAGTGCAGGCCAAGCAAGCCGCTGATACTGCCGCCAAGGTTGCTGCCTGGACAGCGCTGTGGACCTTCGTCGCGCTGCTGTGTGGCGCCTTCTTCGCCAGCCTTGCAGCGCTCTACGGTGGTCGCCGTCGTGACCAGGTGCAGTGGCTGGAAGGCGAATACGTAGCCCATCGCACCATTCAACGTTAAGCAAGGAGAACTGACATGCGCTCGATACTGCTCTGGATGCTTGGTGTACCGATCCCGGTCATCATCCTGATTGCCATTTTCATGCATTGACCGAGAGGGCCGCTTTGCGGCCCATTCGCAGCACAAGGCTGCTCCTACAGACGACCGCGATATCCCCTGTTATCGCGGTCCATTGTAGGGGCAGCCTTGTGCTGCGAATGGGGCGCAAAGCGCCCCCGGTCATCTACAGGAACTGCTCGGCATAGTGGCAAGCCACCTGCCGGCTACTCACCTGCCGCAACGCCGGCACCTCCTTGGCACAACGTTCCGTCGCATACGGGCAGCGCTTGTGAAACGCACACCCATCGGGCGGGTTCAACGGGTTTGGCAGCTCGCCGACAATGCGAATCTTCGGCTTCAGCGGGTCCGGGTGAATGGCTGGCGTTGCCGAGAGCAGCGCCTGGGTATAGGGGTGCAGCGGCTTCTCGTAGATGTCCACTTTAGGCCCCATTTCCACCGGGCGCCCCAGGTACATCACCAGCACGTGATCAGCCACATGCCGCACCACCGCCAGGTTGTGCGAGATGAACACGTACGCAGTGTTGAACTCCTTTTGCAGGTCCATGAACAGGTTCAGCACCTGCGCCTGGATCGACACGTCCAACGCCGAGGTCGGCTCGTCCGCCACCAGCACTTTGGGTTGCAGCATCATCGCCCGGGCCAGGGCAATGCGCTGGCGCTGGCCCCCGGAGAACATGTGCGGGTAGCGCTGGTAATGCTCGGGGCGCAGGCCCACCTGCTCCATCATTTTTTGTACTTTCTCGCGCCGCTCGGCCTTGTTCAGCGAGGTATTGATCACCAGCGGTTCAGCCAGCTGGTCGCCAATCTTCTGCCGTGGGTTAAGCGAGGCGTAAGGGCTCTGGAACACCATTTGCACATCGCGGCGCAGTTGCTTGCGCTCGGCCTTGCTGGCGCCTTTCACCTCGGTGCCGGCAATTTGCAGCGAGCCGGAAGACGGCTCTTCGATCAGGGTCAGGGCACGGGCCAGGGTCGACTTGCCGCAGCCGGACTCGCCGACCACCGCCAGGGTCTTGCCGGCTTCCAGTTCGAACGACACGCCATTCAGTGCGCGGACCAGGGCGTGGCCTTTGAACAGCCCGCGGGAGACTTCGTAATGCCGGGTGAGGTCCCGGGCAGATAGAACGACGGCCATCACGCCACCTCCTGGTTCAGCGGATAGAAGCAACGCACCAGGCTGTGGGCCTGAGGATCGAGAGGCGGGCGCTGGCGCCGGCAGTTGTCCTGCACGTAGGGGCAGCGCGGCGACAACAGGCAGCCGACCGGGCGGTCGTAGCGGCCGGGGACAATGCCGGGCAGGGTGGCCAGCCGCTCGGCGCCGATGCTGTGCTCGGGGATCGCCGCCAGCAAGGCTTCGCTGTAAGGGTGGGCGGGCACGTCGAACAGCGTCGGCACTTGGCCCACTTCGACGGCTTCGCCTGCGTACATCACGCATACCCGCCTGGCCGTTTCGGCGACCACGGCGAGGTCGTGGGTGATCAGGATGAGCGCCATGTTGCGCTCCTTCTGCAGGTTGACCAGCAGCTCCATGATCTGCGCCTGGATGGTGACGTCCAGCGCGGTGGTCGGCTCGTCGGCGATCAGCAGCTTGGGCTCGCCGGCAATGGCCATGGCAATCGCCACGCGCTGGCTCATGCCGCCAGACAGCTGGTGCGGATAGGCATCCAGGCGGCTTTCCGCAGCCGGGATTTCGACCTTTTTCAACAGCTCAAGGGCACGCTGGCGTGCGGCTTTACCCTTCAGGCCCAGGTGCTGGCGCAGCACTTCTTCGATCTGGAAGCCCACGGTATAGCTGGGGTTGAGCGCGGTCATCGGGTCCTGGAAGACCATGGCGATGTCCTTGCCCACCACCTTGCGCCGCTGGCGGCCGCTGAGCTTGAGCATGTCGGTGCCGTCGAAGCTGAGGGTGTCGGCGGTGATGCGCCCGGGGGCGTCGATCAGGCCCATCAAGGCCATCATGGTCACGGATTTGCCCGAGCCGGATTCGCCGACGATGGCCAGGATTTCGCCGGCGTCCACCGACAGGTCCAGGCCATCGACCACGGGTACCGCATTGGCGTCGCCGAAGCGCACATTCAGGTTTTTGATCTGCAACAGTGACATGGCGTTCTCCTCAGGCGGCGTTCTTGAGTTTCGGGTCCAGCGCATCGCGCAGGCCGTCGCCCATCAGGTTGATTGCCAGCACACTGAGCAGAATGGTCAGGCCGGGCAGGCTCACCACCCACCAGGCACGCTCGATGTAGTCACGGGCCGAAGCCAGCATGGTGCCCCACTCCGGGGTCGGCGGTTGCACGCCCAGGCCGAGGAAGCCCAGGGCGGCAGCGTCGAGGATCGCCGAGGAGAAGCTGAGGGTGGCCTGCACGATCAGCGGCGCCATGCAGTTGGGCAGCACGGTGACGAACATCAGCCGTGGCAGCCCGGCGCCGGCCAGGCGTGCGGCGGTGACGTAGTCGCGGTTCAGCTCGACCATCACCGCAGCCCGGGTAAGGCGCACGTAGGAGGGCAGGGAGACGATGGCGATGGCGATCACCGTATTGATCAGGCCTGGGCCGAGGATGGCGACGATGGCCACGGCCAGCAGCAGGGAGGGCAGGGCCAGCATCACGTCCATCAGGCGCATGATCGACGGGCCGAGGATTTGCGGGAAGAAGCCGGCCAGCAGGCCCAGCAGGATGCCCGGGATCAGCGACATCACCACCGACGACAGGCCGATCAGCAGCGACAGCCGCGCCCCCTGGATCAAGCGCGAAAGCAGGTCGCGGCCCAGTTCGTCGGTGCCGAGGATGAACTGCCAGGTGCCGCCTTCGAGCCATACCGGCGGGGTCAGCAGGAAGTCGCGGTACTGCTCGCTCGGGTCATGGGGGGCAACCCATGGCGCGAACAGTGCGCAGAACACCACCAGGCACATGAAGGCCAGGCCCATCACTGCGCCTTTGTTGCGCGCAAAGGCTTGCCAGAATTCTTTGTACGGCGAGGGGTAGAGCAGGCTCTGGTCCACCGGGCTGGCCGGCGACACGGATTTTGCAATCGGGCTAGTCATGGCAAAGGCCTCAGCGCTGATGACGGATGCGTGGGTTGGCCAGGCCGTAGAGGATGTCCACGACGAAGTTGACCAGGATCACCAGGCAGGCAATCAACAGGATGCCGTTCTGGACCACGGGGTAGTCACGGGCACCGATGGCTTCGATCAGCCACTTGCCGATGCCCGGCCAGGAAAAGATGGTTTCGGTCAGCACCGCACCGGCCAGTAGTGTGCCGACCTGCAGGCCGAACACCGTGAGCACCGGAATCAGGGCGTTGCGCAGGCCATGCACGAACACCACCCGGGCGGGCGAAAGGCCCTTGGCGCGAGCGGTGCGGATGTAGTCTTCGCGCAGCACTTCAAGCATCGACGAACGGGTCATGCGGGCGATTACCGCCAGGGGGATGGTGCCGAGCACGATGGCTGGCAGTATCAGGTGCATCACCGCGTCCTTGAACGCGCCTTCTTCGTCGCTGAGCAGGGTATCGATGAGCATGAAGCCGGTCTTCGGCTCGATGTCGTAAAGCAGGTCGATACGCCCGGATACTGGGGTCCAGCCCAGGCTTACCGAGAAGAACATGATCAGGATCAGGCCCCACCAGAAGATCGGCATCGAGTAGCCGGCCAGGGATATGCCCATGACCCCGTGGTCGAACAGTGAGCCGCGCTTGAGCGCGGCGATCACCCCGGCCAGCAGGCCGACGATGCCGGCGAACAGCAGGGCGGCGAAGGCCAGTTCGAGGGTGGCCGGGAACAGCGTGAGGAATTCGGTCCACACGCTTTCGCGGGTGCGCAGCGATTCCCCGAGGTCACCCTGGGCGAGCTTGCCGACGTAGTCCAGGTACTGGACCGGCAGCGGCTTGTTAAGGCCCAGGCGTTCCATGGCCTGGGCGTGCATTTCGGGGTCGACCCTGCGCTCGCCCATCATCACTTCCACCGGGTCCCCGGGGATCAGGCGTATGAGCGCAAAGGTGAGCAAGGTGATGCCGAAAAAGGTCGGTATCAACAGGCCAAGGCGCCGGGCAATAAAACTCAACATTGTCGGGGTTACCTCATCAGGCCGTGGGGCGATCAGCCCGCTACGGCAGTGCCGCCGGTTCCCGTATGGGTTGCCGGCGGTCGTTGTTGTTCTACTTCACCTTGGTGGTGGCGAAGTTATTGTTGGTCAGAGGGCTGATCACGTAGCCCTCCACGTTGTCACGCATGGCCGTGAACACCTTGGGGTGGGCCATGCTGATCCAGGGTTGGTCGTCATCGTACACCTTCAATGCCTCGCTATAGAGCCTTGCACGCTCCTCGTTGTCGATCACCTCGCGGGCGCGGGTGATCAGCTCCTGGAACTTAGGGTTGCACCAGCGGGCATAGTTCTCGCCGTTCCTGGCCGCCTCGCAGCTCAGCAGTGGGGTCAGGAAGTTATCCGGGTCGGCGTTGTCGCCGGCCCAACCGGTAGACACCAGGTCGGCTTCGCCATTCTTGGCGCGGCGCAGCATCTCGGCCCACTCCATCACGCGTATATCCAGCTTTAGGCCGATCTGCTTGAGGTCGGCTTGCAGCATCTCGGCGGACAGACGCGGGTTAGGGTTGGTCATGCCGCCGCCGTTACGGGTGAACAGGGTGATCACCGTACCTTCGGGTACACCGGCCTGCTTGAGCAGGGCACGCGCTTTGTCGAGGTCGCGCGGCGGGTTCTGGTTGCGGGGGTTGTAGCCGATCATGGTCGGTGGGTAAGGGTTTACACCCACCAGTGCGTTGCCTTTGCCAAACAGTTGGTCGACATGGGCCTGGCGGTCGAAGGCCATGTTGATGGCTTTACGCACGCGCACATCGTTGAGGTATTTGTGCTGGGTGTTCATGGCGATGTAGCCGGTGACCAACGCTTCGGTTTGGGCAACCTTGAGACTGGGCTCAGCCATTATCGACGGCACGTCATCCGGCTTGGGGTACAGCGCCACCTGGCACTCGTTGGCGCGCAGCTTTTGCAGGCGCACGTTGCTATCGGTAGTGATGGCGAATATCAAGGAGTCGGCTGGTGGCTTGCCGCGGAAGTAGTCCGGGTTGGGTTTGAAGCGGACCTGAGCGTCCTTGTTGTAGCGCTGGAAGATGAATGGGCCGGTACCGATCGGCTTGCTGTTCAGTTCGGCGGTCTTGCCGGCTTTGAGCAACTGGTCGCCGTACTCGGCGGAGTAGATCGAGGTGAACCCCATCGCCATGTCCCGCAGGAACGGCGCTTCCGGGCGGTTGAGGGTGATTACCACCGTGTGGTCGTCGGTTTTGTCCACCGACTTGAGCAGTTGCTTGAAGGCCATGCTTTCGAAGTACGGGTAGCCGACGCTGGTCTTGTCGTGCCATGGATGGGCGGGGTCGAGCTGGCGGCGCAGGCTCCACAGCACATCGTCGGCGTTGAATTCACGGGTAGGGGTGAAGTACTCGGTGCTGTGGAACTTCACCCCCTGGCGCAGGTGAAACGTGTAGGTCAGGCCGTCGGCTGAAATCTCCCATCGCTCGGCCAGGGCCGGCTGGATATCGGTAGTGCCGGGCTTGAAGTCGACCAGGCGGTTGAACAGGGTTTCGGATGAGGCATCGAAGGTGACTCCCGTGGTGTATTGGACCACGTCGAACCCTTCCGGGCTGGCTTCGGTGCACACCACCAGCGGCTTGGCCGCCACCTGCGTGGCGCCGCCGAGCACCAGCGCGGCCAGGGCCAGGCGTAGCGGTATCGATTTGATGAAAGCTCTCTGCATGGGTTGAAGACTCCCTGCTTTTGCATTGATTCCAGCGTAGCCGCCACGGCCCGTCACGAAGGGGCCGTGGCGCCAGCGGTCAAAGAATGTTGAATGGAATGGTGGTGACCACGCGGAACTCGTCCAGGCTGCCGTCACCCTGGGCCTTGCTGGCGCGGTGGGTGGTGTAGGTGGCGCGGACGCTGGTGTCTTTCAGCGGCCCGCTCTGCACCGCGTAGCTGGTGCCGATGCCCCACTCGTAGTGGGTTTCGCCGTTCAGGCCATTCACGTCGTAGGCGGTGCCGCGGTAGTGGGTGCCGTCGATGCCCCAGCCGCGGGCGTTGTACAGGTTGAACTTCAGGCCGGGCACGCCGTAGGGCGCCATGTTCAGTACGTAGGAGATCTTCAGCGATTTTTCGTTGGGGCCGTTGAAGTCCGACAGCAGCGAGTTGGCCAGGTAGATGCCGTTGGTTCCGTGCAGGTAGTCGAAGTACTCGTTGCCGTTCACCTGCTGCCAGGAGGCACCGAGGGTGTGGGCCTGGTGGGTCAGGTCGAGCGACAGGCTGTAGGTGTCGTTGTCGATCTTGCCCATTTTCTGGCTGCCGGCATCCACGGTCTTGTAGTAGTTCAGGCCGGTGCTCAGGCTGAGCACTGCGCTGTCGCCGAGCACGTGGTTGGCGCCGAAGTAGTACTGGTTCCAGAAGTCGTCGACCTGGGTGGCGTACAGGCGGGTGCTCAGGCTCCTGAACGGCTGGTAGTTGATGCCGGCGGTGCTGGCGCGGTCGGTTTCCACGCCCGTGGCGCTGTATTCGCTGCGGAACTTGCTCAGGCTCTGTTCGGTACGTGGCGAGACGCGGTCGAAGGTGCCCAGGTCGAAGCTCAGGTTGTCGAACTCGGCACTGTGCAGGAACGCGCCCTGGAAGCTCGATGGCAAGGCGCGGTTGCCGATGTAGGCGATCATCGGCGTGTCTACCGACTGACGGCCGAGGGTAAGGGTGGTGTTGGACACACGCGCCTTGATATTGCCCAGGCCCAGCTTGCTCCACTGGCCGATGGGGTCGCCATCGCTGTGGGTAAGGGTGCGGTTGTTGGGGCCGGCGACGGCCTGGCGGTTCTGTTGCAGGGCAATGGCATTGTAGGCTGCGGCCTCGACGGCGATGCCCACGGTGCCTTGGGTGAAACCGGAGCTGTAGTTGAGGATGGTGCCTTGCAGCCAGTTTTCCCGGCTGTGGGTGGGGTGGCGGGTGCCGTCGCTCTTGTAGTAGCGCCACAGCGGCGCGCGTGCGGCGCGTTCACGGGCGTACCAGTTGCGGGTGGTGCCGGACAGGCTCTGGCCGTCGATGAAGCCGCTGGCTTGCGCCTGCTCGCTGCTGGCTTTGAGGGTGAGGGGGACGAAGGCCTGGCTTTGCGGATCGGCCTGGGCCACGGTGGAAAAGGCACTGATGGATAAGGCCAGTGCGGTCAGGGTGAATACTCTCAAGGTTGAAGCTCCCATTTTTTTCTAGTCATTGCCGGCCTTGTGGGCCGGATGGTTGTTGCGGTGTTGCCAGGGTTGCCCGGGATCGCCGGGCTAAATCGGGGGCGTTGTGCTACCTGTACCGGCCTTTTCGCGGGTAAACCCGCTCCCACAGGGACCTGTGCAGGCCCTGGCTGATGGGGGTACTTGTGGGAGCGGGTTTACCCGCGAAGAGGCCCTTGAAGGCTAAAAGTCAGTCAACACTCACGCCGGAGAAATCATTGCGCCCAAACGGGCTGACCTTGAACCCGGAAACCTTGACGCTGAGCGGCTGGTTCACGGTGGAGTGCGCCACCGGGGTAATCGGCACCTGCTGCTTGAGCCGCTGCTGGGCCTGCTGGTACAGGGCGCTGCGCTGCGCCTGGTCGGTGACCTGCTTGGCCTGCTTGACCAGGCTGTCGTACTGCGGGTCGCACCACAGCGAGTAGTTGTTGCTGCCGATGGCATCGCAGCTGTAGAGGGTGCCCAGCCAGTTGTCCGGGTCGCCGTTGTCGCCGGTCCAGCCAATCAGGGCGATGTCGTGTTCGCCGCTTTTCATGCGCTTGAGGTACTCGCCCCATTCGTAACTGACGATGCGCACCTTGAAACCAAGCTTGTTCCAGTCGGCCTGGAGCATTTCGGCCATCAGCTTGGCGTTGGGGTTGTACGGGCGTTGCACCGGCATGGCCCACAGGGTGACTTCGGTGCCCGGTTTGACGCCCGCCTGCTGCAGCAGCTGCCTGGCCTTTTCCGGGTCGTAGCGTGCGTCCTTGAGGCTTTCGTCATAGGACCACTGGGTGGGTGGCATGGCGTTGACCGCCAGCTGGCCGGAGTCCTGATAAACCGCCTGCAGGATGGCTTTCTTGTTCACAGCCATATCCATCGCCTGGCGCACCTCCAGCCGGTCGAAGGGTGGGTGCTGGGTGTTGTAGGCGATGTAGCCGAGGTTGAAGCCCGGTTGCTGCAGCACCTGCAGCGAACGGTCGGCCTTGAGCGCCGGCAGGTCGGCGGGGCGTGGGTGCAGGGTGACCTGGCATTCGTTGCGGCGCAGCTTCTGGATGCGTACCGAGGGGTCGATGTTGATCGAGAACACCAGGTTGTCGATCTTCACTTCATCCGGTGCCCAGTAATCCTTGTTGCCCTTGTAGCGGATCTGCGAATCCTTCTGGTAACGCTGGAACACGAACGGCCCGGTGCCAATGGGCTGCTGGTTGATGTCGCTCGGCCTTGCGCTGGCCATCAGGTGTTCGGCGTATTCGGCGGAGAGGATGGAAGCGAAGCTCATGGCCAGGTTCTGGATGAACGCGGCATCGACCGTGTTCAGGGTGAATGCCACGGTGAGTGGGTCGATTTTCTCGACGTGGGCGATGTTCTTGTCCAGGCCCATGCTGATGAAGTAAGGGAACTCGGTGGGGTAGGCCTGGCGGAACGGGTAGCCCTTGTCGAGCATGCGGTTGAAAGTGAACAGCACGTCGTCGGCATTGAAGTCACGGCCAGGTTTGAAGGCCTTGTTGCTGTGGAACTTCACCCCTTCACGCAGGTGGAAGGTGTAGCGCAAGCCATCGTCGGAGACTTCCCAGCGGGTCGCCAGGGCAGGGTGCACGGCAGTACCGCCGCGCTCGAACTCGACCAGGCGGTTGTAGATCGGTTCGGCGGCGTCGTTGTCGGTGGCGCTGGTGTACTGTGCGGTGTCGAAACCGGCAGGGCTACCTTCAGAGCAGAACACCAGGTTGTTGGCCAGCAGGAACGGGGATTGGCTGACCAGGCCCAGGGCCAGCAGCGCGGAAAGGCGGGTAACGTGGCGCATGGCAAATCCTTTTTCATCTGTTTGCGCCGCCTTCGGGTACGAATGGCGGCAACAGTTAGCCGACCCCGCAGCGTATGGCCGCAGGACGACATGAAGAGGTGGGGGGGAGGGCACCCGCGATTCAGCGGGTGCCTCAGTCAGCCTATTTGTCCACGCTGACGCCATAGAAGGAGTTCAGCGCAAACGGGCTGATCTTGAAGTCCTTCACTTTGGCGCTCATGGGCTGGTACACGGTGGAGTGGGCGATCGGGGTGATCGGCACCTGCTCCTTGAGGATGTGCTGCGCCTTTTGGTACAGCTCGGTGCGCTTGGCCTGGTCTGAGGTGGCCTTGGCCTGCTTGATCAGGTCGTCGTAGGGCTTGAAGCACCACTTGGAGAAGTTGTTGCCGTCGACGGCATCGCAGCCGTAAAGGGTGCCCAGCCAGTTGTCCGGGTCACCGTTGTCGCCGCTCCAGCCAATCAGCATGGCGCCCTGTTCGCCACCCTTGGAGCGTTTGATGTACTCGCCCCATTCATAGCTGACGATCTTCGCCTTGATGCCGATCTTGGCCCAGTCGGATTGCAGCATTTCGGCCATCAGCTTGGCGTTGGGGTTGTACGGCCGTTGTACGGGCATGGCCCACAGGGTGATCTCGGTGCCTTCCTTGATGCCGGCTTCGTTCAGCAGTTGTTTGGCCTTTTCGGGGTCGAAGGCGGCGTCCTTGATGCTGTCGTCATAGGACCATTGCGTTGGCGGCATGCCATTGACTGCCAACTGGCCGGCCCCCTGGTAGACCGACTCGATGATCTTCTTCTTGTCCACGGCCATGTCCAGCGCCTGGCGCACTTTCAGCTGGGCCATGGGGTTGGGCTCGTTGCTGCCCTTGATCTTGTCCATCACGTTGTAGGCGATGTAGCCGAGGTTGAACCCGGCTTGCTGCGGCATTTGCAGATTCTTGTCGGCCTTTAGCGGCTCGATGTCGGCCGGGCGCGGGAACAGGGTGACCTGGCACTCGTTCTTCTTCAGCTTCTGCATGCGCACCGAGGCATCGGTGGTGATGGCGAAGATCAGGTTATCGATCTTCACGTCATCGGGCTTCCAGTAGTCCTTGTTGCCCTTGAAGCGGATCTGCGCGTCCTTCTGGTACTTGCTGAACACGAACGGGCCGGTGCCGATCGGTTTCTGGTTGATGTCGGCAGCCTTGCCATTCTTGAGCAACTGGTCGGCGTATTCGGCCGACTGGATGGAAGCAAAGCTCATGGCCAGGTTCTGGATGAACGCTGCGTCGACTTCGTTGAGGGTGAACTTCACCGTCTGCTCGTCGAGTTTCTCCACCTTGGCGATGTTCTTGTCCATGCCCATGTCGGTGAAGTACGGGAACTCGGTAGGGTAGGCCTTGCGGAACGGGTAGTCCTTGTCGAGCATGCGCTTGAAGGTGAACAGCACGTCGTCGGCGTTGAAGGGGCGGCTGGGCTTGAAGTAGTCGGTGGTATGGAACTTGACCCCTTCGCGCAGGTGGAAGGTGTAGGTCTTGCCGTCGTCGGACACTTCCCATTTGGTCGCCAGGCCCGGGATGACCGCAGTGCCGCCCCGTTCAAACTGGGTCAGGCGGTTGAACACGGTCTCTGCCGAGGCGTCGAAGTCGGTCCCGGTGGTGTACTGCCCCGGATCGAAACCGGCCGGGCTGCCTTCGGAGCAGAACACCAGGTTGGACGCGGCCAGGGCCGACGGTGCACCGGTGAGTAAGCCTGCGCCAAGCAGGAACGGAATGACTGCGTGTTTGAGCATGGTGGCCTCATTGTTGTCATTTTTTGGATGAGGTGGCCTCGTGAGCCGACCTGAGGATACTTATGCAGGGGATGTTCCCAATGCAACAGGTAGAAGGATAGTTGGCGCCGGAAAAGTGGTACGACCGTACATGGATGTCGCATTGGTATAACTTTCGACGAAGTTAAACGTTTGCGCAGGCAAAATGATGGCATTTTGCGGGATGTTTCGAGGCGGGGGTATGCGTAGGATGCACCTGGGTGGTGCGTAGGAAACGTCTGAAAAGCAGGTTCAAGCGGCAGGCTTCAAGCAACAAGACAAAGCAGACCGGGTTCACCGTCAACTTGAAACTTGCCGCTTGAAGCGTGTGGCTGTCAGGGCATCTGCACTTCGATCAGGCCATCGGCATTCATGCTCACTTCGCTGGTACCCGCCTCGATGTCCGGCGCTGGCGCGGCTTCATCAGCCCCCATGGCTTTCATTGCCATCGGCGCACTGCGCAGGTACGGGCGCGGGTAACCGCTGCTGTTGAGGTTCAGGCTGACCACTTTATAGCCCTTGCCGCCCAGCGCTTCGGTGGCCAGTTGCGCGCGTGCCTTGAAGGCATCGACCGCGTCCTTGAGCAGTGCATCCTCGCTTGCCTTGCGCGTGGCCGGGGCGATGGAGAAGTCCATGCCGCCCATTTTCAGCTCTTGCAGCAGGTCGGCGGTAAGCTGGGACAAGGCCGGGAAGTTGTCGCTTTCCAGGCGCAGCTCGGCGCGCTCGCGCCAGCCGGTAATCTTCTGGCCCTTGCTGTCATACACCGGGTAGCTGTTGCGGCTGCCCTGGCTGATCTTCACGTCCTTGACCTGGCGCGACTGCTGCACGGCCCTGTTCATGGTTTCGGTGATCTGCTTGGCGAGCTTGCCCGGGTCGGTGTTCTGCGCTTCGCTGTACAGGGTCACGACCATCAGGTCGCGCGCCACTTCCTTGCTCACTTCGGCACGCAGCGATACCTGGTTGTAACGTGGCTCATCGGCAGCCAGCGCCGGCAGGCTGGCGAGCAAGCCGCAAGACAGGATCAGGGCGGCGCCGCGACGTGGGATTTGCATGTGGTACTCCTTGGCAATAAAAGGCGTGGGGTCTGGTCATCCATTCCACGCATGGCCCATCAGACCGGCAACAGTGTAGTGGGTTCAAAAGTGCCATCATCAACCTGTGACAAAGTGTGGCGCTTTGCCGCATCGCTGCAGTGAGGCGCCCGGCTTCGGTATACTCCAGCCGATTTTCTGGAGCACTCATCAGGAGAGCTCATGCTCGCTGCCGTACAACCGCTGTCCGCTACCCGCCAGAACCTGTGGCGCCTGACTGTCATTCGGGTCCTGGTCCTGGCTGCCCAGGCTGGCTCCGTGGGCGTCGCCTACTGGACCGAATTGCTGCCGTTGCCCTGGCTGTCGCTGGCTGGCACCTTGGCGTTGTCCTCGCTGCTGTGTGCCTTTACGGCGCTGCGCTTGCGCCTGTCGCTGCCAGTCACCGAAATGGAGTACGCCCTGCAGCTGGCCTGCGACCTGCTGATCCACAGTGCCTTGCTGTACTACTCCGGCGGCTCGACCAACCCGTTCGTGTCGTATTACCTGGTACCGCTGGCGATTGCCGCGGTGACCTTGCCGTGGCTGTATTCGCTGATTCTTTCGGGTATCGCCCTGACCGCCTACAGCCTGCTGCTGGTGCAGTTCTACCCGCTTGAAGGCCTGCCCATGGCGCGGGACAAGATGCAGGTCTACGGCATGTGGCTGAGCATTGCCCTGGCTGCGGCGGTGATTACCTTCTTTGCCGCGCGCATGGCCGAAGAGCTGCGCCGCCAGGAGCAGCTGCGCTCCGAACGGCGTGAAGAAAGCCTGCGTGACGAGCAATTGCTGGCCGTGGCTACCCAGGCCGCCGGTGCCGCCCATGAGCTGGGCACGCCGCTGGCGACCATGAGCGTGCTGATCAACGAAATGCGCCAGGACCATACCGACCCGCTGCTGCAGGAAGACCTGCAGATCCTCCAGGACCAGGTAAAGCTGTGCAAAGAGACCTTGCAACAGCTGGTGCGCGCTGCCGAAGCCAACCGCCGCCTGGCGATCGTGGAGCAGGA
Organism: Pseudomonas sp. TSO6; assembly: GCF_056098905.1. Taxonomy (NCBI): domain Bacteria; kingdom Pseudomonadati; phylum Pseudomonadota; class Gammaproteobacteria; order Pseudomonadales; family Pseudomonadaceae; genus Pseudomonas; species Pseudomonas sp. TSO6. The sequence continues at coordinate 78,230 of NZ_JBLZWV010000062.1, read as the reverse complement.
TGTGACCGCCTGGCTGGACGAGGCGCTGAACCGTTGGCACCTGATGCGCCCCGAAGCCAGCTACCGCTTCCAGCGCCTGCGCGATGGCAAGGTGCCGCGGCTGACACCGCCGCCAGACCTGACCCAGGCGTTGCTGAACCTGTTGAACAATGCCGCCGATGCCTGCCCCGATGACCTGGAGGTGCACCTGGACTGGGATGCCCAGGACATCGTCATCAGCATCCGCGACCATGGCCCTGGCGTGCCGCCGGCCATTGCCGAAGCCATCGGCAAACCCTTCATTACCACCAAAGGCAAAGGCTTCGGCCTGGGCCTGTTCTTGAGCAAGGCCAGCGTGACCCGTGCGGGCGGTTCGGTAAAACTCTATAGTCATGAACAGGGTGGCACCCTGACCGAATTGCGCCTGCCCTATGGCAAGCGAGGAGATGAATGATGAGCGAAGAAAACCAGGTCGAAAGCGAAGAGCTGCCGCACCTGCTGTTGGTGGATGACGATGCCACCTTCACCCGGGTCATGGCCCGGGCAATGAGCCGTCGCGGTTTCCGCGTGAGCACCGCCAGTTCTGCCGAAGAAGGCTTGATTCTGGCGCAGCAGGACTTGCCGGACTACGCCACGCTGGACCTGAAGATGGACGGTGATTCCGGCCTCGTGCTGCTGCCCAAGCTGCTGGAGCTCGACCCGGAAATGCGCGTGGTGATCCTGACCGGCTACTCGAGCATTGCCACTGCGGTGGAAGCGGTCAAGCGCGGCGCCTGCAACTACCTGTGCAAGCCGGCCGACGCCGATGATGTGCTGGCAGCGCTGCTGTCGGAACACACCGACCTGGATACCCTGGTGCCGGAAAACCCCATGTCGGTCGACCGCCTGCAGTGGGAACACATCCAGCGCGTGCTGAACGAGCACGAGGGCAACATTTCGGCCACCGCACGGGCGCTGGGCATGCACCGGCGGACCTTGCAGCGCAAGCTGCAGAAGCGCCCGGTCCGGCGCTGATCCCTTTCGCCTGTACCGGCCTCATCGCCGGCAAGCCAGCTCCCACAGGCACCCCGCAGGTTCCGGTATATATGCAATACCTGTGGGAGCTGGCTTGCCGGCGATAGGGCCAGCACTGTCGGAAACGTCTCTTTATCGCACCTGATCCCCGCAACTAGCGGCCGTTGGCGTATCATTAGCCACCTAACGGCAACCCTCTCCAGGATCGCTTGCGCATGCTCGCCCTTCTCATCCAGACGCTGAACATCACGGCACCTGTCTTCGCCATGCTGTTCATGGGCGTGCTGCTCAAGCGCATCCACCTGATCGACGACAATTTCAACCGTGTCGCCTCGCAGTTGGTGTTCAACGTCTGCATGCCAGCGCTGCTGTTCCTCGGTATCTACCACGCCGACCTGGCAGCAGCGGTAAAGCCCGGCGTCATCCTCTACTTCATCGCCGCCACCCTGGTTGGCTTCGCCGTCGCCTGGGGCATGGCCATCTGGCGCAGCCCGCTGGCCGACCGGGGCATCTATACCCAGGGCGCGTTCCGCGGCAACAACGGCGTGATTGGCCTGGCCCTGGCTGCCAGCCTGTACGGCGACTACGGTATTTCGCTGGGGGCGGTGCTCGCCGGCCTGGTCATCCTCATGTACAACTCGCTGTCGGCGGTAGTGCTGGCGGTGTACAGCCCGGACCTGAAGTCCGACCCGTGGAGCATCTGCAAGAGCATCTTCAGCAACCCGCTGATCATCAGTGTGCTGGTCGCGACACCCATGGCTTACGGCCAGGTGCCGCTACCCAACTGGCTGCTGACTTCGGGGGATTACCTGGCGCAGATGACCCTGCCGTTGGCCTTGATGTGTATTGGCGGCACCCTGTCGCTGACGGCATTGCGCGACAGCGGCAAGCTGGCCATCGACGCCAGCCTGGTTAAGATGGTCTGGCTACCGCTGGCCGGCACCCTCGGCGCCTGGCTGTGTGGTTTTCGCGGGGCCGAACTGGGCATCCTGTTCCTGTACATCGGCAGCCCTACCGCAGCAGCCAGTTACGTCATGGCGCGAGCAGCCAATGGCAACCATGAGCTGGCGGCGTCGATCATCGTCATTACTACGCTAATGGCGGCAATCACCACCAATATCGGCATTTTCATCTTGCAGTGGGGCGGATGGATCTAGATCCTTGACTGCAAACAACACAAAAAACACAGCCTCACTGAGCTAAAGGACACTTCATGCAAGACCAGAGCACGCCCGAGCTACAGCGCGGGCTGAAGAATCGCCATATCCAGCTGATCGCGCTGGGCGGGGCTATCGGTACCGGCTTGTTCCTGGGTATCGCCCAGACCATTCAGCTGGCCGGCCCCTCCGTGTTGCTGGGGTATGCCATCGCGGGCCTGATGGCCTTCCTGATCATGCGCCAGCTGGGCGAAATGGTGGTGGAAGAGCCGGTAGCCGGCAGCTTCAGCCACTTTGCCCACCAGTACTGGAGCGAGTTTGCAGGCTTCGTGTCGGGCTGGAACTATTGGGTGGTGTATGTGCTGGTGGGCATGGCCGAGCTGACGGCTGTGGGTATCTACGTGCAGTACTGGTGGCCGGATTTCCCCACCTGGGCCACGGCGGCGATCTTCTTCGTGGTGATCAACCTGATCAACCTGACCCAGGTGAAAGTCTACGGCGAAATGGAATTCTGGTTCGCCCTGATCAAGGTAGTGGCCATCGTCAGCATGATCGGCTTCGGCGCCTGGTTGCTGAGCAGTGGCCATGGCGGCCCGGATGCCAGCGTGGCCAACTTGTGGCAATACGGCGGCTTCTTCCCTAACGGTGTCAGCGGCCTGGTGATGGCGCTGGCAGTGATCATGTTCTCGTTCGGTGGCCTGGAGCTGGTGGGTATCACCGCTGCCGAGGCCGACAACCCGCGCGAGAGCATCCCCAAGGCCACCAACCAGGTGGTGTATCGCATCCTGATCTTCTACATCGGTGCCCTGGCGGTGCTGCTGTCGCTGTACCCGTGGCAGAAGGTGGTGCAGGGCGGTAGCCCGTTCGTTATGATCTTCCACGAACTGGACAGCGACCTGGTGGCGACCATTCTCAATATCGTGGTGCTGACGGCCGCGCTGTCGGTCTACAACAGCTGCGTATACGCCAACAGCCGCATGCTGTTTGGTCTGGCCAGCCAGGGCGATGCACCGCGCCAGTTGCTGAAAGTCAGCCGCAGCGGTGTGCCGCTGACTGCGCTGGGCGTGTCGGCCTTCGCTACCGGGCTGTGCGTGGTGATCAACTACCTGATGCCGGGTGAGGCCTTTGGCTTGCTGATGGCCCTGGCGGTGTCGGCGCTGGTGATCAACTGGGCGAGCATCAGCATTACCCACCTGAAGTTCCGCAAAGCCAAGCTGGCGGCCGGGATTACCCCGTTCTACAAGAGCCTGGGGCACCCGCTGACCAACTACCTGTGCCTGGCGTTCATTGTGCTGATTCTGGTGGTGATGTACCTGACCCCGCCGATTCGCATCTCGGTGATGCTGATCCCGGCATGGATTGCCGTGCTGTGGGTGGCCTTCAAGCTGAAGAAGGCTCGGCAGGTTCGCCGTTAGATTTGTATCGCCTGTGAGATCGAGCGCCGCCCGCGCGGCGCTCGATCTAAAGGGCGACACAAGGCTTAAGGCATGCGCCAGATGACATGGCCCGATCAATGCTGCCGGCGCCAGGCACGCACGGTGGTATACAGCAGCACCACGCCGAGCACAGGCAGCACATAGAACAGCATCAACCGCTCCAGGCGCCCGGCCAGCGGCATGCCCATTGTGAATGCCGCCACGTGCAGCCCGTACGCCACGTACAGGCAGAGGAACACCAAGCCTTCGGCGCGGGTGATCCGGTAGCCGGAATAGAACACCGGCAGGCTCAGCACGGCAACCCCGAGCATTACTGGCAGGTCGAACGCCAGGGCGTTGGGCGAGATCGACAGCGGCTCAGGGGTGATCAGCGCGGTCAGGCCCAGCACGGCCAGCAGGTTGAACAGGTTGCTGCCGATGACCGTGCCCACGGCAATTTCCCGTTCACCGCGCAGGGCAGCGATCAATGCGGCGGCGAGCTCTGGCAGGGATGTGCAGATGGCGACGACGGTCAGGCCGATTATGCGCTCGGACAGCCCCAGGTCGGTGGCAACCTCCACGGCGGCCTCCAGCAGCAGGTGCCCCGCCAGGCTCAGCAGGGCAAGGCCGGCCAACACCAGCAGCAGCGTGCCTGACCAGAAGCGCCTGGCGCTGGATTTGGCCGTGTCCGGCGCGGGGTAGGTGCGTGCGTAGTGGCGCGACTGGTGCCAGAGCATTACCAGGTAGCCGACCAGGCCAAGCAGCAGCAGCCCCCCTTCAACCCGGCCCAGGTAACCGTTGGCGCACAGGGCATAGACCAGGCCGCTGGCGACGATCATCAGCGGAATGTCCAGGCGCACCAGCTGGCGCGATACGCGCAAGGGGATGATCAGCGCGGCCAGGCCGAGAATGACCAGTACGTTGAATATGTTGCTGCCGATCACGCTGCCGACCGCCACATCCGGCGCGCCCTGGTAGGCGGCCTGCAGGCTGACGGTGAGTTGTGGCGCGGTACTGCCGAAAGCCACCAGGCTCAGGCCGATGATCAACGGGCGAACATGAAGGCGTTGTGCCAGGCGCAGCGCTGCGCGCACCAGCAATTCGGCGCCGCCGACCAGCAGCAGCAGGGCAACGCCCAATTGCAGCAGGCTGAAGGTGGGAAGGGTGGCCAGGTCGAAAATGGTCGGACTCCTGTCGCGTCAGTCGCTAAGCCCTTGTACTCGCACGCGCGCTGTTCCGCTACGGAGCATGCCGATTTTTTCTGCTGCGGCGCGAGACAGGTCGATCAGGCGGCCGCGGGTGTGCGGGCCACGGTCGTTGATGCGCACCACCACACTGCGCTGGTTGGCCGTGTTGGTGACCAGTACGCGAGTGCCGAACGGCAGGCTGCGATGGGCGGCGGTAAGGCCGTGCTGGTTGAACGGTTCGCCGCTGGCGGTGCGTTTACCGTGGTGGCGCGAGCCGTAATAGGAAGCGGTGCCCGTCTGGTCGTAACCGCGCGGGTCGATGTCGTGGCTGGCGCAGCCGGCCAGGAAAGAGAAGAGGGCGAGGGTGCCGAGGGATCGTTTTAGCAAGTTATTGCTCCGATGCTGCAATTGGGGCCGCTGTGCGGCCCATCGCCGGCAAGCCAGCTCCCACAGGTACCTCATCGCCCTCAAGAGCGGCGCTGTACCTGTGGGAGCTGGCTTGCCGGCGAACGAGGGCAAGGCCCTCGCCGCTTTTTCAGCTCAGCCTTCGAGCTTGGCCTTGAGCAATTGGTTCACCTGCCCCGGGTTGGCCTTGCCTTTGGAAGCCTTCATCGCCTGGCCGACGAAGAAGCCGAACATCTTGCCACGCTTGGCCTCGTCGGCGGCGCGGTACTGTTCGACCTGCTCGGCGTTGGCCGCCAGCATTTCGTCGAGCATCTTGTCGATCGCACCGGTGTCGGTAACCTGCTTCAGGCCTTTGCTTTCGATGATGCTGTCGGCATCGCCTTCACCGGCGGCCATGGCCTCGAACACGGTCTTGGCGATCTTGCCGCTGATGGTGTTGTCGCGGATGCGCAGCAGCATGCCACCCAGGTGCGCGGCGCTGACCGGTGCCTGGTCGATCTCGATGCCCAGCTTGTTAAGCAGGCTGCCCAACTCGACCATGACCCAGTTGGCCGCCAGCTTGGCGTCGCCACCAATTTTCACCACTTCCTCGAAGTAGTCCGCCTGTTCGCGGCTGGAAGCCAGCACGTTGGCGTCGTAGGCCGACAGGCCGTACTGGCTCTGGAAGCGTTCGACCTTCTGCGGCGGCAGCTCCGGCAGGCCGGCGCGGATGGTTTCGAGGAAGCTGTCCTCGATCACCACCGGCAGCAGGTCCGGGTCGGGGAAGTAACGGTAGTCGTTGGCTTCTTCCTTGCTGCGCATGGAGCGGGTTTCGTCTTTGTTCGGGTCGTACAGGCGGGTTTCCTGCACGACCTTGCCGCCGTCTTCGATCAGGTCGATCTGGCGCTGGATTTCGCTGTTGATCGCGCGCTCGATGAAGCGGAACGAGTTGACGTTCTTGATCTCGCAGCGGGTGCCGAACTCGACCTGGCCTTTCGGGCGAATCGACACGTTGCAGTCGCAGCGTAGCGAGCCTTCGGCCATGTTGCCGTCGCAGATGCCCAGGTAGCGCACCAGCGCGTGGATCGCCTTGACGTAAGCCACGGCTTCCTTGGCACTGCGCATGTCAGGCTCGGAGACGATTTCCAGCAGCGGGGTACCGGCACGGTTGAGGTCGATGCCGGTGGAGCCGCTGAAGTCTTCGTGCAGGCTTTTGCCTGCGTCTTCTTCCAGGTGCGCGCGGGTTACCCCGATGCGCTTGATGGTGCCGTCTTCCAGGGCGATATCCAGGTGACCCTTGCCGACGATCGGCAGGTCCATCTGGCTGATCTGGTAGCCCTTGGGCAGGTCCGGGTAGAAGTAGTTCTTGCGCGCGAACACGTTGCGCTTGCCGATCTCGGCATCGATGGCCAGGCCGAACATGCACGCCATGCGCACGGCTTCCTGGTTCAGCACCGGCAGTACGCCGGGCATCCCCAGGTCAACCAGGCTGGCCTGGGTGTTCGGCTCGGAACCGAAGGTGGTGGCGCTGCCGGAGAAGATCTTCGACTGGGTGGCGAGCTGGGTGTGGATTTCCAGCCCGATCACAACTTCCCATTGCATGTGTGAACTCCTCAGAAGCCGTTGGGGGCACGGGTGTGCCAGTCGGTCACTTGCTGGTAGCGGTGCGCGACGTTGAGCAGGCGGCCTTCCTGGAAGTACGGCGCCAGCAGCTGCACACCGACCGGCAGGCCGTCGACGAAGCCGGCCGGCATCGACAGGCCCGGCAGGCCCGCCAGGTTGGCGGTGATGGTGTAGACGTCTTCCAGGTAGGCGGCGACCGGGTCGCTGCTCTTGGCGCCAAGCTTCCAGGCCGGGTTCGGCGTGGTAGGGCCGAGGATCAGGTCGACATCGTTGAAGGCGGCCATGAAGTCGTTCTTGATCAGGCGGCGGATCTGCTGCGCCTTCACGTAGTACGCGTCGTAGTAGCCGGCCGACAGGGCGTAGGTGCCGACCATGATCCGGCGCTGCACTTCAACGCCGAAGCCTTCGCCACGGGAACGCTTGTACAGGTCGGTGAGGTCTTTCGGGTCTTCGCAGCGGTAGCCGAAGCGCACGCCGTCGAAGCGCGACAGGTTGGAAGAGGCTTCAGCCGGGGCGATCACGTAGTAGGCCGGGATGGCGTGCTGCATGTTCGGCAGGCTGATTTCCTTGACCACTGCGCCGAGCTTTTCCAGCTCTTTGACACTGGCCTGAACCAGGTCGGCGATACGCGGGTCGAGGCCTGCACCGAAGTACTCTTTCGGCAGGCCGATGCGCAGGCCCTGCAGCGAACCATTGAGGTTGGCGCTGTAGTCCGGCACCGGCTCTTCGATGCTGGTGGAATCCTTGGCGTCGAAACCGGCCATGCCTTGCAGCAGCAGGGCGCAGTCCTCGGCAGTGCGGGCCAGCGGGCCGCCCTGGTCGAGGCTGGAGGCGTAGGCGATCATGCCCCAGCGCGAAACACGACCGTACGTCGGTTTGAGGCCGGTGAGGTTGGTCAGTGCCGCCGGCTGGCGGATCGAACCGCCGGTGTCGGTGCCAGTGGTGGCCGGCAGCAGGCGCGCGGCCACGGCAGCGGCCGAACCGCCCGACGAACCGCCTGGGACGTGTTCGAGGTTCCAAGGGTTCTTCACCGCGCCGTAGTGGCTGGATTCGTTGGCCGAACCCATGGCGAACTCGTCCATGTTGGTCTTGCCCAGGGTGACCATGCCGGCTTCAGCCAGCTTGGCGACCACGGTGGCGTCGTACGGCGCCTTGAAGTTGTCGAGCATCTTCGAGCCGCAACTGGTGCGTACGCCGTTGGTGCAGAACAGGTCCTTGTGGGCGATGGGGGCACCCAGCAGCGCGCCGGTTTCGCCTGCGGCGCGACGGGCGTCGGCGGCACGCGCCTGGCCCAGGGCCAGGTCTTCGGTGACGCTGATGAAGCTGTTGATTTGCGGGTCGAGTTGCTTGATGCGCGCCAACAGGGCGCTGGTCAGCTCTTCGGAGGAAAACGACTTGTCGGCGAGTCCGCGGGCGATCTCGGCCAGGGTCAATTGATGCATGGCAGGCTCTATCCCTTACTCGATGACTTTGGGAACCAGGTACAGACCGCTTTCGGTCGACGGCGCGATAGCCTGGTAGGCGTCGCGCTGGTTGCTTTCGGTGACCTGGTCGGGACGCAGGCGCTGGCTGGCCTCCAGCGGGTGGGCCAGGGGCTCGATGCCAGTGGTATCGACCGCTTGCATCTGGTCGACCAGCCCGAGGATGCTGTTCAGGGCATCGGTAATGCGTGGCAGTTCGCCATCATTCAGCCCCAGACGGGCCAGATGGGCGATCTTTTCCACGTCGCAGCGTTCAAGCGCCATGAAGATCTCCAAGGGAAACAAAGAACGGAATTTGGGTCCGCGATGAGGAACATGTCAGCTTTCTGGCGGTCCAACGGCCGCGATCATCGGCTGGCATGCTCGGAAAAACAGCCAATTTAACATATTGGCTCCTTGCCCAAAATCCCTGCCATTGTTAGAGTTTGCCGCACTTTTTTACCCACGCTTTCCCCAGGGTCACTTTCCCATGTTCAAGAAACTGCGTGGCATGTTTTCCAGCGATCTCTCCATCGACCTGGGTACTGCCAACACCCTTATTTACGTGCGTGAGCGCGGTATCGTCCTGAATGAGCCCTCGGTTGTTGCCATCCGTACCCATGGCAATCAGAAAAGCGTCGTCGCCGTCGGTACCGAAGCCAAACGCATGCTGGGCCGTACGCCTGGCAACATTGCTGCCATTCGTCCGATGAAGGACGGCGTTATCGCCGACTTCAGCGTTTGCGAAAAAATGCTGCAATATTTTATCAACAAGGTTCACGAGAACAGCTTCCTGCAGCCAAGCCCGCGCGTGCTGATCTGCGTGCCGTGCAAGTCGACCCAGGTAGAGCGCCGCGCCATTCGCGAGTCGGCCCTGGGTGCCGGTGCCCGTGAAGTGTTCCTGATCGAAGAGCCAATGGCGGCTGCCATCGGTGCCGGCTTGCCGGTTGAAGAGGCCCGCGGTTCGATGGTCGTCGATATCGGTGGTGGTACCACTGAAATCGCACTGATCTCCCTGAACGGCGTGGTCTATGCCGAATCCGTACGCGTTGGCGGCGACCGCTTCGATGAAGCCATCGTCACCTACGTGCGCCGCAACTACGGCAGCCTGATCGGCGAGTCCACCGCCGAGCGCATCAAGCAGGAAATCGGTACCGCTTACCCGGGCGGCGAAGTGCGCGAAGTCGATGTGCGTGGCCGCAACCTGGCCGAAGGCGTACCGCGTGCCTTCACCCTGAACTCCAACGAAGTGCTCGAAGCTCTGCAGGAATCGCTGGCGACCATCGTCCAGGCCGTGAAGAGCGCCCTGGAGCAATCGCCGCCCGAGCTGGCTTCGGACATCGCCGAGCGTGGCCTGGTGCTGACCGGTGGTGGCGCGCTGCTGCGTGACCTCGACAAGCTGCTGGCCCAGGAAACCGGCCTGCCGGTGATCGTCGCCGAGGACCCGCTGACCTGTGTCGCCCGTGGCGGCGGTCGCGCCCTGGAGATGATGGACAAGCACGCGATGGACCTGCTCTCCAGCGAGTGATCCCACTCGCTGTTCACGAGCGCCCGGTTTACAGGTAGCACGCACAGTGCTACCTGTATGTGCTGGGCTGGCGCCCGTCAAGGGCGCCGTATCCGTCAACCCGCAACCAGGCTGGTGCGTTGTTCCATGTCCAATGACCTCCTGAGTCGTCCACGAGGAACGGCCCATTAAACCGCTTTTCTCCAAGGGCCCTTCGCTGGGCGTTCGCCTGCTCGTTCTGGTGGTGATGTCGGTCGCGTTGATGGTTGTCGACGCGCGCTTTGACATACTCAAACCCGCGCGCAGCCAGATGGGCATGGTGCTGATGGAGTCGTACTGGATCACCGACCTGCCGCAACGTGCGTGGCAAGGCGTGGCCGGCCAGTTCGGCAGCCGCACTGAACTGATCGCCGAAAACGAAAAGCTCAAGACCGAAGCCCTGCTGTTGCAGGGGCGTCTGCAGAAGCTGGCAGCCCTGACCGAGCAGAACGTGCGCCTACGCGAGTTGCTGAACTCTTCGGCGCTGGTCAACGAAAAGGTCGAAGTGGCCGAGCTGATCGGTGTCGACCCCAACCCGTTCACCCACCGCATCCTGATCAACAAGGGCGAGCGTGATGGTGTGTTCCTTGGTCAGCCGGTGCTCGATGCGCGCGGTCTGATGGGCCAGGTGGTCGAGCTGATGCCCTACACCTCGCGGGTACTGTTGCTGACCGATACCACCCATAGCATTCCGGTGCAGGTCAACCGCAACGGCCTGCGCGCCATTGCCAGTGGCACCGGCAACCCGGAGCGCCTTGAACTGCGTCACGTGGCCGATACCGCCGACGTCAAGGAAGGCGACCTGCTGGTCAGCTCCGGCATGGGCCAGCGCTTCCCGGCTGGCTACCCGGTGGCGACGGTCAACGAGGTGATCCACGATTCCGGGCAGCCGTTCGCCATTGTGCGAGCCATTCCCACTGCCGCGCTCAATCGCAGCCGTTACATGCTGCTGGTGTTCAGCGACCGGCGTACCCCGGAGCAGCGCGCCACTGATGCTGCCATCGCCCAGGAAGAGGCTGACCGCAAGGGCACCTCGGTCCCCGGCCAACCGGCGAGTACGGGCGAGCAGGGCACACCTGCCAGCACTACGCCTGTAACCCCAGCCACACCCGCAGCGCCGACAGCACCGGCCGCACAGCCTGCAGCCCCGGCGGCTAACCCTGCCACGCCTGCCGCAGCGCCTGCCGCACCCGCTCACACCCGGAGACAATGATGGCTGCTTCGCGCCGCAACAACGGCTGGGTCATCTGGCTGACTTTCGCCATCGGCCTGCTGCTCAGCGTCTCGCCCATGCCGCAGTTCATGGAAGTGTTCCGGCCCATGTGGCTGGCTTTGCTGGTGTCGTTCTGGACCCTGGCGGTGCCGGGCAAGGTCGGCATGACCACGGCGTTCGTGCTGGGCCTGGCCGAGGACGTGTTGTACGGCACCCTGCTGGGCCAGAACGCGTTGATCCTCACCCTTATCACCTTTCTGGTGTTATCCCTGCAGCAGCGCTTGCGCATGTTCCCCATGTGGCAGCAGAGTCTGGTGATCCTGGTCATTTTCGGCATCGCCCAGCTCATCCAGCTATGGCTCAGCGCCCTGACCGGCAACCGGCTGCCTACCCTGGCGCTGGTCTGGTCGGCGGTCATCAGTGCCTTGCTCTGGCCATGGATCAGTTTCGCCCTGCGCGACCTGCGCCGACGCTTGCATATCAACTGACGGCGACGCCGCAACTGACAGGGAGATGTCTGCATGAACCCGTTATACCTGGCCTCTGGCTCGCCCCGCCGTCGTGAACTGCTGACCCAGATCGGTGTGCCTTTCACCGTTGTCAGTGCACCCATCGATGAATCCCCGCTGCCTGACGAAAGCGCCCCGGCCTACGTTGAGCGCCTGGCTCGGGCCAAGGCTGCGGCTGGTGTGGCCCGTGTCGAGGGCCCGGCTGTGGTGCTGGGGGCGGATACTGCCGTGGTGCTCGATGGGCGTATTCTGGGCAAACCGGAAAACCGCGAAGATGCCATGGCCATGCTGGCTGACCTGTCGGGCCGCGAGCACCAGGTATTGACTGCGGTTGCCCTCAGCGACGGCCTGCATACGCAAAGCCTGTGCGTCACCAGCAAGGTGCGCTTCCGGGCGATCAGTGCCGATGAAGCACAACGCTACTGGGCCAGCGGCGAGCCTGTGGACAAGGCCGGTGGCTACGCCATCCAGGGCCTGGGCGCAGTGTTCGTCACCGGTCTGTCCGGCAGTTATTCGGCCGTGGTAGGCCTGCCCCTCAGTGAGACGGCCGAGTTGCTTGGCACGTTTGGTATCGCCTGTTGGCAATCGCCCGTGCATACGCCAGAGGTAACAAACCCGCAGTAGCCAGCACGGCATACGCCATCCATCATTACAAAAGACCTTTGACGAGAGCCGGCCATGAGTGAAGAGATCCTGATCAACATCACCCCGATGGAGTCACGCGTGGCGGTGGTGGAAAACGGGGTACTGCAGGAAGTGCACGTCGAGCGCACCCAGCGCCGTGGCATCGTCGGCAATATCTACAAGGGCAAGGTGGTGCGTGTGCTGCCAGGCATGCAGGCGGCCTTCGTCGACATCGGCCTGGAGCGCGCCGCGTTCATCCATGCGTCGGAAATTTCTCAGCGTGAAGGCTCGGCGGTCGAGACCATCACGGCGCTGGTGCACGAAGGCCAGGCCCTTGTGGTACAGGTGACCAAGGACCCGATTGGCACCAAGGGCGCACGCCTGACCACCCAGCTGTCGATCCCTTCGCGCTACCTGGTGTACATGCCGCGCAGCAGCCATGTCGGCATTTCGCTGAAGATCGAAGACGAAGCCGAGCGAGACCGCCTCAAGCAGGTGGTCAGCAACTGCATGGAAAGCGAAAACATCAAGGATGCCGGTGGTTTCATCCTGCGCACCGCCGCCGAAGGCGCTCGTGCCGAAGAGATCCTGCAGGACATCCGCTACCTGCGCCGCTTGTGGGAGCAGATTGGCGCCCAGATCAAGACCTGCGGCGCGCCGATGGTCATCTACGAGGATCTGGGCCTGGCACTGCGTACCCTGCGTGACCTGGTCAACCCGAAGATCGAGAAGATCCGCATCGACTCGCGTGAAACCTTCCAGAAGACCACGCAGTTCGTCGGTGAACTGATGCCGGAAATCGCCGACCGCCTCGAACACTACCCGGGCGAACGGCCAATCTTTGACCTGTACGGTGTCGAAGACGAAATCCAGCGCGCCCTCGAGCGCAAGGTGCCGCTCAAGTCCGGTGGCTACCTGGTGGTCGACCCGGCCGAAGCGATGACCACCATTGATGTGAACACCGGTGCATTCGTCGGCCATCGCAACCTTGAAGAGACCATCTTCAAGACCAATCTGGAGGCCGCCACCGCCATCGCCCGGCAACTGCGCCTGCGCAATATCGGCGGCATCATCATCATCGACTTCATCGACATGGAAGATGAAGAACACCAGCGCCAGGTGCTGCGCACACTGGAAAAACAGCTGGAACGGGATCACGCAAAGACCAACATCATCGGCATCACCGAGCTGGGCCTGGTGCAGATGACCCGCAAGCGCACCCGTGAAAGCCTGGAGCAGGTGTTGTGCGAGCCGTGCCTGGCCTGTCAGGGCCGCGGCAAGCTGAAAACCCCCGAGACCATTTGCTACGAAATCTTCCGCGAGATCCTGCGCGAGGCACGTGCCTATCAGGCCGAGGGCTACCGTGTGCTGGCCAACCAGAAGGTGGTCGACCGCCTGCTGGATGAAGAATCGGGCAACGTGGCAGAGCTGGAGGCCTTTATCGGTCGAACCATTCGCTTCCAGGTCGAGTCGATGTATTCGCAGGAACAATACGACGTGGTGCTGCTCTGAGGTCTTCTCGAACGCGCCACTGGATGCTCGGGCTGGCAAAAGCGCCACTACCGGCCATCATGGATAAACGACTTGGAGGGCCATGGCCATGGGACGTCTGACCCGCGTTCTTGTCGCCTTGACCCGCTGGGCGCTGGGCTTTTGCGCCCTGTTGGCGGTATTGGTGGCGTTGTATGTCAGCCTCGGCCGCGAGCTGGTACCGCTGGTGGCCGAATACCGTGCCGATGTGGAACGCAAAGCCGAGCAGGCGCTGGGCCTGCCGGTGCATGTCGGTGCCCTTGAGGGGCGCTGGAGCGGCCTGGCACCGGTGCTGCGGGTACGTGACCTGCAACTGGGTGAAGGTGCGACGGCGCTGCGCCTGGACGAGGTCAAGGTTGTGCCCGATGTGTGGGCCAGCCTCAGTGCCCGCGAAGTGCGCCTGGCGCGTGTACAGCTGGGAGGCCTGCAACTGATCCTGCGTGAGAACGAGCAAGGTGCCTGGCACCTTGAAGGCTTGCCGAAGAAGGACGATGCGCCGCTTGACCCCGCCGAACTGCTGCAGCGCCTGCGCCAGCTGGGCCGCATTGATGTGTTCGACAGCCAGGTCACCTTGCACCCGTGGCAGCGTGACCCGCTCACCCTGACGTATGTTAGCGCCGGCCTGCAGGCGGGTGCTTCGCGCCAGGCCTTGGACCTGAGTGCGACCCTGCCCGATGGCCAGCCCCTGGCGCTGAACCTGCGTAGCCGCGCTTCGGCCAAGGCCTGGCGTGATGGCCAGGTAGATGCCTACCTGAGCCTGCCGCAGAGTGACTGGGCCCGATGGTTACCTCCACGCCTGCTGGGCCAGTGGCATGCCGACGCGCTGCGAGCGGGCGGCGAGTTCTGGGTCGATTGGCGCGAAGGGCAATTGCAGCAGGCTGTGGTGCGGCTCAATGCACCGGAGCTGCAGGGCGGTTATGCCGGGCGCAAGGCCGCGACGCTGAACAACCTGGCCTTGGGTGCCTGGTTCCAGCGCCGGGACCAAGGCTTTGATGTGGTGGTCGACTCCCTGGCCATGGACATCGGCAAGACCCGTTGGGAGTCGCACCTGCAGTTGCAGCAGCGCCCCGGCCAGAGCGCTGCCGATGAAAGCTGGAAGCTGCAGGCCGACCGGCTGCACCTTACGCCCCTTACCCCGCTGATCGAAGCTCTGGCACCGCTGCCTGACAATGTCATGGCCGTAGTCGATGGCCTGAAGGTAACCGGCGCGTTGCGCAATGTACGGCTGGAGGCCCGGCCCAAGGCCGAGGGTGACCAACGCCTGCAATTCGACGCCAACCTGGAGAAGGTCGGTTTCGATGCCTATCACGGTGCCCCGGCTGCCGGTAACGTCAGCGGCAGCATCAGCGGCGACCTGGGGCATGGTGAACTGCGCCTGGATACCGATGCGTTCATGCTGCACCTGTACCCGATCTTCGCCAAACCTTGGCACTACCAGAAAGCCAATGCGCGCCTGACCTGGGCGCTGGACAAGGAAGGCTTCACCCTGGTTGCGCCTTACCTCAAGGTGTTGGGCGAGGAGGGCAAGATTGCTGGTGACTTCCTTATCCGCCTGTTGTTCGAAGAAGGCCGCGAGGACTACATGGACCTGCGTGTCGGCCTGACCGAGGGCGATGGCCGCTACACCGCCAAGTACCTGCCCGAGGTGCTCAGCCCGGCCCTCGACGAATGGCTTCGCAGCGCCATCGTCAAAGGCACGGTGGATGAGGGCTACTTCCAGTACCAGGGCTCGCTGAATCATGGCGCCGCACCGGAGTCTCGCAGCATCAGCCTGTTTTTCAAGGTGCGGGACGCGGCCCTGGACTTCCAGCCTGGCTGGCCGCAGGTGCAGCACGTAGATGGCGATGTGTTCATCGAGGACAGTGGTGTGCGCATCAAGGCCCAGCGTGGCGTGTTGCTCGACACCAAGGTGAGCGATGTCAGCGTTGATATCCCGCATGTCGAGGGTGAGCAGCACAGTCGCCTGTACCTGGATGGCGGCTTCGACGGCAGCCTGGGCGATGGCCTGAAAATACTCAAGGAAGCACCGATCGGCACGGGCGAGATCTTTGCCGGCTGGGAGGGCGAAGGGCCGTTGAAGGGCAAGCTCAAGCTCGACATCCCGCTGGCCCACGGGGAACGGCCGAAAGTGCAGGTGGATTTCGCCACCAGCGATGCGCGCCTGAAAGTTGCCCCGCCGAGCCTGGAGTTGACCCGCTTGAAGGGTGATTTCAGCTTCGATTTTGACAAAGGCCTAAGTGGCAAGGGCATCAGCCTGCAGGCGTTCGGCAAGCCGGTGACGGCGCAAATTACTGCCGAAGGCCAGCCGGGGCAGATGCAGACGCGCATCGACGCCAATGGCCAGGTATCGCTCAAGGCACTCACCGACTGGCTGCAGTTCAAACAGGCTTTGCCAGCGTCCGGTGAGCTGCCTTACCAGTTGCAACTCAGCCTGGGTAGCCGGGACAACCGGCTGAGCGTCAACTCGAACCTGAAGGGCTTGGCCATCGACCTGCCGGCGCCCTTCGGCAAAGCCGCAGCAGACACCCGCGACAGCCGTTTCAGCATGAGCCTGCAAGGCCAGGAGCGGCGATTCGATGCTGCTTACACCGACCTTGCACGCTTTGCCTACGCCGCACCGGCCGACAAGCTCATGCAGGGGCGTGGTGAATTGCTGTTGGGCACTGGTGACGCCCAACTCCCAGCTGGCCAGGGTTTGCGGGTACGCGGGCGCCTGGAGTCGCTGGACCTGGCGCCCTGGCAAGATCAGGCGGCCCGGCTTGCCGGTGATGACCCAGGTGGCAGCGCGCGACAGAACCTGCAAAGTGTCGACCTGAGCATCGGCCAGCTGAAAGCCTTCGGCATGGACCTGAACCAGGCCGTGGTGCGTATGGCCCGTGGCGGCGCGGCCTGGGACCTGCGCCTGGACAGCAAGGAAGTGATTGGCAACGCCCGTGTGCCGGATGCCAAGGGTGCGCCGATGGTCGTGCGTATGCAGACCCTGCGCCTGCCCGCTGCCGACCCTGCCCAGGCTCAGGCCGAAGAGGGCCCGGACCCGTTGGCCTCGTTCGACCCGCGCAAGGTACCGGCGCTGGACTTGAGCATCGACAAGCTTTACCGCGGCGACGACCTGTTCGGCAGCGCGGCGATCAAATTGCGACCGACAGCGCGGGGCGTGACCGCCAGCGATATCGACCTCGACTTCAAAGGGCTGCGCATAGACGGCGGTGGCGGCTGGGAGGGTGAGCAGGGCAGCACCAGCAGCTGGTACAAAGGGCGCCTGGACGGCAAGAACCTGGCCGATGTGCTCAAGGCCTGGGGCTTCGCGCCGACCGTGACCAGCCGTGACTTCCGCCTGGATGTGGACGGCCGCTGGCCGGGTTCGCCCGCTGCGGTGGGCCTGAAGCGCTTCTCTGGCAGCATGGACGCGGCGCTGCGCACCGGCCAGTTCGTCGAAGTCGAAGGCAGTGCACAGGCACTGCGCGTGTTCGGCCTGCTCAACTTCAACTCGATTGGCCGGCGCCTGCGCCTGGACTTCTCCGACCTGTTCGAAAAGGGCCTGGCCTATGACCGGGTCAAGGGCCTGCTGGTGGCCAGTGATGGTGTATATGTCACCCGCGAGCCGATCAGTGTCACTGGCCCGTCGAGCAACTTTGAGCTGGAGGGCACCCTGGACATGGTGCGCGACCGGGTTGATGCCAACCTGCAGGTGAGCCTGCCGGTGACCAACAACCTGCCGCTGGCTGCACTGATTATCGGCGCGCCGGCCGTAGGCGGTGCGCTGTTCCTGGTCGACCGCTTGATCGGTGACCGCGTGTCGCGCTTTGCCAGCGTGCACTACCGTGTCGAAGGGCCGTGGAAAGAGCCTAGAATCACATTTGTGAAACCTTTCGAGAAATCCCGCTAGGAGTGCCCATGAAGGCAGCGGTAATCCAGATGGTCAGCCAGGATGATGTGCTGGCTAACCTGCAGCGTGCCGGTGCCCTGTTGGAGCAGGCCGCATCTGGCGGCGCACGGCTGGCGGTACTGCCGGAAAACTTCGCCGCCATGGGCCGCAAGGACGCCGCTGCCATCGGCCGCGCCGAAGCATTGGGCGAAGGGCCGATTCTGCCATGGTTGAAACGCACCGCCCGCGACCTCAAGTTATGGATTGTGGCCGGTACCTTGCCCTTGCCTCCGGTCGGTCAGCCCGAGGCCAAGGCGCATGCCTGCTCGTTACTGATCGACGAACACGGCGAGGTAGCGGCACGCTATGACAAGCTGCACCTGTTCGACGTGGACGTTGCCGACAACCGCGGTCGGTACCGTGAGTCGGATGACTACGCCCATGGCGCCCAGGTGGTGGTGGCTGACACGCCGGTTGGGCGGCTGGGGCTTAGCGTGTGCTACGACTTGCGCTTTCCTGAGCTGTACAGCGCACTGCGCGAGGCCGGCGCGGAACTGATCACTGCCCCAGCGGCCTTCACTGCCGTGACAGGCGCGGCACATTGGGAGGTGCTGGTACGCGCCCGCGCAATCGAAACCCAGTGCTACCTGCTGGCTGCGGCGCAGGGCGGCACCCATCCAGGCCCTCGGGAAACCCATGGCCATGCGTCGATCGTCGACCCTTGGGGGCGCATCGTCGCAGAACAGGCGCAAGGCGAAGCAGTACTGCTTGCCGAGCGCGACATTGAAGAACAAGCGTCCATCCGGGCGCGCATGCCGGTGGTATCGCACCGGCGCTTTTTCTCGCAGGGCGCGTTGCGGCCTGCGCACACCTCGGAGTGACTATGAGCCAGATGTTATCCACCGTCAGTGAGCAGCTCCTGGCCCCAGGCGGCTTGACCCTGGACAGCCTGCAGAGCGTACTGGGTGAGTTGGCCGGCCCCGGCATCGACGCCGCCGACCTGTATTTCCAGGGCCAGATCTCGGAAACCTGGGCGCTGGAAGACGGCATCGTCAAAGAGGGCAGCTTCAACCTGGACCAGGGCGTGGGCGTACGTGCCCAGTCCGGTGAAAAGACCGGCTTCGCCTACAGCAATGCGATCAACCTCGAGGCATTGACCTCGGCGGCGCGCGCCGCCCGTTCGATTTCACGTGCCGGGCAGAATGGCACGGTCCAGGCTTTCCGCAGTCAGGAAGTGGCCGCCCTGTATGCCGCAGACAACCCGCTGGATGTACTCAGCCGTGCCGAAAAGGTCGAGCTGCTCAAGCGTGTCGATGTCGCCACCCGCGCCCTGGACCCGCGCATCCAGCAAGTCAGCGTGAGCATGGCCGGGGTCTGGGAGCGCATCCTGATCGCTGCGGCCGATGGTAGCCTGGCCGCCGACGTGCGCCCGCTGGTGCGCTTCAACGTCAGCGTCATCGTCGAACAGAATGGCCGTCGCGAGCGCGGCGGGCAGGGCGGTGGCGGGCGTACCGACTACCGTTTCTTCACCGAAGAACGGGTAATGGGCTATGCCCGCGAGGCATTGCGCCAGGCGCTGGTAAACCTTGAGGCGATCCCGGCACCTGCAGGCACCTTGCCGGTTGTACTGGGCTCGGGCTGGTCGGGCGTGTTGCTGCACGAGGCTGTAGGCCATGGCCTGGAGGGTGACTTCAACCGCAAAGGCAGTTCGGCGTTCAGCGGCCGCATTGGCGAGAAGGTGGCATCGAGCCTGTGCACCATCGTTGACGATGGCACGCTCGAAGGCCGCCGTGGCTCACTGAGCGTGGATGACGAAGGCACTCCGACCGAATGCACCACGCTGATCGAGAAAGGTGTGCTCAAGGGTTACATGCAGGACAAGCTCAACGCACGCCTGATGGGCATGGCGTTGACCGGCAACGGTCGCCGTGAATCCTACGCGCACCTGCCGATGCCCCGCATGACCAACACCTACATGCGTGCAGGCGAAAGCGACCCGCAGGAAATCATCGCGTCGGTGAAGAAGGGCATCTATTGCGCCAACCTGGGCGGTGGCCAGGTGGACATCACCAGTGGCAAGTTCGTGTTCTCGACCAGTGAGGCCTACCTGATCGAAGACGGCAAGATTACCGCGCCGGTCAAGGGTGCGACCCTGATTGGCAATGGCCCGGAGGCGATGAGCCGGGTGTCGATGGTCGGTAACGACCTGGCGCTGGACAGCGGGGTAGGGACGTGCGGCAAGGACGGGCAGTCGGTACCCGTAGGAGTAGGGCAGCCGACTTTGAAGCTGGACGCGATTACCGTGGGCGGTACCGGGGCGTGATGGCCATCTTGGACCGCTTTGCGGTCCTTTCGCGACGCAAGGCCGCTCCCACAGGGGCTGCGCCATGCAGGAATGGCTGCGCGAATACTGTGGGAGCGGCCTTGTGTCGCGATTGGGCCGCACAGCGGCCCCAGGGGCTCAGCGCAAACCGCGCTGTAACTCGTCGAGGTCGCGGATGTACTTGAACACCTTGCGCGCAGCAGCAGGCGGCTTGTTACGCGCTTTTTCGTGCTGGGCATGCCGGATCAGCGAGCGTAGTTGCTGGCGATCGGTCTCGGGGTATTCGTTGACGAAACGCTCGAGGTCTTCGTCATTACCGTCGATGAGCCGGTCGCGCCAGCGCTCCAGGCCGTGGAAGCGCTCGTTGTACTGGCGGGTCGAGCTGTCCATCTGCTCAAGCAAGGCGTGGATGGCATCCAGGTCCTGCACGCGCATCAGCTTGCCGACAAACGACATGTGGCGTTTGCGGGCACCGTGAGCGGTGTGCTTGGAAGCCTCGGCCAGGGCCTTGCGTAGCTCGTCGGTCAACGGCAGACGCGCCAGAGTGTCGGCCTTGAGCGTAGTGAGGCGCTCGCCGAGTTCAACCAGCTCATGCAGTTCGCGCTTGATCTGGGTTTTGCTTTTTTCGCCGTCGTAGGCGTCGTTTGAATCAACCATGGTGGCAGTCCGCTAGAAATCGTCGCCATGATAACCAGTCGGGGGCCGCTTGTCCGGCCCGGTCGTAGAATGACCCCAAGCCGTACGCAGAATTTTAGTGGAGAGAACCATGAGTGCAGTCCAGAGCGTAGGTCCGAAAGACCTGCCAGCATTGCAGGAGCAGGTCGAGGCGATCATTGCCGAGGCGCGCCGCCAGGGGGCCAGCGCCTGCGAAGTGGCGGTGTCGCTGGAGCAGGGCCTGTCCACCACGGTACGCCAGCGTGAGGTCGAAACGGTCGAGTTCAACCGCGACCAGGGCTTTGGTATCACCCTTTATGTCGGCCAGCGCAAAGGCTCGGCCAGCACCTCGGCCAGTGGCCCGGACGCGATCCGCGAGACCGTCGCCGCAGCGTTGGCCATTGCCAAGCATACCTCCGAGGACGAATGCTCAGGCCTGGCCGACGCGGCGCTGATGGCCCGCGAAATCCCGGATCTGGACCTCTATCACGACTGGGCCATGGAGCCTGAAAAGGCTATCGAAATGGCTTTGGCCTGCGAGGCTGCGGCGTTCGATGAAGACCCGCGCATTCTCAACGCCGATGGCACCACACTCAATACCCACCAGGGCTGCCGCGTGTATGGCAACAGCCATGGCTTCATCGGCAGTTATGCTTCGACCCGGCACAGCCTGAGCTGCGTGATGATCGCTGAAGGCGACGGGCAGATGCAGCGTGACTACTGGTACGACGTGAACCGCCAGGGCAACCTGCTGGCTGACCCGCGCAGTATCGGCGCCCGCGCTGCCCAGCGCGCAGCCAGCCGTTTGGGCGCACGCCCGGTACCGACCTGCGAGGTACCGGTGCTGTTCTCCGCCGAGCTGGCCGGTGGCCTGTTCGGCAGTTTCCTCTCGGCCATTTCCGGCGGCAATCTTTACCGCAAGTCGTCATTCCTTGAAGGGACCATCGGCCAACGCCTGTTCCCCTCCTGGCTGACCCTTGACGAGCGCCCCCATATTCCACGGGCACTGGGCAGTGCAGCATTCGACGGTGATGGCCTGGCTACCTATGCCAAGCCGTTCGTCGACAAAGGCGAGCTGGTGTCGTACCTGCTGGGCACCTATTCCGGGCGCAAGCTGGGCTTGCCTAGCACGGCCAACTCCGGTGGCGTGCACAACCTGTTCGTCACTCACGGTGTCGAAGACCAGGCCGCATTGATCCGCCGTATGGGGCGCGGGCTGCTGGTGACCGAGTTGATGGGGCATGGGCTGAATATGGTGACGGGGGATTACTCCCGTGGTGCGGCCGGCTTCTGGGTCGAAAATGGCGAGATCCAGCATGCGGTTCAGGAAGTGACCATTGCCGGCAATATGAAGGATATGTTTCAGCAGATTGTCGCGATTGGTAGCGATCTGGAAACCCGCAGCAATATCCATACGGGCTCGGTGCTGATCGAACGGATGACTGTTGCTGGTAGCTGATCATCAACGTGTACTGCTCAGATAAAATGAAGACCCGGCCCCTGCGCCGGGTTTTTTTTCATCACCTTTTTCTTGAAGTGATTCTTTTTATCACTTAATAATGAATATCATTACCCAGTAACCCGGCGATGATGTTCATGAAACCCGTCCTCCGCGAACTGCCCTACCTGGAAAACTGGCGCTGGCTCAGCCGGCGCATCCGCTGTGCGCTCGAGCCCGACGAGCCGCGCCTGATCGAGCATTACCTTGCCGAAGGCCGCTATCTGGTGTGCTGCACCGAGACCTCGCCATGGACGGTGGCACTGACCTCTTTCCGCCTGCTGCTGGATACCGCCTGCGATCGCATGCTGCCCTGGCATTGGCGCTGCCTGTGCCTGGACCTGGCCTGGCGCCCGCTGCTGGACATGCGCAACCTCGACCGCCAGGAACAGAACCAGCGCTGGCAGCCCTATGCCCTGCAGTTGGCCAATTGCCGTCTGCTGCCGTCGATTTCTCCCGATGAACTGATGCAAGGATTTGATGATGAGTGATACCCGTATCGAGCGTGACAGCATGGGTGAGCTGCAGGTGCCGGCCCAGGCCCTGTACGGTGCCCAGACCCAGCGCGCGGTCGACAACTTCCCGGTCAGTGGTCTGCGCATGCCGGCCCAGTTCATTCGTGCCTTGTTGCTGGCCAAAGCTGCTGCCGCCAAGGCCAACGTGGACCTGGAGCAACTGTCTGCAGCGCAGGGCCAGGCCATCGTCAAGGCTGTCGAGCAACTGCTGGCGGGAGACTTCATCCAGCACTTCCCGGTGGATGTGTTCCAGACCGGCTCCGGCACCAGCTCGAACATGAACGCCAACGAGGTGATTGCCACCTTGGCAAGCCGCGTGCTGGGTGACGCTGTCAACGCCAATGACCACGTCAACTGTGGCCAGAGCAGCAACGACATCATCCCCACCACCATTCATGTCAGCGCTGCCCTGGCCTTGCACGAGCAGTTGCTGCCGGCCCTGAGCCACCTGGTACAGGTGATCGAGACCAAGTCGGCGCAAGTGCATCAGTATGTGAAAACGGGCCGTACGCACTTGATGGACGCCATGCCGGTGCGCATGAGCCAGGTGCTGGATGGCTGGGCGGCACAGATCAACGCTGCGAAGGGGCACATCGAAGCGACCCTGCCGAGCCTGCAGGCGCTGGCCCAGGGCGGCACCGCCGTGGGTACGGGCATCAACGCCCACCCTCAGTTCGCTGCCGGTTTCGCCCGACAGCTCAGCGGCCTGACCCAGGTCGAGTTCACCCCCGGGCAGAACCTGTTCGCCCTGATCGGCTCGCAGGACACCGCCGTGGCGCTGTCTGGCCAGCTGAAGACCACCGCCGTGGCACTGATGAAGATCGCCAACGACCTGCGCTGGATGAACTCCGGCCCACTGGCCGGCCTGGGCGAAATCGAGCTGCAAGGCTTGCAGCCGGGGTCTTCGATCATGCCAGGCAAGGTCAACCCCGTGATCCCGGAGGCCACCGCCATGGTTGCCGCCCAGGTGATCGGTAATGACGCGACCATCGCTGTCGCTGGCCAGTCCGGCAACTTCGAGCTGAACGTGATGCTGCCGGTGATCGCCCGCAACTTGCTGGAGAGCATTGAGCTGATGGCCAACGTCAGCCGTTTGCTGGCCGACAAGGCCATCGCCACCTTCAAGGTCAACGAGGGCAAGCTCAAGGAAGCCCTGGCGCGCAACCCGATCCTGGTCACTGCGCTGAACCCGATCATCGGTTACCTCAAGGCTGCTGAAATCGCCAAGACCGCCTACAAGCAGGGTCGCCCGGTCATCGATGTGGCGCTGGAGCACACCGACCTGTCGCGTGACCAGCTTGAAGCGTTGCTGGACCCGGAAAAACTCACCGCCGGCGGTATCTGACCCTGCGTCACCGCCCAGGAGACAACCCATGCAGCACTGGAAACGCACCACGGAAACCGCCAACCGCCTGTTCGAACAAGGCGAGCTGGTCGACGCCCGGGAACACTACCTGCAAGCCCTGGCGCTGGCCCAGGTGCTGTTCGAGCGCTGGCATGACGTCGACGAAGCGGTGGCCGTGTTCGTCATCGCCCACCACAACCTGGCCGACCTGCACGTGCGCCTGAATCAGCCGCACGAGAGCGCCGACTACTTGTGCGCCGCCCACCAGCGGCTGCTGCAGGCCAGCCAGGAGGCGCGGTTGCCCCAGCCGCTGCGTGACGCAGCCCTGCGCCACAGTGGGCGAACCTACACCGAACTGCTGAATTTCATCGCCGAGTACGGCCAGTACCCGCGAACCGAGCGCCTGCTCAACCGCCACAATGCCGGGGCCAGCGAACTCGCTGCCCAGCCGGACGTGGCGCCTGCAACCCATGCCTACGGAATTCACTGACATGCCCCATACCTTGCCTGCTTTGCCTTACGCCTACGATGCGCTGGAGCCGCACATCGACGCCCAGACCATGGAGATCCACCACAGCAAGCACCATCAGACCTACGTCAACGGCCTCAATGCCGCCATCGAAGGCACTGAGTGGGCCGAATGGCCGGTGGAAAAACTGGTCGGTGCGGTCAAGCAGCTGCCAGAAAACCTGCGCGCTGCGGTCACCAACCATGGCGGCGGCCACGCCAACCACAGCCTGTTCTGGACTGTGATGTCGCCGCAGGGCGGCGGTGAGCCACAGGGCCAGCTGGTACAAGCCATCTCCTCGCAACTGGGCGGTTTTGATGCCTTCAAGGATGCCTTCACCAAAGCGGCGCTGACCCGCTTCGGCAGCGGCTGGGCCTGGCTCAGCGTGACCCCGCAGAAAACCCTGGTGGTGGAAAGCAGCGGTAACCAGGACAGCCCGCTGATGCACGGCAATACGCCGATCCTCGGCCTGGACGTGTGGGAGCATGCCTACTACCTGAAGTACCAGAACCGTCGTCCGGAATACATCGGCGCTTTCTACAACGTCATTGACTGGGCGGAAGTGGAACGTCGCTACGTTGAAGCCCTGAAGTGAGTCGGACCGGTATGCGCTCTGAAGTGATGTCTGTCAGCAGTGTGCGCCTGTTTCGCCTGGCGCTTGGGACTTTGCTTTTGCTGGCGGGCACCGCGCTGTTGGTAGCGCGTGGCCTTGCCTGGCTGGACCTGGAACCACGGATGTTGCGCGCCCTGGAGGGCGGCGCATTGTGCGCACTGGGGACGGCGTTGGGGGCGGTACCGGTACTGGTCATTCGCAACATGCCAGTGGCGCTGGCCGACACGCTGCTGGGCTTCGGCGCTGGCGTGATGCTGGCAGCCACCGCGTTTTCCCTGATCATTCCGGGTCTGGGCGCGGCCCAGTCCATCGGTTTCAGCCCTTGGGGCGCGGGCGGCCTGATCAGCTTTGGCTTGTTGTTCGGTGCGCTCTGCCTGTTTCTGGTTGACCTCAAAGTGTCTGGCGCCTCACCAGAAGCGCTGGTCGGCACCGACAACCAGCCGGTGATTGCTGCGCGCATCTGGCTGTTTGTCATCGCCATCATCGCCCACAACATTCCCGAGGGCATGGCCATCGGTGTGTCCGCCGGTGGTGGCATGGCCGACGCCGACAGCCTGGCCATGGGCATTGCCTTGCAGGATGTGCCTGAGGGGCTGGTCATTGCGCTGGTGCTGGCCGGGGCGGGCATGTCGCGCTTCAAAGCCTTCTTGATAGGCGCAGCGTCAGGCCTGGTCGAGCCGGTGGCTGCGGTGATCTGCGCCTGGCTGGTGAACATCGCCGAACTGCTGCTGCCGCTGGGCCTGGCGTGCGCGGCGGGGGCAATGCTGCTGGTGGTGACCCAGGAGATCATCCCGGAATCGCGCAGTAACGGCCATCATCGTCTGGCCAGCCTGGGGCTGTGTATTGGCTTCTGCCTGATGATGGTGATGGATACAGCGATGTCCTGATTCATTATCAGGTTTGCGTGTTCCCTGTGGGAGCGGCCTTGTGTCGCGATAGGGCCGCAAAGCGGCCCCGGCAACTTGTGCCTTGTTGCTCAAATTCTGGGACTGCATTGCAGCCCTTTCGCGACGCAAGGCCGCTCCTACAAGGATCGTGCTGGCTTTTATTCGCCTTCGTCGAAGAAGTTGTTGATCAGCTCGACCAACGCATCCATGGCGTCGTTGTCCTGCTCGCCTTCGGTGTGCAGGTGCACCTGGGTGCCTTTGCCGGCCGCCAGCATCATCACCGCCATGATGCTCTTGCCATCCACCAGCTTGTCCGGCGCACGGCCAACCCGCACCTGGCAGGGGAAGCGGCCTGCCACGCCGACGAACTTGGCTGCCGCCCGGGCATGCAGGCCCAGCTTGTTGATGATGGTGATTTCGCGGGCGGGCATCGTGGGGCGGATCCTTGGGCTAGAGGTCGCGGTGGCGGACCTGGACGTTTTTCAGGGATTGCTGCAGCAACTGGCCAAGGCGCTCAGTGATGTACACCGAGCGGTGGTGGCCGCCGGTGCAGCCGATGGCAATGGTGACGTAGGCACGGTTGCTGGCGGCGAAGCGGGGCAACCACTTGAGCAGATAGCTGGAAATGTCGCTGAACATGTCTTCGACATCCGGCTGCGCGGCCAGATAGTCGATTACCGGTTGGTCGAGGCCGGAGTGCTCGCGCAGCTCGGGCTTCCAGTAAGGGTTTGGCAGGCAGCGCACATCGAACACCAGGTCTGCATCGACCGGCATGCCACGCTTGAAACCGAACGACTCGACAAGGAACGCGGTGCCGGGCTCGGGTTGGTTGAGCAGGCGCAGCTTGATCGAATCACGCAGCTGATACAGATTCAGGTTGGTGGTGTCGATCTTCAGGTCGGCCAGGTCGGCGATCGGCCCCAGAAGCTCACTCTCGACGCGAATCGCTTCGGCCAGGGAGCGGTTGGCATTGGTCAGTGGGTGGCGTCGGCGGGTTTCCGAGAAGCGCTTGAGTAGTATGTCTTCGTCGGCATCCAGGAACAGCACATCACACTGGATGTTTCGCGCACGGGCTTCTTCGAGCAATTCGGGGAAGCGCGTCAGGTGGCTGGGCAGGTTACGCGCGTCGATCGACACGGCAACCCTTGGTTGCAGCAGTTCGGTGTTGATCAGCGCTTCTTCCGCCAGCTGCGGCAGAAGCCCGGCCGGCAGGTTGTCAATGCAGTAGAAACCGTTGTCTTCCAGTACATCGAGGGCGGTGCTCTTGCCGGAGCCGGAGCGGCCGCTGACAATGATCAGGCGCATGTTCAGTGCTCGTTCTGTACGTCCAGGACAACCTGGAACAGGGCCTCGTTACTGCTGGCGGCACGCAAGCGATCACGAACCTCCTTGCGATCGAGCATGCTGGCAATCTGGCGCAGCAGTTCCAGATGGGCATCGGTAGCGGCTTCAGGCACCAGCAGGACGAACAGCAGGTCCACGGGCGCGCCATCGATGGCGTCGTAATCGATTGGAGCTTCCAGGTGCAGCAAGGCACTGACCGGTGCGGAACAGCCTTCAAGCCGGCAGTGGGGGATGGCGATGCCATTGCCGAAACCGGTCGAGCCGAGTTTTTCCCGGGCTACCAGTTTTTCGAAGACGTCTTGCATCTCCAGTTCTGGCACTTGGTCGGCGATGACGGTGGCGACCTTTTCCAGGGCGCGCTTCTTACTGCCGCCCGGCACGTTCACGAGTGAACGGCCGGGGGTCAGGATGGTTTCAAGTCGGATCATGGATGAGGGGGATCAGCGTGCAGCTGCACCTTGCAGCAGGCTTTGCTGTTTTTCCTTGTGTTTTTTCAGTTGGCGGTCGAGCTTGTCGGCCAAGGCGTCGATTGCTGCATACATGTCTTGGTCTTCGGCATTGGCAACCACTTCACCGCCAGGAATCTGCAGGGTCGCTTCGACCTTCTGCTGCAGCTTCTCGACTTTCATGATGACCTGCACGTTGGTGATCTTGTCGAAGTGACTCGCTACGCGTTTGAGCTTCTGCTCCACATAATCACGCAGCGGTGGGGTGACTTCTACATGCTGTCCACTGATATTGACTTGCATACAGCTTCTCCTTTATTGCCCGTGCATAAAGAGGCAGGTCTCGCACCTGCCCCACAAACGCTGTGGCTCATCTCAGGGGCTACATCAGTCGCTTGCGCTCGCTCGACGGTGCGATGCCGAGGGACTCGCGGTACTTGGCGACGGTGCGACGGGCTACCTGGATGCCTTGTGCCTCCAGTAAACCAGCGATCTTGCTGTCACTCAATGGCTTTTTCTGATTTTCCGCCGCAACCAGTTTCTTGATGATCGCGCGAATCGCCGTGGACGAGCATTCTCCGCCTTCGGAGGTGCTGACGTGGCTGGAGAAAAAGTATTTCAGTTCGTAGATGCCACGCGGTGTGTGCATGTACTTTTGCGTGGTAACCCGCGAAATGGTCGACTCGTGCATCCCCACCGCTTCGGCAATGTCATGCAGCACCAGCGGCTTCATCGCTTCGTCGCCGTGGTCGAGGAAACCACGCTGGTGCTCGACGATCTGGGTGGCAACCTTCATCAGGGTTTCGTTACGGCTTTGCAGGCTCTTGATGAACCAGCGCGCTTCCTGCAACTGGTTGCGCATGAAGGTGTTGTCGGCGCTGGTATCGGCGCGGCGCACGAAACCGGCGTATTGCGGGTTCACCCGCAGGCGCGGTATGGCTTCCTGGTTCAGTTCCACCAGCCAACGGTCGGTATCTTTGCGCACGATGACGTCGGGCACCACGTACTCGGGTTCGCTCGACTCGATCTGCGAACCGGGCCGCGGGTTGAGGCTTTGTACCAGTTCGATGACCTGGCGAAGCTCGTCTTCCTTGATTTTCATGCGCCGCATCAGCTGGCTGTAGTCGCGGCTGCCGAGCAGGTCGATGAAATCGGTGACCAGGCGTTTGGCTTCGGTCATCCACGGGGTATTGGCAGGTAGCTGGCGCAGTTGCAGCAGCAGGCATTCGCCCAGATTGCGGGCGCCGACACCCGCTGGTTCGAACTGCTGGATGCGGTGCAGTACCGCCTCGACTTCGTCCAGCTCGATGTCCAGCTCCGGGTCGAAACCGGCGCAGATTTCTTCGAGGGTGTCTTCCAGGTATCCCTGGCCGTTGATGCTGTCGATGAGGGTAACGGCGATCAGGCGGTCGGTGTCGGACATCGGCGCCAGGTTCAGTTGCCACAGCAGGTGGCTTTGCAGGCTTTCGCCGGCCGATGTGCGGGTGGTGAAGTCCCACTCGTCGTCATCGTTACTCGGCAGGCTGCTGGCGCTGGTCTGGTAGATGTCTTCCCAGGCGGTATCGACTGGAAGCTCGTTGGGAATGCGCTCGCTCCATTCACCGTCTTCCAGGTTGTCGGCACTGATGGTGCTTTCCTGGAAACTGTTGTCCTGGGCTTCGGCTGTCGGCTTGTTCTCGGCGTTGTCCGCCATCGGGTCGCTGTTGTCGAAGTCCTCGCCGTCTTCCTGACGTTCGAGCATCGGGTTCGACTCCAGCGCTTCCTGAATTTCCTGTTGGAGGTCCAGGGTGGAAAGCTGGAGCAGGCGGATGGCCTGTTGCAACTGCGGTGTCATCGTCAGTTGCTGGCCCATTTTTAGGACGAGCGATGGTTTCATGGCAGGGGCTTGTACCTTGTTCGCCGGCGCGCATGCGCCATCCACTACACGAGGGCGCCGGGGCGCCAGATCAAGCAAGTTTTATGCCTTAAATTGTAGCGTTTGCCTAGAGCACCGTAACAACTTTACCCGCAGTTGTGCGGCTATTTTCCGATGCTCCAGGCGCGTGCCGGGGTCAGAGACGGAACTCGTGGCCCAGGTAAACCTCTTTGACCAGGTCGTTGGCCAGGATGGTTTCGGCGTCGCCTTCGGCGATCAGGCGGCCATCATTGACGATATAGGCGGTTTCGCAGATATCCAGGGTCTCGCGCACGTTGTGGTCGGTGATCAGCACACCGATGCCCTTGGCCTTGAGATGGTGGATGATCTGCTTGATGTCGCCGACCGAGATCGGGTCGACACCGGCGAATGGTTCGTCCAGCAAGATGAACTTGGGTGCGGTCGCCAGGGCGCGGGCAATCTCGACGCGACGGCGTTCACCACCAGAAAGGCTCATGCCGAGGTTGTCGCGGATGTGGCTGATGTGGAACTCCTGCAGCAGGCTTTCCAGCTCCTTGCGCCGGCCGTCGCGGTCGATGTCCTTGCGGGTCTCGAGGATGGCCATGATGTTGTCGGCCACCGATAGCTTGCGGAAGATCGAGGCTTCCTGCGGCAGGTAGCCGATGCCAGCACGGGCGCGGCCGTGCATGGGCTGGTGGCTGACATCGAGGTTATCGATGAGCACGCGCCCCTGCTCGGCCTGGACCAGCCCGACAATCATGTAGAAGCAGGTGGTCTTGCCGGCGCCGTTGGGGCCGAGCAGGCCGACGATCTGGCCGCTGTCGATCGACAGGCTGACATCGCGTACGACCTGCCGCCCCTTGTAGCTCTTGGCCAGGTGCTGGGCTTTGAGGGTTGCCATTTACTCGGCCTTCTTCTTGGGCTGGATCACCATGTCGATGCGCTGACGCGGTGTAGTCACGTTGCCACCGCGACCGGCGGTCGCCACCTGGGTCTGGGTGTTGTAGACGATCTTCTCGCCTTCGGTGGTGTTGCCTTCATTCTCGACCTTGGCGCGGTCGGTGAGGATCACCAGGTCTTTCAGCGCCTGATACTGGATGGTCACGCCCCAGCCTTTCATCTTGTCTGGCTTGGCCGCGCTCTGCTGCTGCTCGAAGTAGGCCAGGTTGCCCACCGAGGTCACCACATCGATGTCGCCGGAAGCGGAGCGGGTGATGGTCACGGTGTTGCCTTTGATCATCATCGAGCCCTGGGTAATGACCACGTCGCCGGTGTAGGTGGCTACGCCTTGCTTGTCATCCAGGTGGGCCTGGTCGGCCTGGATGCGGATCGGTTGATCACGGTCATTCGGCAGTGCGAAGGCGCTCGCGCTTCCCAGTGCTGCGCTCAGGCTGAGCAAAAGGGGGAGGGTTTTAACGAGCCTCATACTGTCCTCTTACGTTAGAGAGCAGGTCCATCCTGCTTTCTTTCAAATACGCTTTCATTCCTTTGCCCGTAGTTGTGCCACCGGCGCCGTCGATTCTAACGGCTTGCTCGGTCTGCGCATATTGCTTCTGCGGGAACACGGTCATGCGTGAGCTGGTAATGATGGTTTCACGCTGTTTTTCGTCGATGCGCGCAATCCGGACCTTGTCGATCAGTTCGACCTCGGTGCCGTCCGGGTTGACCTCGGCGCGGGTGCTCTGCACGTGCCATGGGTATTCGGTGCCGCGGTACAGGTGCAGGTCCGGCGTGGTCAGCAACGTGATTTCGCTGGTCTTGAGGTGCTCAACCTTGTCGGCAGTCATTTCGTACTGCAGCTTGCCATCAGGCAAAAACTGCACGCTGTGCGCGTTGATCGCATAGTAGTCGATGGCGCTTTCGTCGACCTGAACCACCGGCTTGTCGAGGAAGCTTTCCGGGCTGACGTTCCAGTAGCCGACCGCCGCCAGCAGGGCGGCGATCACTGCTAGCAGCGCAATATTGCGGGCTTTCTTGCTGAACATGGGCAGCCTTACAGGTAATTGGCGTTGGCAGCGTCCAGGGTGCCCTGGGCCTGCATGATCAGTTCGCAGAATTCACGGGCTGCGCCTTCACCGCCGCGTGCCTGGGTCACGCCGTGGGCGTGCTGGCGAACAAACGGAGCGGCGTTGGCCACGGCCATGCCCAATGCTACCCGGCGAATGACCGGCAGGTCGGGCAGGTCGTCGCCCAGGTAGGCCACTTGATCATAGCTTAGGCCCAGTTCGGCGAGCAGGCCGTCAAGCACGACCAATTTGTCCTCGCGGCCCTGGTACAGGTGCGGGATGCCGAGGTTTTTCGCCCGGCGTTCGACCACAGGGGTTTTACGCCCGCTGATGATCGCGGTGGTCACGCCCGAGACCATGAGCATCTTGATGCCCTGGCCGTCGAGGGTGTTGAAGGTCTTGAACTCGCTGCCGTCTTCGAGGAAGTACAGGCGCCCGTCGGTGAGCACGCCGTCCACATCGAACACTGCCAGCTTGATGGTTTTGCCGCGTTGCATGAGATCCTGGTTCATTCCATCGCTCCTTACATTACACCGGCGCGCAGCAGGTCGTGCATGTTCAGGGCGCCGGTCGGGCGGTCCTCGCGGTCCACCACCACCAGTGCGCCGATCTTGTGGTCTTCCATGATCTTCAAGGCTTCGGCAGCGAGCATTTCGGCGCGGGCCGTCTTGCCGTGCACGGTCATCACCTGGTCGATCAGGGTGGTGTGTACGTCGATGTTGCGGTCCAGGCTGCGGCGCAGGTCGCCGTCGGTGAAGATCCCAGCCAGCGTGCCGTCGGCTTCGACGATCACGGTCATGCCCAGACCTTTGCGGGACATTTCAAGCAGCGCATCCTTGAGCAGGGTGCCGCGGGCTACCTGGGGCAGCTCGTCGCCGCTGTGCATCACGTTCTCGACCTTGAGCAACAGGCGGCGGCCCAGTGCACCGCCCGGGTGCGAGAAGGCAAAGTCTTCTGCCGTGAAGCCGCGGGCTTCGAGCAGGGCGATGGCCAGGCAGTCGCCCAGCACCAGCGATGCGGTGGTGGAAGAGGTGGGTGCCAGGTTAAGTGGGCAGGCCTCTTGCTCTACGCGGGCGTCGAGGTTGACCTCGGCGGCCTGGGCCAGGGGCGAATCAGGGTTGCCGGTCAGGCTGACCAGCTTGATGCCCAGGCGCTTGATCAGCGGCAGCAGGGTGACGATTTCGGCAGTGCTACCGGAATTCGACAGGGCAAGGATGACATCATCGCGGGTTATCATGCCCATGTCGCCATGGCTGGCTTCAGCCGGGTGCACGAAAAATGCCGGCGTACCGGTGCTGGCCAGGGTGGCGGCGATCTTGTTGCCGATATGCCCGGACTTGCCCATGCCGACCACGACCACCCGGCCCTTGCTGGCCAGGATCAGTTCGCAGGCTTTGACGAAATTGTCGTCGATGCGCGCCAACAGGGCCTCTACGGCCTCGAGTTCCAGGCGCAGGGTGCGTTGGGCGGATTGGATCAGCTCGCTGGATTGGCTCATGTCGAGAAAGCAATGCCTGATGAAAAGGCCGCGATTATACGCGCAATGACGAAAACCCTCACCCCTTCGATTGCTGTAGCGAATGTCATCAAAGCCTGTCACAGGGCTGAACGACTGCTTGCCTGGCCTTGGGGCGGTGGCGTCAGCGGTGCTATAGTTCGCCGCTATTCGGCCTGGCAGGGGCGCTTGTGCCTTCCTGATGGAGGCTGGCGTCCACTAGGACGAGGCTGCACTAGCAAGGAGTCTAGATGAGTGTGGATAGCGCCTACGCGGTCGAGTTGAAGGGGGTTACCTTCAAACGCGGTTCGCGCAGCATTTTCAGCAACGTCGACATTCGCATCCCGCGCGGCAAGGTCACCGGCATCATGGGGCCATCGGGTTGCGGCAAGACCACGTTGCTCCGTCTGATGGGCGCGCAGCTGCGCCCCTCCAGCGGTGAGGTATGGGTTGCCGGGCAGAACCTGCCGACGCTGTCGCGCAGCGACTTGTTCGATGCCCGCAAGCAGATGGGCGTGCTGTTCCAGAGTGGTGCACTGTTCACCGACCTTGATGTGTTCGAGAACGTCGCGTTCCCGCTGCGCGTGCACACCCAGCTGTCGGAAGAAATGATCCGCGACATCGTGCTGATGAAGCTGCAGGCCGTGGGCCTGCGCGGTGCCATCGACCTCATGCCCGACGAGTTGTCCGGTGGCATGAAGCGCCGTGTGGCGCTGGCACGGGCAATTGCCCTGGACCCGCAGATCCTCATGTACGACGAACCGTTCGTCGGCCAGGACCCCATTGCCATGGGCGTACTGGTGCGCCTGATCCGCCTGCTCAACGATGCCTTGGGCATCACCAGCATCGTGGTCTCCCACGACCTGGCGGAAACCGCCAGCATCGCCGACTACATCTATGTGGTAGGCGACGGCCAGGTACTGGGGCAGGGCACGCCTGACGAGCTGATGGGCTCCGACAATCCACGGATTCGCCAGTTCATGAAGGGCGACCCGGACGGCCCGGTTCCCTTCCACTTTCCTGCGCCAGACTACCGCGCCGACCTGCTGGGAGCGCGTTGATGCGCAAAAAATCCTTACTTGAACGTGTCCGCCTGCTGGGCCGTTCGGCCATCGACGTGCTGGCCGTGCTCGGGCGTTCGTGCCTGTTCCTGTTTCATGCGCTGGTCGGCCGTGGCGGCATCGGCGGCGGCTTCCAGTTGCTGACCAAGCAGCTGTACTCGGTAGGCGTGCTGTCGCTGGCAATCGTTGTCGTGTCCGGTGTGTTCATCGGCATGGTGCTGGCGCTGCAGGGCTACAGCATCCTGACCAAGTACGGTTCGGAGCAGGCGGTGGGGCAGATGGTCGCCCTGACCCTGCTGCGCGAGCTGGGCCCGGTGGTGACGGCGTTGCTGTTTGCCGGCCGTGCAGGTTCTGCGCTGACCGCCGAAATCGGCAACATGAAGTCCACCGAGCAGCTGTCGAGCCTGGAAATGATCGGCGTCGACCCGCTCAAGTACATCGTCGCGCCGCGCCTGTGGGCCGGCTTCATCTCGCTGCCGCTGCTGGCGCTGATCTTCAGCGTGGTCGGCATCTGGGGTGGCTCGTGGGTGGCCGTGGACTGGCTGGGCGTCTACGAGGGCTCGTTCTGGGCCAACATGCAGAACAGTGTTTCGTTCACTGACGACGTGCTCAACGGGCTGGTCAAGAGCCTGGTATTCGCCTTCGTCACAACCTGGATCGCCGTATTCCAGGGGTACGACTGTGAGCCCACCTCAGAAGGGATCAGCCGTGCCACCACCAAGACCGTGGTCTATGCCTCGTTGGCAGTGCTGGGTCTGGACTTTATTCTGACCGCCTTGATGTTTGGAGATTTCTGATGCAAAACCGCACCCTGGAAATCGGTGTCGGCCTGTTCCTCCTGGCCGGGATCCTGGCGCTGCTGCTGCTGGCCCTGCGTGTCAGCGGGCTGTCGGCCAGCCCGAGCAGCGATACCTATAAAGTTTATGCCTACTTCGACAATATTGCCGGTTTGACGGTCAGAGCTAAAGTGACCATGGCCGGTGTGACCATCGGCAAGGTCACCGCCATCGATCTGGACCGCGATTCCTACACCGGTCGGGTGACGTTGCAGCTGGACAAGACGGTAGACAACCTGCCGACCGACTCCACTGCCTCGATCCTGACCGCCGGTTTGCTTGGCGAGAAGTACATCGGCATCAGCGTAGGCGGTGAAGACCAGGTGCTCAAGGATGGCGCGACCATCCACGACACCCAGTCGGCACTGGTGCTGGAAGATCTCATTGGCAAGTTCCTGCTCAACTCCGTTGGCAAGGAACCGAAAGAAGCGCAACCGGCTAATTAAGGAGTTTCCATGATTTCGATCCTGCGACGTGGCCTGCTGGTTTTGCTGGCGGCTTTCCCCCTGCTGGTCGTGGCCGCGCAGACGCCCCACGATGTGATTCAGGGCACCACCACCGAACTGTTGGGCGACCTCAAGGCCAACAAGGAACAGTACAAGTCCAACCCTGGCGCCTTCTACGATGCACTTAACCGCATCCTCGGCCCGGTGGTGGACGCCGACGGCATTTCCCGCAGCATCATGACCGTCAAGTACTCGCGCAAGGCCACGCCTGAGCAGATGCAGCGCTTCCAGGAAAACTTCAAGCGCAGCCTGATGCAGTTCTATGGCAACGCGCTGCTCGAATACAACAACCAGGGCATCATCGTCGATCCGGCCAAGGCCGATGACGGCAAGCGCGCCAGTGTCGGCATGAAGGTCACTGGCAACAACGGTGCCGTTTACCCGGTGCAGTACACCCTGGAAAACATTGCCGGCGAGTGGAAGGTGCGTAACGTCATCGTCAACGGCATCAACATCGGCAAGCTCTTCCGTGACCAGTTCGCCGATGCCATGCAGCGCAACGGCAACAATCTGGACAAGACCATCGACGGCTGGGCCGGCGAAGTGGCCAAGGCCAAGCAAACCGCGGACAGCTCGCCTGACAAGGAAGTGAAATGAGTGATGCCGGGGTGAGCATGGCCGAACCAGGCGTGCTGCGCCTGGCTGGCGTGCTGGATTACCGCAGCGGCCCGGGCTTGCGCAAGCAAGGCAAGGCATTGATCGACGCGTCTCGCGAGCCACGCCTGGTGCTGGATTGCTCGGCTGTCGAGAAGTCGTCGAGTGTCGGCCTGTCGCTGTTGCTGGCGTTCATTCGCGATGGTCAAGCCGCCGGCAAGGCCTTCGAGGTGCGCGGCATGCCCGACGACATGCGGGAAATCGCCGAGGTTTATGACCTCGATGAAGTGCTGGCGAGCTGATGGCTCGCCACTGATGAGGCCCCTCGGTCAGCGCACGCCCTCGGTGGGCTTCGCAGGCGAGGGGCTTTTTTGTATGATGGCCGACCCGTGCGCATCGGGCGCCGATTGAGGTTGAGCATGCAGGCCCTAGAAGTTAAAAGCTTCCTTGAAGAAAAATTGCCGGGATCCCTGGTTGAAGTTGAAGGCGAAGGCTGCAACTTCCAGTTGAACGTGATCAGCGACGAGTTGGCTGGCCTGAGCCCGGTCAAGCGCCAGCAGGCGATCTATGCTCACCTTAATCCCTGGATCGCCAATGGCAGCATCCATGCGGTAACCATGAAATTTTTCAGCAGCGCAGCCTGGGCTGAGCGCACCTGAGCCAACTTGGCGGCGAGACTCCAATGGACAAACTGATTATTACTGGCGGCGCTCGCCTTGACGGCGAGATCCGCATTTCGGGCGCGAAGAACGCAGCCCTGCCGATTCTGGCGGCGACCCTGCTGGCCGATGGCCCGGTCACCGTGGGCAACCTGCCACACCTGCACGACATCACCACCATGATCGAGCTGTTCGGCCGCATGGGCATCGAGCCTGTGATCGACGAAAAGCTGTCGGTGGAGATTGACCCACGCACCATCAAGACCCTGGTTGCGCCTTACGAGCTGGTCAAGACCATGCGCGCCTCGATCCTGGTACTGGGCCCGATGGTTGCCCGTTTCGGCGAAGCCGAAGTGGCCCTGCCTGGCGGTTGCGCGATTGGTTCGCGCCCGGTCGACCTGCACATCCGCGGCCTCGAGGCCATGGGCGCGAAGATCGAAGTGGAAGGTGGCTACATCAAGGCCAAGGCGCCTGAGGGTGGCCTGCGCGGCGCGCACTTCTTCTTCGACACCGTCAGCGTCACCGGTACCGAGAACATCATGATGGCCGCTGCCCTGGCCAAGGGCCGCAGCGTGTTGCAGAACGCCGCACGCGAGCCTGAAGTGGTCGACCTGGCCAACTTCATCAATGCCATGGGCGGCAATGTCCAGGGCGCGGGTACCGACACCATCACCATCGATGGCGTCGAGCGCCTGCACTCGGCCACCTACCGCGTGATGCCGGACCGCATCGAGACCGGTACCTACCTGGTCGCTGCTGCCGTCACCGGTGGCCGCGTCAAGGTCAAGGACACCGACCCGACCATCCTTGAAGCCGTGCTGGAAAAACTCAAGGAAGCCGGTGCCGACATCAACACCGGCGACGACTGGATCGAGCTGGACATGCATGGCAAGCGGCCAAAGGCCGTCAACCTGCGTACCGCCCCGTACCCGGCGTTCCCGACCGACATGCAGGCGCAGTTCATTTCCCTGAACGCCATTGCCGAAGGCACTGGCGCGGTGATCGAGACCATCTTCGAAAACCGCTTCATGCACGTCTACGAAATGCACCGCATGGGCGCGCAGATCCAGGTCGAAGGCAACACTGCCATCGTCACTGGCGTGAAGTCGCTCAAAGGCGCCCCAGTGATGGCCACCGACCTGCGTGCATCCGCCAGCCTGGTGCTGTCGGCGCTGGTTGCCGAAGGCGATACCCTGATCGACCGCATCTACCACATCGACCGTGGTTACGAGTGCATCGAAGAGAAACTGCAGATGCTCGGCGCGAAAATCCGCCGCGTACCGGGCTAACCGCCCGCAGGTGCAAGGATGCACCTTTCGAATTGAATGCGGCCAGGTCGATGACCTGGCCGGCAGCAGCCGCTTAAGGACCGACGTTCCAATGTTGACCATCGCGCTTTCCAAAGGCCGTATCCTCGACGATACCCTGCCGTTGCTGGCCGAGGCCGGTATCGTGCCCACCGAGAACCCGGACAAGAGCCGCAAACTGATCATCCCCACCACGCAGGACGATGTGCGCCTGCTGATCGTGCGTGCCACCGACGTGCCGACCTATGTCGAGCATGGTGCCGCCGACCTGGGTGTGGCCGGCAAGGACGTGCTGATGGAGTACGGCGGCCAGGGTATGTACGAACCCCTGGACCTGCAGATTGCCCAGTGCAAGCTGATGACTGCCGGTGTGGTCGGCGCGCCCGAGCCCAAGGGCCGCCTGCGCGTGGCCACCAAGTTCGTCAACGTAGCCAAGCGTTACTACGCCGAACAGGGCCGCCAGGTCGACATCATCAAGCTGTATGGTTCGATGGAACTGGCACCGCTGATCAACCTCGCCGACAAGATCATCGACGTGGTCGACACCGGCAACACCCTGCGTGCCAACGGCCTGGAGCCCCAGGACCTGATCGCCACGATCAGCTCGCGCCTGGTGGTCAACAAGGCCTCCATGAAAATGCAGCACGCCCGTATCCAGAGCCTGATCGACACGCTGCGCGAAGCGGTCGAATCGCGACACCGCGGCTGACTCCCTGCGCGCGACCTTCGCTGTCGCGCCCGTCTATCCGCGTCATAGCCACTTTTCTCGGGTGCCCGCGCGGATGGACTGGTAGCCTAGGGCGCCTGAGCATTCGCTAATAATCGAGGCCCTCGCCATGACCGTGTCCACTGCAATTGCCCGTCTCAACGCTGCCGATCCGGATTTCGCCCGACATCTGGATCATCTGCTGAGCTGGGAAAGTGTGTCCGATGACGCGGTCAACCAGCGCGTGCTCGACATTATCAAGGGCGTGCGCGAGCGCGGCGATGCGGCACTGGTGGAGTTCACCCAGCGTTTCGACGGCGTTGCCGCCAACAGCATCGATGACCTGATTCTTGGTCGCGAGCGCCTTGAACTGGCCCTGACCCGCATTACCCCGGTGCAGCGTGAGGCCCTGGAAAAGGCCGCCAACCGTGTGCGCATGTACCACGAGCGGCAGAAGCAGGACTCCTGGCAGTACACCGAGGCTGACGGCACGGTGCTGGGCCAGAAGGTCACCCCGCTGGACCGTGCAGGATTGTATGTGCCGGGCGGCAAGGCGTCGTACCCGTCGTCGGTGCTGATGAACGCCATTCCGGCCAAGGTTGCCGGCGTGGCCGAAGTGGTGATGGTAGTGCCGACCCCGCGTGGTGAGGTCAACG
This sequence comes from Pseudomonas sp. TSO6, assembly GCF_056098905.1. Lineage (NCBI taxonomy): Bacteria > Pseudomonadati > Pseudomonadota > Gammaproteobacteria > Pseudomonadales > Pseudomonadaceae > Pseudomonas > Pseudomonas sp. TSO6. The sequence goes on along the minus strand of NZ_JBLZWV010000062.1, from coordinate 38,889 downwards.
AACTGGTGCTGGCCGCCGCCTGCATCGCCGGCGTCGACCGCGTGTTCACCGTCGGTGGTGCGCAAGCTGTCGCAGCGCTGGCCTACGGCACCGAAAGCGTGCCGCAGGTGGACAAGATTGTCGGTCCTGGCAACATCTACGTGGCCACTGCCAAGCGCCACGTGTTTGGCCAGGTAGGCATCGACATGATCGCCGGCCCGTCGGAAATCCTCGTGGTATGTGACGGCCAGACCGACCCGGACTGGATCGCCATGGACCTGTTCTCCCAGGCCGAGCACGACGAGGATGCCCAGGCCATCCTGGTCAGCCCGGATGCCGCGTTCCTCGACCGCGTTGCCGCCAGCATCGACAAGCTGATGCCGACCATGGAGCGTGCCGATATCATCGAGAAATCGATCAACGGCCGCGGCGCGCTGATCCAGGTGCGTGACATGCAACAGGCCATGGATGTGGCCAACCGCATCGCCCCGGAACACCTGGAGCTGTCGGTGGCCGACCCGCAAGCCTGGCTGCCGCACATTCGCCACGCTGGCGCGATCTTCATGGGCCGCCACACCAGTGAAGCGCTGGGCGATTACTGCGCCGGCCCCAACCACGTGCTGCCTACCTCCGGCACCGCGCGTTTCTCTTCGCCGCTGGGGGTGTACGACTTCCAGAAGCGTTCGTCGATCATCTTCTGTTCCGAGCAGGGCGCGTCCGAGCTGGGCCACACCGCTTCTGTGCTGGCCCGCGGCGAGTCGCTGACCGCCCACGCCCGCAGCGCTGAATACCGTATCCTGACCCAAGAGAAGGGGAACTGAGCATGAGTCGATACTGGAGCCCCTTCGTCAAGGATTTGGTGCCTTACGTGCCGGGCGAGCAACCCAAGCTGGCCCGTCTGGTCAAGCTCAACACCAACGAAAACCCCTACGGCCCGTCGCCCAAGGCGCTGGAGGCCATGAGTGGCGAGCTGAACGACAACCTGCGCCTGTACCCGGACCCTAACGGCGACCGGCTGAAGCAGGCGGTTGCCGAGTACTACGGCGTAACCCCGGGGCAGGTGTTTGTCGGCAACGGCTCGGACGAGGTGCTGGCGCACATTTTCCACGGCCTGTTCCAGCACGATGCACCGCTGCTGTTCCCGGACATCAGCTACAGCTTCTACCCGGTCTATTGCGGCCTGTACGGTATTGCCTTCGAGCAGGTGGCGCTGGATGAGAAGTTCCAGATCCGCATCGAGGACTACAACAAGCCCAACGCCGGCATCATCTTCCCCAACCCCAACGCGCCGACTGGCTGCCTGATGCCGCTGCAGGCGGTGGAGCAGTTGCTGCAGGCCAACCGTGACTCGGTGGTGGTGGTCGATGAGGCCTACATCGATTTCGGTGGCGAGACGGCCATCAGCCTGGTGGACCGCTACGACAACCTGCTGGTGACCCAGACCCTGTCGAAGTCGCGCTCCCTGGCCGGCCTGCGGGTTGGCTTGGCGGTCGGGCACCCGGACCTGATCGAGGCGCTGGAGCGGATCAAGAACAGCTTCAACTCCTACCCGCTGGACCGTGCGGCGATCGTTGGCGCGGCGGTGGCGTTTGAAGACCGCGAGTACTTCGAGCAAACCTGCCGCAAGGTGATCGACAGCCGCGAAGTGCTGGTCGGGCAGCTTGAGGCCAAGGGCTTCGAGGTACTGCCTTCGGCCGCCAACTTCATCTTCGCGCGCCACCCGCAGCAGGATGCCGGCGAGCTGGCTGCGCGTCTTCGTGAGCAAGGTGTGATCGTGCGCCACTTCAAGCAACCACGCATTGCTCAGTTCCTGCGTATTACCATCGGTACGCCAGAGATGAACCAGGCGCTGCTCGATGCGTTGAACTGATTGCATCGCCACTCAGGCTGACGCATCACCCTGTAGGAGCAGCCTTGTGCTGCGAAGAGGCCGGTAAGGCAAGAGACTTTCTTTGGCTGCAATGGCCTCTTCGCAGCACAAGGCTGCTCCTACAGGGCTTTTGTTAGCCTTGAAATCGACGCAGGACTGCTCCTGCACGGCTTAATAGCTGCTCTCTTCAATGACAAACGCCTTGGCGGCTGGCCGGTTGCGCACCGCCGTCGGCGTGCCATCAAGCACCAGCACGTAATCGTTCTGCCTTTCCATCCCCTGCGGATCAGTACATTGCCCGTCCCTGGCCGGTACCTGTGCAACCACTTGCCCGTTCTTCAGAATCGTCAGGTAGCCAGTGGCATTGCTGTTCCAGCGCAACCGTCCCTTGTGTTCATCGGCTCGACCCTTGCGCGCACCGGTTTTACCCAGCAAAGGCGTGCCATCCAGTAGCCATTCCGGCTGCAGCGTCAGGCCCATGTGGCGTAGCACAGTGGGTGCCACTGAAGTCTGCGCGGGGAGGCCATACAGGTTGTTGGGCCCTGGCATTTCCGCAGGAATGCTCAGCTCGGTCAGCTCCTGATTCAGCGGCTTGTTGCTGGCGATGAAGATGCTCTTTTCCTGCTCCGAAGCGCTGCCATGGCCTTTCCCCCAGTAATCGCGCCCATGGTCTGTGCTGATGATCACCAGCCAGTCTTCCTGCGGGTGCAGGCGCCGGCGTTCGTCGACCTTGTCCAGCAAATGCCCGATCTGGCTATCGAGTGTGCGCAACGCCTGCTGATAGTGATCGCCAAAGCCACTGTCGTGCCCGACCTGGTCTGCCGCATCCAGCTGAATGAATGTGAAGTCGGCCGGCGTGTTGGCAAGGATTTGCAGCGTTCGTTCAATTACCCGCGCATCTGACAAACCACTCTCGCGTACATCGGCACCATGGGCATCTTCCAGCAGGAATGCCGTGTTCAGCGGCGACCAACCCACCACACTGGACAGGTAAGCGTTGGGCATGGCCAGGCGCAGCCTTTTGAACAGGCTGGGAAACGCCGGATCTACCCGCAACGACTCGGTATCCGAGTCGACGCCATGCTTGTTGCTCCAGACGCCGGTAAGCAGCGTGACCCAGCCCGGGCCGCTCAAGGTAGGCTGCTCGCTGGCCTTGCCGTTGATTCCGCCAGCGTAGGCCTTGCCGTAATACAGCCGTTGTTTCAGGTTGGTGGCGTCGCCCAACAGCAGGTATTGCTCCAATTGCACACCGTCCAGCCCGATGAGCAAGGCTTTGGGGCGGCTGGGGTGTCTGGCCGGATCGCAACCCGGCAGCATTGCCAGAAACAGCATTAACATCAGGCTCGCCAGTCGCATGTAAGTACACCCCTGAAAAAACACTGCGAGCGTTGCAACAAAGGGTTTTGTTCACAACTGGCAGAAATACCAGGTGGTTTGCGGCGTTACCCGGCATCCAGTAAGCTGTGCTAATTCATCGGATGATTGGTTGAGTAAGATGAGCACCGAGTTGACCAAGCGTTCCCTGGTCGAACTGGCCGTGGAGCGCATGCGCGAGCGCATCGTGTTGGGCGACTGGCAAGTCGGCCAGCGTTTGCCCACCGAGCCGGAACTGGCCCTTCAGCTGGGCATCAGCCGCAACACTGTGCGTGAGGCCATGCGCGTGCTGGCGTTCAGTGGCCTGGTGGAAATTCGTCAGGGCGACGGCAGCTACCTGCGCACGGCTCAGGACCCATTGCAGGCGGTGCAGGCAATGTCCCGCTGCACCCCCGAGCAGGCCCGTGAAACCCGCCATATCCTCGAAGCCGAGGCCATTGGCCTGGCGGCGTTGCGCCGCACGGATGCCGACCTGCAAGCGCTGCGCGAGGCCCTGGCCGGCAGTGCCGGGCACTTCCACGGGAATGTCGATGCCTATGTAGCGTGTGACCTGGTGTTTCACCAGCGGCTGGTCGATGCCGCCCACAACCCGGCATTGAGCGAGCTGTACCGGTACTTTTCCGGGGTGGTGGCTGCCGCTCTTCAGCACAACATGGCGACCGTGCCCCGATGCCAGGCCACGTTCGATCTGCATGGGCAGATCCTCGATGCCATCGAACAACGTGATGCGGAGCGGGCCAAGCGCCTGAGCCGTACCCTCATCGAATCCTGACTCCGAGAAGGCCATGGCTGAATCCATCACCCGTAACAACCCGCGCAACGAGCGGGACCTCGATGAGCTGCTGATCGACGCGGAAGCGGACGACGAGCAGGTGCAGCAGCAGCCTGTGGTATTGCGGCGGCCTTGGCTGTTGCTGCTTGGCCTGGTGCTGGTGGCATTGAACCTGCGCCCTGCGTTGTCGAGCATGGCGCCGGTGCTGGGGCAGGTTGCCGAAGGCCTGGGGCTGAGTGCCTCGCAGGCCGGGTTGCTGACCACCTTGCCGGTGCTGTGCCTGGGGCTGTTCGCCCCACTGGCGCCGGTGCTGGCGCGGCGTTTTGGCAGCGAGCGGGTGATTCTGGGCATTCTCGTCACGCTGGCGCTGGGCATCGTGGTGCGAAGCGCCTTTGGGGCCATCGGGGTGTTCCTTGGCAGCCTGATGGCGGGGGCCAGCATCGGAATTATCGGCGTGCTGTTGCCGGGTATCGTCAAGCGCGACTTCCCGCAGCACGCTGGCACACTGACCGGTGTGTACACCATGGCGTTGTGCCTGGGCGCAGCGATGGCAGCCGGTGCCACCGTACCTTTGGCCCAACATTTTGACGGCAGCTGGGCGCTGGGGTTGGGCTTCTGGGTGCTACCGGCCCTGCTGGCCATGCTGGTGTGGCTGCCGCAGGCCCGCCAGGGGCATGGCCTGCACAAGGTGGCCTATCGCGTGCGTGGCCTGTGGCGTGACCCGCTGGCCTGGCAGGTGACCCTTTACATGGGCCTGCAGTCATCGCTGGCTTACATCGTGTTCGGCTGGTTGCCATCGATCCTCATCGGTCGCGGCCTGAGCCCGACCGAGGCGGGGCTGGTGTTGTCGGGGTCGGTGATCGTGCAGCTGGTCAGCTCGCTGAGTGCGCCTTGGCTGGCCACCCGCGGCAAGGACCAGCGGCTGGCGATCGTGCTGGTCATGCTGATTACCCTGGCTGGCCTGTTCGGTTGCCTGTATGCACCGGTGTCCGGGCTGTGGGGATGGGCCGTGGTGTTGGGCCTGGGGCAGGGCGGAACCTTTGCCCTGGCGCTGACCTTGATCGTGCTGCGCTCGAAAGATGCCCATGTGGCCGCGAACCTGTCGAGCATGGCCCAGGGGGTAGGTTATACCCTGGCGTCGATGGGGCCGTTTGCGGTGGGCCTGGTGCATGACCTGACAGGGGGCTGGGCGGCAGTAGGGTGGATTTTTGCTGTGCTGGGGGTAGGTGCAATCGTGTTCGGGCTGGGTGCCGGGCGGGCGTTGCATGTGCAGGTGACCAGCGAAAAAGTTTGAGACTGGCATAAGCCATCGGGGCAGATTATCGTGCTGCTTTCGAGCCCAGGACGGACCTGCCCCATGAGTGATGCCAACCGCGACCTGATCACCCGCTTCTACCAGGCCTTCCAGCGCCTGGACGCCGAGGCCATGGTGGCCTGCTACAGCGACGATATCGTTTTCAGCGACCCGGTTTTCGGCACCCTGCGCGGGAAGGATGCGGGGGACATGTGGCGCATGCTCACCACCCGCGCCAAAGACTTCACCCTGGCATTCGACAGTGTGCGCGCCGACGAGCGCAGCGGCGGCGCGCACTGGGTGGCGACCTACCTGTTCAGCCAGACCGGCCGTATTGTGGTCAACGACATCCAGGCACGGTTTGTCATTCGCGATGGGTTGATCTGCCAGCATGACGACACCTTCGACCTATGGCGCTGGTCGCGGCAGGCGCTGGGTGTGCCGGGGGTGTTGCTGGGGTGGTCGCCCATGCTCAAGAACAAGGTTCGCCAGCAGGCCTTCAAGGGCCTGCGGGCTTACCAGCACAGTCAGGGCAGCGCTACAGCCTGATCGTCCTCGTGGTAGCTGAACCTGGCACTGTCCTGCAGTGACTTGGGCAGCTGTATGCGGATGACGGGAATGAAACTGCCGTGGGTCTGGTGCCAGTCGCGCTGGTCCGCCTGAGCCTGCTCAAGCGCGCCGTGTGGGCCGTCGATGTAGAAGAACGATTGAATCGGCAGGCTGGCGGAGCGTGCTTCGTTCCACGCGCCGATCATCACCTCGTTCCACGGGAACGGCATTTCCGCGGCGAACAATTGCCTGGTCCGCAGGCTTTGGTGGAAAGCCTCGGCCCGCTCCGGCACCCGTGCGCGCTGGATGTCGAAGGCACATTGCTGTTTGTAGTCACCGGTTTTCCTGAACTGCGCGATCCAGTCCTCCGCCGTCAGGATGCCCTGCTCATGGCAGACGGTTTCTACTTCAGCCGTCTGGCGGTTGTCGCCGCAGCCGCGGGAGCCGCGTTCCCAGGTATCGCCATCGCTGGGCATGGCGCAGAGCATTTCATAGCGCATGGTGCCTTTGGGCCGTTGCAGCATGGGGTGCAAGGTGAAACCGCTGCGGCCATCTTCTGCCAGGCGGGTCACCGGAATATCTGCGCGCAGGTAGGAAAACGACACCGCACCTTTGGCCTTGGAGTTGGGGCTGTGGTGCCAGGTGTGATAAGCGGGCGAGGGCCGCGTCGACCTTAGCAGCACCCCGGAACAGGCATGGGCGGGTACGGCTTCGCCCTCGCATTGTGGCGGGGTCGAGTCATAGTTGGCCTGCATTTTTTGGGCGACCTTTGCGCCGATGGAGGCGTTGGCGGTAATGGCAATGGTCGACAGCGTTGCGCCGAGCAGTATTTGCGGTAGTGTGCGGAACATGATGTAGCCCTCAAGCGTTGGGCTCACCAAATTAATCATCGAAAGAGCTGGCGTCGTGAGTGAAGAATTGCCGCAACCGGTAGCGAAACCCTGGTATGTCTACCTTGTGCGTGCCGCCAATGGTTCGCTCTACTGCGGTATCAGTGACGACCCGCAGCGGCGTTTCGTGGCGCATCAGAAAGGGCAGGGCGCGCGGTATTTCAAGACCAGCCCCGCGCAGGCGCTGGTCTATGTGGAGCAGTGGCCGAACAAAGGCGAGGCGTTGCGCCAGGAGCGGCTGGTGAAGCGGCTGCGCAAGTCGGCCAAGGAGGCGCTGGTCGCCTCCTATGCAGGCAGCTGATCAGTCCTTGCGGCGCTTGAGCTGATCGACCAGCTGAGTTGGCAGGCCCTTGATAACCAAGGTACCAGCCTCTTCATCATATTCAACCTTGTCCCCCAGCAGGTGCGCCTCGAAGCTGATCGACAGCCCCTCGGCACGCCCGGTGAAGCGGCGGAACTGGTTGAGGGTGCGCTTGTCTGCGGGGATTTCCGGCGACAGGCCGTAATCCTTGTTGCGGATATGATCGTAGAACGCCTTTGGCCGGTCCTCGTCGATCAGGCTGGACAGTTCCTCCAGCGTTACCGGTTCGCCCATTTTGGTCTGGCTAGTCGCGTATTCGACCAGGGTCTGGGTCTTTTCGCGGGCGGACTCTTCGGGCAAGTCTTCGCTCTCGACGAAGTCACTGAAGGCCCTGAGCAGGGTGCGGGTTTCGCCCGGGCCGTCGACGCCTTCCTGGCAGCCGATGAAGTCGCGGAAATAGTCCGAGACCTTTTTGCCGTTCTTGCCTTTGATGAACGAAATGTACTGCTTGGAATTCTTGTTGTTCTTCCACTCCGACAGGTTGATGCGCGCTGCCAGGTGCAACTGGCCAAGGTCAAGGTGGCGCGAAGGGGTCACATCAAGCTCGGCGTTCACCGCCACGCCTTCACTGTGGTGCAACAGGGCAATCGCCAGGTATTCGGTCATGCCTTGCTGGTAGTGAGCAAAAAGGGTGTGGCCGCCAGTAGACAGGTTGGACTCTTCCATCAGCTTTTGCAGGTGCTCCACCGCCACGCGGCTGAATGCGGTGAAGTCCTTTTCCTCGTCGAGGTACTGCTTCAGCCAGCCGCTCAGCGGATACGCCCCGGACTCACCGTGGAAGAACCCCCAGGCCTTGCCTTGCTTGGCGTTGTAACTGTCGTTGAGGTCTGCCAGCAGGTTTTCGATGGCGTCGGAAGCCGCCAGCTCGGCGTCGCGGGCGTGCAGTACAGCAGGGCTGCCATCGGGCTTTTTGTCGATCAGGTGAACGATGCAATGACGGATTGGCATGGGATTCTCGGCGAGCTGCAAAAGGCGTCAAGTTTACCCTAGACACAAGGTGATGCAGTGGCCGTATGTTGGCAGATATGTCGGTTGTTCGTTTTTTGTTCAGTTTTGCGCGTTTTAGGCTAAAACCCCCGAAAAACCTGCATTAAATCGAAGTGCGCAGCGGATATTTATCCATTCCTGTGGTAGTTTTGCGCGGTCTTGCGCCCCTCATATGGCGCAGTGCTGGCAGCGTGCTGTCGTCGTGTCGAACCAAACGCCGATTTACGTATCTACATACGCGATTGGCGCGGCCCTCCACTGTAAGGGGCTGGCCCGATAACGTCGTAGTTCGCTGCATAACCATCGAATTTGATAGGGAAGGAACATCACCATGGCATTGACCAAAGACCAACTGATTGCCGACATCGCCGAATCGATCGCCGCGCCAAAAGCCACCGCTAAAAACGCTCTGGAGCAACTGGGCCAGATCGTTGCCGACCAACTGGAAAACGGCGCTGAAATCACTCTGCCAGGCATCGGCAAGCTGAAAGTCTCCGAGCGTCCTGCCCGTACCGGCCGCAACCCTTCGACTGGCGCTGCCATCGAAATCGCTGCCAAGAAAGTCGTCAAGTTCGTTCCAGCCAAAGTGCTGACCGATGCCATCAACAAGTAATTGTTGAAGCGTTGACAAAAACCGCGCCTGGCTTGCCCAGGCGCGGTTTTTTCATGCCTGTGATTTACGCTGGGCGTGCCAGGCCTTGCGCGCGGCGTCGTCATGGAAGCTCCAGGCGACCATGCGGCTCTGTTTCTGCCCCTGGCCCATCTCAATGATGCGTACGGCCTTGGCACCGGCCTTTTTCAACGCAGCGTCTATCCCCGGCAGGTTGCTGGCCTTGGACACCAGGCTGGTAAACCACAGCACCCGTTTGGCGTACTGCACACTTTCGCCAACCAGTTGGGTGACAAAGCGGATTTCGCCGCCTTCGCACCACAATTCATTGTTCTGGCCCCCGAAGTTCAGCACCGGCAGCTTGCGCTTGGGGTCCTGCTTGCCGAGGTTTTTCCACTTGCGCTGGCTGCCGCGGGTGGCTTCCTCGCGCGAGGCATGGAAGGGCGGGTTGCACAGGGTCAGGTCGAAGCGGTCGTCATCCTGCAGCAGGCCGCTGAGGATATACGCGCGGTTGGCCTGTTGGCGCAGGGTGATGGCCTTGCCCAGGCCATTGGCCTGGACGATGGCCTTGGCCGAGGCCAGGGCCACGGGGTCGATGTCCGAGCCGAGGAAGCGCCAGCGGTAGTCGCTGTAGCCCAGCAGCGGGTAGATGCAGTTGGCACCCACGCCGATATCCAGCGCCCGCACCTGTGCGCCTTTGGGCACTTCACCGGCATTGTCGTCGGCCAGCAGGTCGGCGGCCGCGTGGATGTAGTCGGCGCGACCGGGAATGGGTGGGCACAGGTAATCGGCGGGGATGTCCCAGTGCTGGATGCCGTACTGGGCCTTGAGCAGGGCGCGGTTGAACACCCGCACGGCTTCGGGGTTGGCGAAGTCGATGCTGGGTTTGCCGTGGGGGTTGGTGATGGTAAAGCGCGCCAGGTCAGGGTGGGCCTTGATCAGGCTGGGGAAGTCGTAACGGCCCTGGTGGCGGTTGCGCGGGTGCAGGGTGGGTTTGTCTTGGGTCATGCTCGGGTCCGGTGCTGCATGTGCTGGCCAGGCGGCCGCTGTGCGGCCCATTCGCGGCACAAGGCCGCTCCTGCAGGATAGCGGCGCCCTTGAAACCGGCGCCGTCCCTGTAGGAGCGGCCTTGTGCCGCGAACGAGGGCGAAGCCCTCGCTGGTCAGATCAGCAGTGTCAAGTTACAGCGCTGCAATCCGCGCATGCTGCTCGGTGAAGTTGGCCAGGGCCTGTTCGGACTCGGCCAGCTTGGCGCGTTCCTTTTCGATCACGGCAGGCGGTGCCTTGTCGACGAAGGCGGCGTTGGACAGCTTGCCGCCAACACGTTGCACTTCGCCTTGCAGACGCTGGATTTCCTTGTTCAGGCGCGCCAGCTCGGCATCCTTGTCGATCAGGCCGGCCATTGGCACCAGCACTTGCAGGTCACCGACCAGGGCAGTGGCCGACAGCGGCGCTTCGTCGGCATCGCCGAGGACGGTGAACGACTCGACCTTGGCCAGCTTCTTCAGCAGCGCTTCGTTTTCGTGCAGGCGGCGCTGGTCGTCGGCGTTGGCGTTTTTCAGGAACAGCGGCAGCGGCTTGCCCGGGCCGATGTTCATCTCGGCGCGGATATTGCGCAGGCCGACCATCAGTTCCTTCAGCCACTCGATGTCGCCTTCGGCAGCTGCGTCGATGCGCGCTTCATTGGCCACCGGCCACGGCTGCAGCATGATGGTCTTGCCTTCGATACCGGCCAGTGGCGCGATGCGCTGCCAGATTTCTTCGGTAATGAACGGCATGAACGGGTGCGCCAGGCGCAGCGCCACTTCCAGTACGCGCACCAGGGTGCGACGGGTGCCGCGGGCGCGCTCGACCGGGGCGTTTTCGTCCCACAGGACCGGCTTGGACAGCTCCAGGTACCAGTCGCAGTACTGGTTCCAGATGAACTCGTAAAGCGCCTGGCTGGCCAGGTCGAAGCGGAACTGCTCCAGCTGGCGGGTCACTTCGGCTTCGGTGCGCTGCAGCTGCGAGATGATCCAGCGGTCAGCCAACGACAGTTCGTAGGCTTCGCCGTTCTGGCCGCAGTCTTCGCCTTTGTCCAGTACGTAGCGGGCGGCGTTCCAGATCTTGTTGCAGAAGTTGCGGTAGCCTTCGACGCGGCCCATGTCGAACTTGATGTCGCGGCCAGTGGAGGCCAGCGAGCAGAAGGTGAAGCGCAGGGCGTCGGTGCCGTAGCTGGCGATACCTTCGGGGAACTCGGCCTTGGTCTGCTTGGCGATCTTCTCGGCAAGCTTGGGCTGCATCATGCCGCTGGTGCGTTTTTCCAGCAGGGCGTCGAGGGTAATGCCGTCGACGATGTCCAGCGGGTCGAGGACGTTGCCCTTGGACTTGGACATCTTCTGGCCCTGGCCGTCACGCACCAGGCCGTGCACGTACACGGTCTTGAACGGGACTTGCGGGGTGCCGTCTTCGTTCTTGATCAGGTGCATGGTCAGCATGATCATGCGCGCAACCCAGAAGAAGATGATGTCGAAGCCGGTTACCAGCACATCGGTGGAGTGGAACTTCTTGAGGAACTCGGTCTGTTCCGGCCAGCCCAGGGTGGAGAAGGTCCACAGGCCCGAGCTGAACCAGGTGTCGAGTACGTCGTCGTCCTGGCGCAGGGCCACGTCGGCGCCCAGGTTGTGCTTGGCACGCACTTCGGCTTCGTCGCGGCCAACGTAGACTTGGCCGGCCTCGTCGTACCACGCGGGGATGCGGTGGCCCCACCACAGCTGGCGGCTGATGCACCAGTCCTGGATGTCACGCATCCAGGAGAAGTACATGTTCTCGTACTGCTTGGGCACGAACTGGATGCGGCCATCTTCCACGGCAGCAATGGCAGGTTCTGCCAGCGGCTTGGTGGAGACGTACCACTGGTCCGTCAGCCACGGCTCGATGACGGTGCCCGAACGGTCGCCTTTTGGCACTTTCAGGGCGTGGTCGTCGATGCTCACCAGCAGGCCCTGGGCGTCCAGGTCGGCAACGATCTGCTTGCGCGCGACGAAGCGGTCAAGGTTGGCGTACTGGGCCGGCAGGCGGGTGTCGACCTGCTCGTTGATACTGCCGTCGAGGTTGAAGGCCTGGGCGCTGGCCAGCACGAAGGCATTCTTGTCGAAGATGTTCAGCAGCGGCAGGTTGTGGCGCTTGCCGACTTCGTAGTCGTTGAAGTCGTGAGCCGGGGTGATCTTCACGCAGCCGGTACCGAACTCGGGGTCGCAGTAGTCGTCGGCGATGATCGGGATGCGGCGGCCAACCAGCGGCAGTTCGACGAACTTGCCGATTAGCGCCTGGTAGCGTTCGTCAGTCGGGTTGACCGCAACGGCCGCGTCACCCAGCAGGGTTTCCGGACGGGTGGTGGCAACGACCAGGTAGTCCAGGCCCTCGGCGGTCTTGGCGCCGTCGGCCAACGGGTAGCGCAGGTTCCACAGGTGGCCCTTTTCGTCGTGGTTTTCCACTTCGAGGTCGGAGATGGCCGTGTGCAGCTTGGTGTCCCAGTTGACCAGGCGCTTGCCGCGGTAGATCAGGCCGTCTTCGTGCAGGCGCACGAAAGCTTCCTTGACCGCGTCGGACAGGCCGTCATCCATGGTGAAACGCTCGCGGCTCCAGTCTACCGACGAGCCCAGACGGCGGATCTGGCGGCTGATGTTGCCACCGGACTGGTCCTTCCATTCCCAGACTTTTTCCAGGAACTTCTCGCGGCCCAGGTCGTGCCGGTTCTGGCCCTTGGCTTCGAGCTGGCGCTCGACCAGCATCTGGGTGGCGATACCGGCGTGGTCGGTACCTGGCTGCCACAGGGTGTCGCGGCCTTGCATGCGGCGGAAACGGATCAGGGCGTCCATGATCGCGTTGTTGAACCCGTGGCCCATGTGCAGGCTGCCGGTCACGTTCGGCGGCGGGATCATGATGGTGTAGGACTCGCCTGCACCTTGTGGGGCGAAATAGTTCTCGGACTCCCAGGTGTTGTACCAGGAAGTTTCGATGGCGTGCGGCTGGTAGGTCTTATCCATGCGCGGCGGGACCCTGTGCATTTATTCGGGAAAGCCGGGAAGTATAACCAAGCTGGGGGCCGCAAGCGACAGCTAGTCCTTTGTTGCGTGGGCTGACCTCATCGCCGGCAAGCCAGCTCCCACAGGATGGGCGCTGGCTTCAGGCCTTGCGCAATACTTGTGGGAGCGGGCTTGCCGGCGATGAGGCCAGTGGCTATTTCAGAAGAGGTGGCTCCGATCACTCGGTACGCTTGATCAACCGCTCGATCCGCGCATCCAGCCGGCGCTTGATCTCGTTCTCGATATGCGGGGTGAAGTCGTTGATCACGTCCTGCATGATCATCTGCGCCGCTGCGCGCAGCTCGCTTTCCAGGTGCAGCAGGGTGTCCTGCCGGCGTGTCTGCGGGTCTTCCTCGGGCTCGACAGCGATTGGCTCGCCATCAGGCGCAGGGTTACCGGCAGGTTCTTCCAGCAGTAACGGGATCTGTTCCACCGTCTCGGTCAGCAGCGGCGGTTGCAGGTCGGCGTCGCCAAGCAGCTGGCGGATCGACTCGAGGTCATCGAGCAGATGGGCGGAGTCGGGCAAAGGGGAGGGCTTGTCCATCGTCGTCAAAGTCGCTGTAAGCGGTGGTCTTGCAGAGCATAGCCCTGTTCGCGGTAGAAACGGAATCGCTCACGGGCTGATTGGCGGATGCCAGGCTCTTCCACCACGATTTCGGCCACCCGCTCGAACTGGCCGACGAAGCCCGGCACGCCGGCCCCCAGGTTGATCAGCAGGTCGCGGTGATCGCCCGCGTTGTCAGCCAGGCCAAGGGCCACGCCGGCATCGGCATGCAGCTCGGCCAGGTCGTGGGGCACGAAGGCCTCACCCTTGAAGCGCCACAAACGCAGGTCTAGCTCGCTGCGCTGTTCTTCATCCTGGCAATGCAGATAGACCCGGTGGCCGAGGCGCCAGGCCTTTTCGCACAGTTTGCAGGCGAAATCGAGCCGCGCCGACAGCGAGTCGGTGGGCAGGATGTAAAAGTCGACTTTGCTCATGGTGGTAATCGCCGGCCGGAGGTGCGCAAGGCACCACCGGCCTCACGGCGTCAGGCGCCAGCGCGGTCCAGCAGGTACTGGGTCAGCAGGGGTACCGGGCGGCCTGTGGCGCCTTTGTCCTTGCCGCCACTGATCCATGCGGTACCGGCGATGTCCATATGCGCCCAGTTGTAGGCCTTGGCGAAGCGCGACAGGAAGCAGCCTGCGGTGATGGTGCCGGCCTTCGGCCCGCCGATGTTGCCCATGTCGGCGAACGGGCTGTCCAGCTGCTCCTGGTATTCATCGAACAGCGGCAACTGCCAGGCACGGTCGTCGGCGCGCTTGCCAGCGTCGAGCAACTGGCCAACCAGGTCGTCGTTGTTGCCCATCAGGCCGGTGGTGTGGCTGCCCAGGGCGACGATGCAGGCGCCGGTCAGGGTGGCGATGTCGATCACCGCCTGCGGCTTGAAACGCTCGGCGTAGGTCAGGGTGTCGCACAGCACCAGCCGGCCTTCGGCGTCGGTGTTGAGGATTTCGACGGTCTGGCCGCTCATGGTGGTGACGATGTCACCCGGGCGGGTGGCGCCGCCGCTCGGCATGTTCTCGGCACAGGCCAGCAGGCACACCAGGTTGACCGGCAGTTGCAGTTCGAGCACCGCACGCAGGGTGCCGAACACGCTGGCAGCACCGCACATGTCGTACTTCATTTCGTCCATGCCGGCGCCTGGCTTGAGGCTGATGCCGCCGGTATCGAAGGTGATGCCCTTGCCCACCAGCACGAACGGCTTGTCAGCCTTTTTGCCGCCCTGATAGTTGAGCACGATCAGGCGGGGTGGCTGGTCGCTGCCCTGGCCCACGGCGTAGAACGCGCCCATGCCCAGGTCCTTGATCTTCTTCTCGTCCAGCACCTCGACCTTCAGCGCCTTGTGCGCCTTGCCCAGCTCCTTGGCCTGTTCGGCGAGGAAGCTTGGGTGGCACAGGTTAGGCGGCAGGTTGCCCAGGTCGCGGGTGAAGGCCATGCCGGTGGCAATGGCGCTGGCGTGCTTGACGGCGCGCTCGACCTCGGCCTGGCCGGCCTTGTCGGCCAGCAGGGTGACTTTTTTCAGGGCGCGTGGCTCGACCTTCTGGCTCTTGAAGCGGTCGAACACGTACTCGCCGTCCAGCAGGGTTTCGGCCAGCAGGCGGTATTTGCCGTAGTGTGCATCGCGGTTGTTGACCGCGACATCGTCCAGGGCCAGCACTGCATCGGCGCCATTCAGGCCCTTGAGCACGCCGGCCACGCTGGCGACCAGTTTGCGCCAGGTGCGGTCGCCCAGGGCTTCGTCCTTGCCGCTGCCCACCAGCAGCACGCGCTCGGCTTTCAGGCCCTGCAGGTTCTGCAGCAGCAGTGTCTGGCCTGGCTTGCCAGCCAGGTCGCCGCGCTTGAGCACAGCGCTGATGGCACCTTCGCTGGCCAGGTCGACAGCCTTGGCAACAGCGCCGAGCTTGCGGTTTTCACCTACCGGAATGACCAGGGTGGCGGTTTTTACGGATGCAGCAGCTACGCTTTTTACAACCAGTTCCATGTCAGGGTCCCCGAATGATCGATACGAATGGCGCTGTGTGTTCCAGCGCTCTGGACGGGCCTGGCGGCGGAGTCGCGCGCCAGCGGAAAAGCTGCCAGTTTGAGCCTGCGGCAAGCGTGCTGACAACCCCGTTATGCGCCTTCATGCGCGGCCAAGTGACAGGCGCGGTCAATCACAGGATAATGCGCGCACTTTACATGGAGGTTCGCCTTTGGCGAACCGGCATTGGTCTTGGCTGTACTAAGTCATTGTTTGGCGCCATTGCATGGCAGTCCGCCCTGACAACCCAGGAGTGTCTGGTTTGATCGTCTTTCGTTATCTGTCCCGCGAGGTCCTGGTGACCTTGAGCGCCGTCAGCGCTGTGCTGCTGGTGATCATCATGAGCGGGCGCTTCATCAAGTATCTGGCCCAGGCGGCCCAAGGCGTGCTCGACCCGGGCGTGCTGTTCCTGATCATGGGCTTCCGGCTGCCGGGTTTCCTGCAACTGATCCTGCCTCTGGGGCTGTTCCTCGGCATTCTCCTGGCGTACGGGCGGCTCTACCTGGAAAGCGAGATGACCGTGCTGTCCGCAACCGGTATGAGCCAGCAGCGCCTGTTGGGGTTGACCATGGCGCCGGCGGCGCTGGTCGCCCTGCTGGTGGCCTGGCTGAGCCTGAGCCTTGCGCCGTTGGGCGTTGCCCAGGTGCAGCAGATCATTGCCCAGCAGGACACGCTGACCGAGTTCGACACCTTGGTGCCGGGCCGCTTCCAGACCTTGCGTGACGGTTCGCGGGTGACCTACACCGAGCAGCTATCGGACGACCGCGTCAACCTGGCCGGGGTGTTCATCTCCGAGAAGCGCTTCAACCAGGACAAGACCAAGGACCGCGCCCCATCGGTACTGGTGGCTGAAAAAGGTCACCAGGAGATCCAGGCCGACGGCAACCGCTACCTGGTGCTGGAAAACGGCTATCGCTATGACGGTAACCCGGGCCAGGCCGATTACCGCGCGATCAAGTACGACACTTATGGTGTGCTGCTGCCCAAACCGGAAGTCGCCGAGGAAGTCACCGAGCGCGAAGCCATCCCCACTTCCGAGCTGATCGGCAAGAAGGGCCTGCGGGAGCGTGCCGAGCTGCAATGGCGGCTGTCGCTGCCGATCCTGGTATTCGTCGTGACCCTGCTGGCGGTACCGCTGTCCCGGGTCAACCCCCGCCAGGGCCGCTTCCTCAAGCTGCTGCCGGCAATTCTCTTGTACATGGCCTACCTGACAATGCTGATTTCCGTACGCGGCGCCCTCGAGAAGGGCAAATTGCCGATTGGCCTGGGCATGTGGTGGGTCCACGGCCTGTTCCTGCTGATAGGCCTCGGCCTGTTGTACTGGGAACCGATGCGCCTCAAGCGCGCCGCCCGTCGTGCGGAGGTGGCCCATGGGTAAGCTGGACCGCTACATCGGCCAGAGCGTACTGCTGGCCATCCTTGCGGTGCTGGGCATCATCCTCGGCCTGGCCTCGCTGTTCGCCTTCATCGACGAGATGAGCGACCTGAGTGACACCTACACGGTGATGGAGGCTGGCAACTTCGTCATGCTCACCGCACCTCGGCGGCTGTACGACATGCTGCCGATGGCCGCCCTGATCGGCTGCCTGATCGGCCTGGGCAGCCTGGCCAGCAGCAGCGAACTGACCATCATGCGTGCGGCCGGGGTGTCCATCGGCCGCATCGTCTGGGCGGTGATGAAGCCGATGCTGGTGCTGATGCTGGTCGGCCTGCTGATTGGCGAATACGTGGCACCGGTGACCGAGAACAAGGCCCAGGCCGACCGTTCCCTGGCCCAGGGCGGTGGTGAGGCGCAAAGCTCCAAGCGCGGCATGTGGCACCGCCAGGGTGAAGAGTACGTGCACATCAACGCCGTGCAGCCCAACGGCCTGTTGCTGGGTGTGACCCGTTACCGCTTCGACAGCGAGCGCAAGATCGTTACTTCGAGCTTCGCCCGCCGCGCGCAGTACCAGAGCGACCACTGGTTGCTCGCCGACGTGCGTACCACCTACTTCCGTGGCGACCACACTGAAGTCGTCAGCGCACCGCAGGAGCGCTGGGACGTTTCGCTCACGCCAGAACTGCTCAATACGGTGATCCTGGCGCCGGAGTCGCTGTCCATTACCGGGTTGTGGGATTACATCCACTACCTGTCCGACCAGGGCCTTAACAATGCCCGTTACTGGTTGGCGTTCTGGACCAAGGTGCTGCAGCCGATGGTCACCGCGGCGCTGGTGCTGATGGCGATTTCCTTCATCTTCGGCCCGCTGCGCTCGGTAACCCTTGGCCAGCGCGTGTTCACCGGTGTGCTGGTGGGTTTCGTGTTCCGCATTGCCCAGGACCTGCTGGGGCCATCCAGCCAGGTGTTCGGCTTCCCGCCGCTGCTGGCGGTGGTGATCCCGGCGGGGATCTGTGCCTTGGCCGGTGTCTGGCTATTGCGCCGGGCAGGATAGTGGCCTGATTTGTACAAAAAAGCCGACCCCAGTGTCGGCTTTTTTGTGGCTGATGGCCCTATCGCCGGCAAGCCAGCTCCCACAGGTTCAGCACGAATGCTGAGCATTGTCGGGTACCTGTGGGAGCTGGCTTGCCGGCGATAGGGCCGGAGCAAGGCAACACAAGGCTCAAGTCATTTCTTTTGCTTCGGCACCCGCACCAGCTGGCTTTCCGAATAGATGTCATGCCAGCCACGCTTGCGCTTGTCGATCAACACCCAGAAGAACCCCAGCCCCAGGCATAGCCATGAGGCAATCGATACCACGAAGCGCAACAACGCCTGCCACAGGCTGATGGCCGAACCATCCGCATTCTGCACGCGCACGCCCCACACCTGCATGCCCAGCGTCTGCCCGCCATGGGTCCAGAACTTGGCAAAGAAGCCAAACAAGGCGAACAGCAGTACCGTCGACAACAGGGGGTCGCCATCCAGTGCGCCGGCTTCGGTCAGCTCACGCATGCGCGCTTCGCCAATGATCGCCATCTGGATCAGCTTGTAGGCACCGGCGGTCACGATGAGCAGCGCAGTACATAACAGGAAGTCATAGAACATCGCGGCCAGTCGTCGGCCCAGGCCAGCAGCGGGGAAGTCCCCCTGAGGGATAAGGTGGGGCTTGGGCATCGCTCGGCAACTCCAGGGGAAAAAGCTCATTCTATGGAATCGCAAGCAAAAAAAAGCCCCTGCGCGTCAACGCAGGGGCTCTTTTCTAGAAGTATCAGGCTTCAGCCTGGACTTCGTCAGCCTGCATGCCTTTTTGGCCTTGCACAGCAACGAAGGTCACTTTCTGGCCTTCTTTCAGGCTTTTGAAGCCGTTGCCCTGGATGGCGCGGAAGTGCACGAACAGATCCGGACCTTGTTCTGGGGTGATGAAACCGTAACCTTTTTCGTCATTGAACCACTTGACGGTACCGTTCTGACGCTCAGCCATTGTCTTATTTCCTATGAAACTTAAATTTTGATGACAGTTTCTTCTGCATTGTTTGTAAGCAAAAGACTACTGGGCTGGGTTGCAGGAAAGTAAGAGACGTCGAACGGGTTGTAGCAGATTGCGGCTACTGGCCCAGGTCACGAACTGTTGCGACCCATGCAAACACAGTGCAGTGACTCTACGACAACTCCCGAGCGAAAAACAAGCCCTTGGTCGAATGGAAAATCGGCCGCTTGCCGATAACCGACCAATTTGTCGGAAACGGCATGGCGCCTGGCCTGGCGCCATGTTCAAAAGTTATTGGGCAGGTTCGAAAACGAATATGTCGAACCTGGCCATAACCTTCACAAAGCCGTTTCAACCACGGTAGTAACGTTGCGCCACGAAAGGCATTTTGCTGACTTTCAAGGCCACCTTCTTGCCGCGCACCACGGCAAACAGTGCGGTGTCGAGTGCAGCATGTTCGCTATCGATATAACCCATTGCAACAGGTGCGCCGAGTGTCGGGCCAAAGCCGCCGCTGCACACTTTACCTACCGGCTTATCGTTTGCATCGACAATATCCGCGCCTTCACGTACTGGCGTGCGCTCCTGCGGCAACAGGCCGACACGTTTGCGCGCCACACCGTCGCGCTGGTGGGCAAAGATCGCTTCGGCGCCGGGGAAGCCTGCCGCACGTGCACCGTCGGCACGGCGCACCTTGGATATCGCCCACAGCAGGCTGGCTTCGATCGGGGTGGTCTCGGTATTCATGTCATGGCCATACAGGCACAGGCCGGCTTCCAGGCGCAGCGAGTCGCGTGCGCCCAGGCCGATAGGCTGTACTTCGGGCTCGGCCAGCAGGCGGCGGGCCAAGGCTTCGGCGGCCTGGACCGGTACCGAAATTTCGTAGCCGTCTTCGCCGGTGTAGCCTGAGCGGCTGACGAAGCAGTCTTCACCCAGCAGTTTTACCGGCCGGAACTGCATGAAGGTCATGCCGGCCACTTCCGGGGCCAGGCGCTCCAGCACCTTGACCGCTGCCGGCCCTTGCAGGGCAAGCAGGGCACGTTGTTCGAACAGCGGCTGCACCTCGCAACGGCCACCGATGTGCGTTTGCAGGTGGGCCAGGTCCTGGTCCTTGCAGGCGGCGTTGACCACCAGGAACAGAGTGTCGTCGCCCAGGTTGGCAACCATCAGGTCGTCAAGGATGCCGCCTTGTTCATTGGTGAACATGGCGTAGCGCTGCATGCCCACCGGCAGGTCGATGATATCCACCGGCACCAGGCTTTCCAGGGCCTTGGCGGCATCGGCTCCGCGCAGGATGATCTGGCCCATGTGCGAGACATCGAACAGGCCGGCCTGCTCACGGGTGTGCAGGTGTTCCTTGAGCACGCCCAGCGGGTACTGCACCGGCATGTCGTAGCCGGCAAACGGCACCATGCGCGCACCCAGTTCCAGGTGCAGGGCGTGCAGTGGGGTCTTGAGCAGTGTTTCGGACATCGGTGACTCCTTGGGTTTATTGTTGGGTCAACATTCGATGATGTTGACGGCAAGACCGCCGCGGGCGGTCTCCTTGTATTTGCTTTTCATGTCGGCGCCGGTCTGGCGCATGGTGCGGATGACCTTGTCGAGCGACACGAAGTGCTGGCCGTCGCCGCGCAAGGCCATGCGCACCGCGTTGATCGCTTTCACCGAGCCCATGGCATTGCGCTCGATGCAGGGCACCTGGACCAACCCGCCGATCGGGTCGCAGGTCAGGCCCAGGTTGTGTTCCATGCCGATTTCGGCAGCGTTTTCCACCTGCTGCACGGTGCCGCCCATCACTTCGCACAGCGCGCCGGCGGCCATGGAGCAGGCCACGCCGACTTCACCCTGGCAGCCCACTTCGGCGCCGGAGATGGAGGCGTTCTCCTTGTACAGGATGCCGATCGCCGCGGCGGTGAGCAGAAAACGCACCACCCCGTCGTCGCTGGCGCCCGGCACGAAGCGCATGTAGTAGTGCAGCACCGCCGGGACGATGCCCGCCGCGCCGTTGGTGGGCGCGGTAACCACACGCCCGCCATTGGCGTTTTCCTCGTTCACCGCCAGGGCATAAAGGTTGACCCAGTCGAGCACCGACAGCGCATCGCGCAGGCTGGCCTCCGGGTGACGGCTCAGCTGGCGATACAGGGCTGGCGCCCGCCGCTTGACCTTGAGCCCGCCCGGCAGGATGCCTTCATTCTGGCAGCCGGCTTCGACGCAATCCTGCATCACCTGCCAGATACGCAGCAGCCCGGCGCGGGTCTCCGCCTCCGGGCGCCAGGCGGCCTCGTTGGCCAGCATCACCTGGCTCACCGACAGGTTCTGCGTGGTGCAGTGGCCAAGCAGTTCCTTGGCGGTCTTGAACGGGTAGGGCAGTACGGTGCTGTCCTCGACGATACGGTCGTGGCCGGCGGCATCCTCGTCGACCACGAAACCACCGCCCACCGAGTAGTATTCGCGGCTGCGGATTTGCAGGCCGGCGTCGTCGAAGGCGCGGAAGATCATGCCGTTTGGGTGGTAGTCCAGTGGCTTGCGGATCATTGCCAGGTGCTGCTTTTCGATGAACGCAATGCGCTGTTCGCCCAGCAGGTTGATGTGGCCGCTGTCGCGGATGGCCTGCAGGCGGCCTGGTATGGAGCCGGTGTCGACGGAGTCGGGGTGTTCACCTTCAAGGCCTAGCAGTACGGCCTTGTCACTGCCGTGGCCCTTGCCGGTGGCGCCCAGGGAGCCATACAGCTCGGCCTTGACGCTGGCGGTGCGGGTGAGCAGGTCATCACGGCGCAGCCCTTCGGCGAAACGTGCGGCAGCACGCATCGGGCCGACCGTATGGGAGCTGGAGGGGCCGATGCCGATCTTGAACAGGTCGAAGACGCTCAGTGACATGGTGGTTCCTCCAGCCAGGAAAATTAGGCGGACGGTGAACCCTGTGGGAGCGGGCCGGAGCGTAATCAGGCGTCCTGATAGCTCTCGATCGACGGGCAAGCGCACACCAGGTTGCGGTCGCCGAACACGTTGTCGACCCGGCCGACCGGCGGCCAGTACTTGCTTTCCACCAGGCTTGGCAGCGGGTAGACCGCCTGCTCGCGGCTGTAGCCGTGGGCCCACTCGCCAACCAGCTCGGCCGCCGTGTGCGGGGCGTTCTTGAGCGGGTTGTCGTCCTTGTCCAGGCTACCGCTTTCGACCGCACGGATTTCTTCGCGGATCTGGATCATCGCGTCACAGAAGCGGTCCAGTTCTTCCTTGGCCTCACTTTCGGTCGGTTCGATCATCAGCGTGCCGGCCACCGGGAAGGACATGGTCGGGGCGTGGAAACCGAAGTCGATCAGGCGCTTGGCCACGTCGTCGACGCTGATGCCGCTGGTGTCTTTCAGTGGGCGCAGGTCGAGGATGCACTCGTGGGCCACCAGGCCATTGCCACCGGTATACAGAACAGGATAGTGCTCTTCCAGGCGGCGGGCGATGTAGTTGGCGTTGAGGATCGCCATCTGCGAAGCACGCTTGAGGCCGGCACCGCCCATCATGCGGATGTACATCCAGGTGATTGGCAGGATGCTGGCGCTGCCGAACGGTGCGGCGCACACCGCCCCTTGGGTGTTTTCCAGCTGCGCATGGCCAGGCAGGAACGGCGCCAGGTGCGACTTGACGCCAATCGGGCCAACGCCCGGGCCGCCGCCACCGTGGGGGATGCAGAAGGTCTTGTGCAGGTTCAGGTGAGACACGTCGCCGCCGAACTTGCCCGGGGCGCACAGGCCGACCATGGCGTTCATGTTGGCGCCGTCGATGTACACCTGGCCACCGTTGTCGTGGATGATCGCGCAGATTTCGCCGATCGCTTCCTCGAACACACCGTGGGTCGACGGGTAGGTGATCATGATCGCGGCCAGGCGCTCGCGGTGCTCGATGGCCTTGGCGCGCAGGTCCTCGACATCGACGTTGCCGCGGGCGTCACAGGCGGTGACGACTACGCGCATGCCAGCCATGTGTGCGGTGGCCGGGTTGGTGCCGTGGGCCGACGACGGGATCAGGCAGATGTCGCGGTGGCTTTCGCCACGGCTGCGGTGGTAGGCGCGGATGGCCAGCAGGCCTGCGTACTCGCCTTGGGAGCCGGCGTTGGGCTGCAGCGACACGGCGTCATAGCCGGTGGCGGCGCACAGCATGGCCTCCAGCTCGGTGGTCATCTGCAGGTAGCCCTGGCTTTGCGCGGCCGGGGCGAACGGGTGCAGGTTGCCGAACTCGGCCCAGGTGACCGGGATCATTTCACTGGCCGCGTTCAGCTTCATGGTGCACGAGCCCAGCGGGATCATGCTGCGGTCCAGCGCCAGGTCCTTGTCGGCCAGGCGGCGCAGGTAGCGCATCAGCTCGGTTTCGCTGTGGTAACGGTTGAACACCGGGTGTTCGAGGATGGCCGACTGGCGCAGCAGGGCGGCAGGCAGCAGCGAACCGGTGCTGGCAGCCAGGGCGGCGAAGTCAGGCTGGGCCTTGTCGTCACCGAACAGCTGCCACAGGGATTCAACGTCAGCCTGGCTGCTGGTTTCGTCCAGCGACAGGCCCACGTGGGCGGCGTCGACCTGGCGCAGGTTGATGCCCTGGGCGCGTGCCTTGTCATGAAGGGTTGCGGTGGCAGTGCCAGTGGCCAGGGTCAGGGTGTCGAAGGCGCTGGCGCCCACTACCTGTACGCCCAGCGTCTTCAGGCCGGCGGCCAGGATCGCGGTCAGTGCATGGGTGCGTTCGGCAATGCGCTTGAGGCCGGCCGGGCCGTGGTAGACGGCGAACATGCTGGCGATGTTGGCCAGCAGCACTTGGGCGGTGCAGATGTTGCTGGTGGCCTTTTCGCGGCGGATGTGCTGCTCGCGGGTCTGCATGGCCAGGCGCAGGGCGGTTTTGCCGAAGCGGTCGATCGATACGCCGACCAGGCGGCCCGGCATGTCGCGCTTGAACGCGTCACGGGTGGCGAAGTAGGCCGCGTGCGGGCCACCGAAGCCCAGTGGCACGCCAAAACGCTGGGCGCTGCCGATGGCCACGTCGGCGTCGAATTCGCCCGGTGGGGTCAGCAGGGTCAGGGCCAGCAGGTCGGCCGCGACGGCGACCAGCGCGTTGGCAGCGTGGAAGCGCTGTACCACTTCACGGTAGTTGAACACTTCACCGTTGCTGGCGGGGTATTGCAGCAGGGCGCCGAAGAAGGCGCTTACATCGCCCAGCTCGCGCTCGTCGCCAACCACCACCTCGATACCCAGCGGCTCGGCACGGGTGCGCAGTACGTCGAGGGTTTGCGGGTGGCAGTGCACAGAGGCGAAGAAGGCATGGCTGGCCTTGTTCTTCGACAGACGCTTGCAGAAGGTCATGGCCTCGGCCGCAGCAGTGGCTTCGTCGAGCAGGGAGGCGTTGGCGATCGGCAGGCCGGTCAGGTCGCTGATCAGGGTCTGGAAGTTCAGCAGCGCCTCCAGGCGGCCTTGGGAAATTTCTGGCTGGTACGGGGTGTAGGCGGTGTACCAGGCCGGGTTTTCCAGCAGGTTGCGCAGGATCGGCGCCGGGGTGTGGGTGTTGTAGTAGCCTTGGCCGATGTAGCTTTTGAACAGCTGGTTCTTGCCGGCGATGGCCTTGAGCGCGGCGAGCGCGTCGGCTTCGCTCTGGCCGTCGTGCGAGCCCAGTACGCTGGTGCCCTTGATGCTGTCGGGGATGACTGCGGCCGTCATGGCGTCCAGCGAGTCGAAGCCCAGGGCGGCGAGCATGGCCTGCTCGTCAGCGGCGCGCGGGCCGATGTGACGGGCAATGAATTCGTTGGCGGTGCTGAGGTTGATGGTCATGGCGGGGTTCCTCAGGCGTCGTCGTTGGCTTTGATCAGGCGGTCGTAGGCGTCCTGGTCGAGCAGGGCGGTGACTTCGCTCATGTCGGCCGGGTTGAAGCGGAAGAACCAGCCTTCCCCCATCGGGTCTTCGTTGACCAGTTCAGGGCTGCTTTCGAGCTGGCCGTTGACCTCGACCACTTCGCCGGTCAGCGGCATGTACACGCCGCTGGCGGCCTTGACCGACTCGACGGTGGACGCTTCGCTACCTTTCTCATACTGCTGCAACTCGGGCAGTTGCACGAAAACCACATCGCCAAGGGCGTTCTGGGCGTAGGCAGTGATGCCCACGGTGACGCTGCCATCGGCTTCGACGCGCAGCCATTCGTGATCTTCAGTGAAACGCAACTCGCTCATGGGGAATCCTCGGGAAGCAGGGCGTTGGGCGCGGTGGCTCCGCGCTCTTGGGTTGGGATTCTCTAAGCAAAAATACGGCCAGTTAATAAAAATCCATATAAAACAATTAGTTAGATAGTTTCTTGGATTGTCATCTGGTTTTCATGGAACGAAAACGCTACAGGTGGCAGGCCAGGAAAAACCGTTTGGGCATCAAACCCCTGTGGAGGCGCTCTCGAATGGGCGTGTATTGATTTCGTTGCACTGTAACTAAATCGATACATGCCCATTCGTACGCGGCCTGCCACTTGCATTGCAACTCGCCGACAATCACCCTGCTTCAGGCGAGACGATTGATCGTGTCGAAAAAGCCGTGATCGAAGCCATTGAACAGCGTATTGCACGCGTCCAAGGCGGCCAGTGGGGAACGGGTCACTCCGGCAAGGTAGGCGCCCATTCCAAGTAGTGCGCATGCTTGGGGATCGACATCGGGTAGCACTGACAGCAGTGGCGCGAATGCGGCGCCAATACTCAGCGAAGGCAAAAAGAGCCCGCCGGGGATGCCCGAAGGATACGAAACGACATTGGCCAGAAACTTCCAGAGAAGAAAACCCAAATCCGTGATCGGCTGAGTTTCCAGCAGGGCACGCGTTTCTTCGTAACCGGGTATGGCGTGTTTTACCGAACGGGCCTACCCGACACAGGTTGTAGGGGGCAGATATGGCGATCCACTTGCTCGGTCATGCTGGACCGCCACACCAGGAATGTTGCTAGGCGGGCGAACTTGCTCTGGTCGCAGATGCTGCTCTGCGTATGCTCCATACGCCCCAGGTCAAGCCCAGTACGGCCGCGATCAACGACGCGGACAGAACGCCAAGTTTCGCTGCTCCCAGTGAGCCAGGGTCGACGAAGGCGAGGTTGGCGATGAAGATCGACATGGTGAAGCCGATGCCGGCCAGCAGCCCAACCAGGATGATGCTACGCCAGTTGACGTCAGCGGGAAGTATGCACCAGCCCAGGCGGACCATCAGCCAACTGACACACACGATGCCCAAGGGCTTGCCAGCGACCAGTGCGACAGCCACGGCGATCATGACCCACTGGGGGGCCTCGGCGGACAGGTCTACGCCCGAAAGGCTGACGCCGGCATTGGCCAAGGCAAACACAGGCATGATGCCGAAAGCTACCCAAGGGTGCAGGGCGCCTTGCATGCGTACCACCGGCGGCACCAGTTCGCGCTGCGCCAGACGCAGTCGTTTCAAAGGGTCGATGAGGTCGCTGGCATCTTGCTCGGGGGCTTTGGCCCGCCCCAGCAATTCTCCGGTGAAACGGGTAATTGCATCCAGTGGCCGCTCACGCATCGGCATGGCGGTCACCGGTGTCATCAGGCCCAGCACAACGCCTGCGAGGGTGGGGTGGGCTCCGGTCAACAAGATGCCCAGCCAGACCAGAGCGCCAGGAACGATATAGGCGTAGGCCGTACCCACACCGATCTTCTGCAGCCCGATCACCATTAGCAGGCCGATCACGGCAACGCCGAAACCGCTGTAATCAAGGCCGCCTGAATAGAAGAATGCGATGATCAGGACTGCGATGATGTCATCGATGATTGCCAGGGCGAGCAGAAACACCCGTACGTTGGACGGGATGGATTTGCCGAGCAGCGCCAATACGCCGACCGCAAATGCGATATCCGTGGCGGTTGGAACTGCCCAGCCTTGTTGTTCTGCCGACGCGTGGCCAAAACTCAGGTAGAGAAGTGCGGGCACCGCTACCCCGCCGACGGCGGCTGCCATGGGCAGGGTAGCCTGGCGCAGGCTGGACAGGGCGCCCTCGTGGATCTCCCGGCGGATTTCCATGCCAACGACCAGGAAGAAGATGGTCATCAGGCCGTCATTGATCCAGAAATGCAGAGATTGCGAATAGACCAGCGAACCCACGCCGATCGTCAAAGGGGTATGCCAGAGGGCTTCATAACTGTCGGCAGACGGGGAGTTCGCCCAGATCAGGGCGGCGACGGCGGCAATCAGTAGAACAACGCCGCTGACCGCTTCAATGTGTACAAAGCGTTCAAGGTTGGCGAAGGCACGCTCGGCCAGCTTCTGGGCGCGAGGCATTTCTTTTTTTTGCATAGGCGCAGGTACTCCCGCATGGCGGCCCGACCTGCGCTGTTTTTTAACCTGCCTCACTGCACTGTGCAGTTGGCACCCGTCCGGTAGTCTACCGAACAACCGTTCTCAGGTGAACCAAGCGGGTTGCGTAATCAAGCGCTGCCAGGCCCCGCCACACCCGCCAAACGGCCGGTGGCTGGCAGCGTCGCCTGCGCAATATCGCCATGATGCCGCCAGGATTACGACATCATGGGGTAGAGCCGCGACGATGTTATTGGCGATTTTCTCGATCAGTCCGCCTAGAACCGCCAGAACGCAGGAGAGACCAGAACCAGTATGGTGAGGATTTGAAAAGCCGCCGGTTGGAATCAGCGACATCGAATGGTTGATAGCCTCGAACGGGGTCATGCCGACAGCCCACAATGCCAATGCACCCAGCGTTGTGAGGCCCCGGTAGACCCGGTCATGCCCAGTAGTGGCTACATGGACGGTTGGATGTTTTAACTCACGCTAAAAAGGGTAATGCCAGGTACAGCTTGATCACGATGACATTGATGATATCGATGAAGAACGCCCCTACCATCGGCACTACCAGGAAGGCGATGTGCGAGGCGCCGTAGCGCTGGGTCACTGCCTGCATGTTGGCGATGGCCGTCGGCGTTGCCCCCAGGCCGAAGCCGCAGTGCCCGGCAGCCAGTACTGCCGCATCGTAGTTGCGGCCCATCACCCTGAACGTCACGAAGATCGCGAACAGTGCCATGACCAGTGTTTGCGTGGCCAGCAATATAAAGAAGGGTAAGGCCAGTGCGGCCAGGTCCCACAACTTCAGCGACATCAAGGCAATGGCCAGGAACAGGGACAAACTGACATTGCCCAAGACCGAAACTTCCCGCTCGAATACACGGTAGAAACCGAATGCGGAAAGACCGTTGCGCAACAGCACGCCGACGAACAATACGCACACGAAGGTCGGTAATTCAAATGCAGTGCTTTTCAATAAACCGTGAAGGAGGGTGCCCGCCAGCAAGCTGACGGCAATCAGGGCCAAGGTTTCGATGAATGAAGATGATGTAATCAGGCGCTCTTTATTCGGCTGCTCAAAGCCTTTTGGTAGTTGGGGGGCTTCTTCATCGCTGCCGTGCGTCTTTACCCGCTTGATCAGCAGCCTGGCAACCGGGCCGCCAATCAGGCCGCCCAATACCAGGCCGAAAGTGGCAGAGGCCATCGCCAGTTCGGAGGCCGAAGGCAGGCCAAATTTTTCAGTGAACGTCGCGCCCCAGGCGGCGCCTGTGCCGTGGCCACCGGAGAGGCTGATCGAACCCGCCAGCAGGCCCATCAACGGGTCGAGCCCCAAGGCCGTTGCCAGGCCGATGCCCATGGCGTTCTGCACCAGGAGCAAGCCAGTCACCACCAGCAGGAACACGGCGACCACGCGCCCGCCTTTCTTCAGGCTGGCGAAGTCTGCACTCAAACCGATGGTGGCGAAGAACGCCAGCATCAACGGGGTTTGCAATGAGGTATCAAACTGGACCTGTATATCGAAGCTGCGTAATGCCAAGAGTGCCAAGGCAACGACCAATCCGCCTGCAACAGGTTCGGGGATATTGTAAACGCGCAGGAAACCAATACGCGCGACCAGCCCGCGCCCCAGTAGCAGTACTAAAGAGGCGGCTACAAGTGTCCCGTAAAAATCGAGTTCAAACATCAAGGTACTCTTCGTTCAAGGTGACATGCGAAATTACGATGTCACCATTCTACGGCGAGCACTCCAGTCAATTGCGGCTACGCGGCTAGGAAAAGTCTGAATGAGCTGTCGGTTTTGACGACACGCTTCAAAGTTTCCCGGGTATTCCATATTTACGCAGTCGCTGGGCAATAGCGGTATGCGAAGTTTGCAAGCGCCCGGCCAGCTGCCGCGTCGACGGGTAACTGGCATACAGGCGCTGTAACAGCTCCCGCTCGAAATCACCCACGGCCTGTTCCAGGCTGGCCACTTCGCCGTCCTGCCCGCGGGCCACCGAGGTGCCGGCAATGTCCAGGTCGCCGATATCCACCAGGTTGCCCTCGCAGATGGCCGCAGCGCGGAAAATCACGTTCTGTAGCTGGCGCACGTTGCCCGGCCAAGGGTTGGCCAGCAGTGCAGAGTGGGTGGCGGGGGTCAGCCGGCAGGCTTGGCGCTGGATCTGCGTGCAGGCTTGCTGCATGAAGAAGTGCGCCAGCATCAGGATGTCCTGGCCCCTGTCGCGCAGGGGCGGTACCTGCAGGTTGAGCACGTTGAGGCGGTAGAACAGGTCTTCGCGGAAGCTGCCTTCGGCGACCATGCGCTCCAGGTCGCGGTGGGTGGCGCTGATGATGCGCACGTCCACCTTCACTTCGCGGTCACCGCCCACCCGACGGAAGCTGCCATCGCTTAGAAAACGCAGCAGCTTGGCCTGCAAATACGGTGACATTTCGCCAATTTCATCAAGGAACACCGTGCCCTGGTTGGCCAGCTCCATCAGCCCGGGCTTGCCACCGCGTTGCGCGCCGGTGAAGGCGCCAGGGGCGTAACCGAACAACTCGCTCTCGGCCAGGCTTTCGGGCAGTGCGGCACAGTTCAGGGCCAGGAACGGTGCCGCATGGCGGCTGCTGATGGCATGGCAGGCGCGGGCTACCAGCTCTTTGCCAGTGCCGGTTTCGCCATGCACCAGCAGCGGTGCATCGAGCGCCGCCACGCGCAGGGCGCGGGCCTTGAGCGTGCGGATGGCGGGCGACTCGCCGAGCAGGGCATCGAAGCCTTCGGCATGGTCGTGGTGCAGCGCCGACAGGCGTTCGCCCATGCGGGTTGGGGGGTACAGCGTCAGCAGGCCACCGGCGTTGGTGATCGGCATGGCGTCCAGCAGCAGGCTCTGGCCGTTGAGCTGCATCTCGCGCATGGGCAGGTGGAAGTTGTTGTCCAAAAGCGCCTGCAGCAGCGCGGGGTCGCCGAACAGTTCACCCACCGAGCGCCCGGCGGATTCGCGGCCGCACAAGGCGATCAGCGCCGGGTTGGCCAGCAGCACCAGGCCTGCGCTGTCCACTGCCAGCACTGGGTCGCTCATCGCTGCCAGCAGGGCATCGAGCTGCAGGTGACGACGCTGGCCGGGGAGGATGTCGACCACGTCTACCGATTGCACGCCTTGCACCTCGAACAGTGCATCATGCAGTTCTTCGAGCACGGCGGGGCTGAGGGTGGGGGCGTCGATGTAGACGTTCGGCGGGACCATCTCCACGGCGTCCAGGTTGAGGTGGCGGGCACCGAGCAGGGCGAGGACTTCCTGGGTGATGCCGACGCGGTCGATGAAGCTGACGTGGATGCGCATGAGGAGGCGAAAGGTGATGGCCGGGGAGGGCGGTAGTATGCCTTAACATCGCCGGGGCCGCTGTGCGGCCCTATCGCGACACAAAGTTTACGCATTCTCCTGTAGGAGCGGCCTTGTGCCGCGAATGGGCTGCAAAGCAGCCCCGAGATCTTGAATTCACTCGAGATGTTCAGGCTTGATCGGGTCGCCCGATTTGACATCGAGCTTTTCGCGAATGTCCGCAAACATATAGTCGTAGAGTTTGTGCGGCGAACTCAGGTTCTCGAATTTCTTCGGCGGCGCCAGATACGACTGCGCCTTGCGAGTCAGCAGCATGAGAAAGCTTGGCAGCACCTGGTCCTTGGCGAGGAAGAACTTTTCTTCCACAGGCTTGCCTTCGATGCTGCCATGCATGCGGAACTGAATGCCTCTGCCTTCCTTGGGGTCCGACGCTGCTTCGTACTCGATGTTCAGGTCATAGCTGTGGTCGGTATTGTTCAGCGCAGTGCGCTCGATGTGTACATGACCGGGGTGGTACTGGGCCATGGCTAGCTCCTTTGGAAGGTCGAAAACGGCGGGCACCTGGCGCCCGCCAACTGCATTCAACGGTAGCTGATCCCAGGCTTCGCGGTGGAAACCCGTGTGCCGGCAGTACCTTTGACAATGTCTTCAATGTTTTCCAGCGAACTGATTACCGCCACCTTGCCGGTGTTGCGGGCAAAGTCACTGGCCGCTTGCACCTTCGGCCCCATGGAGCCTGCGGCGAAGCCAAGGCGCTCGAGTTCGTCCGGATGAGCCTGGGCAATGGCCTTCTGCGTCGGCTTGCCCCAGTCAATGTAGGCTGCATCGACGTCAGTGGCGATAATCAGAAGGTCGGCTTCCAGTTGCTCGGCCAGCAGTGCCGAGCACAGGTCCTTGTCGATCACCGCTTCGATACCTTTGAGCTTGCGGTTTTCATCGTACATGGTGGGGATGCCGCCACCGCCTGCGCAAATCACGATGCTGTTCTTTTCCAACAGCCACTTGATCGGGCGGATTTCGAAGATGCGCTTGGGTTTCGGGCTGGCCACCACACGGCGGTACTTGTCGCCATCGGCCTTGACCACCCAGCCTTTCTCTTTGGCCAGGCGCTCGGCCTCTTCCTTGCTGTAGACCGGGCCGATGAACTTGGTCGGGTCCTTGAAGGCGGGGTCGTTGGCGTCCACTTCCACCTGGGTCAGCAGGGTGGCGAACGGCACCTCGAAGGCCAGCAGGTTGCCCAGTTCCTGTTCGATCATGTAGCCGATCATGCCTTCGGTTTCGGCACCCAGCACGTCCAGTGGGTAAGCCTCGTCAGGCTTGTAGGACAGTGCCTGAAGCGACAGCAGCCCGACTTGCGGACCGTTGCCGTGGGCGATGACCAGTTCGTTGCCAGGGTGAATCTTGGCGATCTGTTCGGTGGCGGTGCGGATATTGGCGCGCTGGTTGTCAGCGGTCATGGGCTCGCCGCGACGCAGCAGGGCGTTGCCGCCCAATGCAACAACGATACGCATGGGGAATGTCCTTTACGCAGATGGGGTGAGCACCTCGATCCTTTGTGGGAGCTGGCTTGCCGGCGATCACCGGCGAAGCCGGTGCCATGCACCGGGTTGCCTGCATCGCCGGCAAGCCAGCTCCCACAGGAGCGGGGTGGTTGTCAGAGGTCAGCCAGGGTCGACACCAGGATCGCTTTGATGGTGTGCATGCGGTTTTCCGCCTGCTCGAAGGCGATGCAGGCCGGCGACTCGAACACGTCGTCAGTCACTTCGATGCCGTTGGCCAGGTCCGGGTATTGTTCGGCGATCTGCTTGCCTACCTTGGTGTCGGAGTTATGGAACGCCGGCAGGCAGTGCATGAACTTGGTCCGTGGGTTGCCAGTGGACTTCATCAGCTCGGCATTCACCTGGTAAGGCTTGAGCTGCTTGATGCGCTCACCCCAGGCTTCGATCGGCTCGCCCATCGATACCCATACGTCGGTATGCACAAAGTCCACACCCTTGACCGCCGCTTTCGGGTCTTCGGTGAGGGTGATGCGGGCGCCGCTTTCCTCAGCGTACTTCTTGCAGCGCTCGACCAGGTCGTCATGCGGCCAAAGTGCCTTTGGCGCGGCGATGCGCACATCCATGCCGAGCTTGGCGCCAATCAGCAGCAGCGAGTTGCCCATGTTGTTGCGGGCGTCGCCCAGGTAGGCGTAGCTGATGTCGTGCAGCGGCTTGTCGCTGTTCTCGCGCATGGTGAGCACGTCAGCGATCATCTGGGTGGGGTGGTACTCATCGGTCAGGCCGTTGAACACCGGTACGCCGGCAAACTTGGCCAGCTCTTCGACGATTTCCTGCTTGAAGCCACGGTACTCGATGGCGTCGTACATGCGCCCGAGCACGCGGGCGGTGTCCTTCATGCTCTCTTTGTGGCCGATCTGCGAAGAGTTGGGGTCGATGTAGGTAACGTTCGCGCCCTGGTCGTAAGCCGCCACTTCGAAGGCGCAGCGGGTACGGGTGGAGGTTTTTTCGAAGATCAGCGCGATATTGTTGCCCTTCAGGTGCTGCTGCTCGGTGCCAGTGTACTTGGCACGCTTGAGGTCGCGGGACAGGTCCAGCAGGTAGCGCAGCTCGCGGTTGGTGTGGTGTTCCAGGCTGAGCAGGTTGCGGTTGTGAATGTTGAACGCCATGATTGCTTCTCCTTGAGTTCGGTAGTGTCCCGGCCGGCACTTTGTGGGCGCGGCCGGGTGCAATGGTCGTTAGTAGTCGATCGGGTCACGCACAATCGGGCAGGTCATGCAGTGGCCGCCGCCCCGGCCCCGGCCCAGTTCGCCGGCGCTGATGGTGATGACCTCGATGCCGGCCTTGCGCAGCAGGGTGTTGGTGTAGGTGTTGCGGTCATAGCCGATGACCACGCCCGGCTCGATGGCCACCACGTTGTTGCCGTCATCCCACTGCTCGCGCTCGGCGGCAAAGCTGTTGCCGCCGGTCTCGACCACGCGCAGCTTGTCTTTCTTGCCCAGCAACTGCTCGGATACCACCTCGAGGAACGAGGCATCCTGGGGCGCGATGTTCATGCCATAGGGCTTGCTGGAGTCTGGGGTGATGATGAATGGCTTGATCTCTTTCACCACCTCCGGGAATACCGTTACCAAGTCGCGGTCGCAGAAGCTGAACACGGTGTCCAGGTGCATCGCCGCGCGGGACTTCGGCAGCCCGGCGACGATGATTTTCTCGGCCGCGCCTTTCTCGAACAGGTTCTGAGCGAGTTGGCCGATGGCATGGCGCGAGGTGCGCTCACCCATGCCGATCAGCACGATGCCCTTGCCGACCGGCATCACGTCGCCGCCCTCGAGGGTGGCGTTGCCGTGATCCTTGTCCGGGTCGCCATACCAGACCTGGAAGTCAGCACCGGTGAATTCCTTGTGGAACTTGTAAATGGCTGTGGTCAGCAGGGTTTCCTGGCGTCGCGCAGGCCAGTACATCGGGTTGAGCGTCACGCCACCGTAGATCCAGCAGGTGGTGTCGCGGGTGAACTGGGTGTTAGGCAGTGGTGGCAGAATGAAGCTGGAGTGGCCGAGGTACTTGTTGTACATCTTGATCACTTCGGCGCCTTCGCTGACTGGAAGGTCCTGGCCTGCCACGCCGCCAATCAGAAACTCTGCCAGGTGGCGTGGTTCCAGCCCTTCGAGCCAGCTACGCACCTCGTTGGTCAGGCCGACACCCACGGTGTCAGAGGTAATCTTGCGGTCAAGGATCCACTTGAGGGCTTCGGGTTGCTGCACGATGTCGGTCAGCAGGTTGTGCATTTCCAGCACATCCACGCCGCGCTCGCGCATTTTGGTGACGAAGTCGAAATGGTCACGCTTGGCCTGGTCGACCCAGATCACATCGTCGAACAGCAGCTCGTCACAGTTGCTCGGCGTCAGGCGCTTGTGCGCCAGGCCCGGCGAGCAAACCATCACTTTGCGCAGTTTGCCGGCTTCGGAGTGGACACCGTACTTCTGTTTTTCAGCGGACATGGTTTCATTCCTCCAATTGAACGAAGACGTGGGTCAAAGGGTCAGGAAGCCGTCGTACAGGCCATAAGCTGCCACCAAGGCGCCAATGACCACGGCTGCGAAGATCAGTTTTTCCACGTTGGTGAAGATAGGTTGGCCAACTTCACGCTTGGCTTTGGCGAACAAAATCGCCCCAGGTGCGTAGAGCAGGGCCGAGAGCAGCAGGTATTTCACGCCGCCGGCGTACAGCAGCCAGATGGCGTACAGCAGGGCGATGCCGCCGATGATCAGGTCTTTCTTGCGTTCGGCCAGGGCCTGCTCGTAGGTTTCGCTGCGCAGTGCCAGCAGGAACGCATAGGCTGCCGACCACAGGTAGGGCACCAGGATCATCGAGGTGGCGAGGTAGATCAGCGACAGGTAGGTGCTGTTGGAGAACAGCGTGATCACCAGGAAGATCTGCACCATGGCGTTGGTAAGCCACAGGGCGTTGGCCGGTACCTGGTTGGCATTTTCGCGGCGCAGGAACTCCGGCATGGTGTGGTCTTTGGCGGCAGCGAACATGATCTCGGCGCACAGCAGTACCCACGAAAGCAAGGCCCCCAACAGCGAGATGATCAGGCCGACGCTGATCAGCACCGCGCCCCAGTGGCCGACCACATGCTCCAGTACGGCTGCCATCGACGGGTTCTGCAGCTTGGCCAGTTCCGGTTGGGTCATGATGCCCAGCGACAGTACGTTGACCAGCACCAGGAACAGCAGCACGGTGACAAAGCCGATGACCGTGGCCTTGCCCACGTCAGAGCGCTTTTCCGCCCGGGACGAGAAGATGCTCGCGCCCTCGATGCCGATGAACACCCACACGGTGACCAGCATCATGTTGCGCACCTGGTTCATCACGCTGCCCAGCTCCGGTGTACCCAGGGCCCAGATGTCGGCGGTGAAGATGTCGAGCCTGAAGGCAAACAGGCAGATCAGCGCGAACAGCACCAGCGGCACCACCTTGGCCACGGTGGTGACCAGGTTGATGAACGCTGCTTCCTTGATGCCACGCAGCACCAGGAAGTGCACTGCCCACAACAGGATCGACGCGCCAATGATGGCGGCCGGCGTGTTGCCTTCACCGAAGATCGGGAAGAAGTAGCCCAAGGTGCTGAACAACAGCACGAAGTAGCCGACGTTGCCAAGCCAGGCGCTGATCCAGTAGCCCCAGGCCGAAGAGAAGCCCATGTAGTCGCCGAAACCGGCCTTGGCGTAGGCATACACCCCGCCATCCAGGTCAGGCTTGCGGTTGGCCAGGGTCTGGAACACGAACGCCAGGGTCAGCATGCCGACCGCGGTGATGCCCCAGCCGATCAGCACAGCGCCAACCCCTGCACTGGCGGCCATGTTTTGCGGCAGCGAGAAGATCCCGCCGCCAATCATCGAACCGACGACAAGTGCAACTAACGCGCCGAGCTTTAGTTTTCCGGATGAATCAGACATTTAACAACTCCTGCCAGGAGAAAGTTGACGTCAGCATAAATCCGACGCCGTTGCCGTAAGCTGACTTGTGTCAGTTTAAGGCGACGTGAAGGTGGGAAATTTCCTTCACGGGTGCTCCTGGAGAGTGCCGACAGCTTAAGCTGCAAGCCTTGCGCGCTGGCACCTCCATGTCTTTCTAGAGCAAACGCTCTGTTCAGCCTGCGATGCTTGAAGCTAGCCGTTTTTGACGCTTTCGCAAATTTTTCACAATAATTTTGAGTTTTATCGGGAACTGTTCTAGTTGCTATCCAGCTGCTAGCTTTTAACGAAGGGTGCATAGACAAGGCAGTTATGAGTGCTATAGCTTGAGTGGCGGGTTTTCTTATAAGTAACCACATGTATATGGCCCGCAGGGCTGTTTCAAAGGCATGACAGCGCGAAAAAAAATGGGGGATGCATGAGCGAACCGGGACAGAAGTTGCGCCTGGGCGCGCTGATCGCACTGGTGGTCGGCTCGATGATTGGCGGCGGGATCTTCTCGCTGCCGCAGAACATGGCGGCGCGTGCCGATGTCGGGGCGGTGCTGATCGGTTGGGGCATCACAGCCGTCGGCATGCTGGCCCTGGCCTTCGTGTTCCAGACCCTGGCCAACCGCAAGCCGGAACTGGACTCGGGGGTGTACGCCTATGCCAAGGCGGGTTTCGGCGACTACATGGGCTTCTCTTCGGCCTGGGGCTACTGGATCAGCGCCTGGCTGGGCAATGTCGGCTATTTCGTACTGCTGTTCAGCACCTTGGGCTTTTACTTTCCGGTTTTCGGCGAAGGCAACACGCCGATCGCCATCGGCTGTGCCTCGTTGCTGCTGTGGTCAGTCCACTTTCTGGTGCTGCGCGGCATCAAGGAAGCCGCTTTCATCAACCAGGTGACCACCGTGGCCAAGGTGGTGCCGTTGCTGATGTTCGTGGTGATTGCGGCGTTCGCCTTTCGTGCCGATATCTTCACCCGTGACATCTGGGGCTTGAGCAACCCGCAATTCGGCAGCGTGCTGGAGCAGGTGCGCAACATGATGCTGGTGACCGTGTTCGTGTTCATCGGCATCGAGGGCGCCAGCGTGTACTCCGGGCGCGCCGAGCGTCGTTCGGATGTGGGCAAGGCTACCGTCATCGGTTTTCTGGGTGTGCTGGCGCTGCTGGTGCTGGTCAACGTGCTTTCGCTAGGGGTGATGACCCAGCCGGAACTGGCCGGTTTGCAGAACCCGTCGCTGGCGTCGGTGCTGGAGCATATCGTCGGCCCTTGGGGGGCGTTGCTGATCAGCCTCGGCCTGGCGGTTTCGCTGCTGGGCGCGTTGCTGTCGTGGGCGTTGCTGTGTGCCGAGATCCTGTTCGCCACGGCGCGGGACAAGACCATGCCGCGCTTTCTGGCCAAGGAAAACGCCAACCATGTGCCTGCCAACGCCCTGTGGCTGACCAACTGCATGATCCAGGGCTTCTTGCTGATTACGCTGTTCTCGGCCGGTACCTACACCAGCCTCATCTACCTGGCTTCGTCGATGATCCTGGTGCCTTACCTGTGGTCGGCGGCGTATGCCGTGCTGCTGGCGGTGCGTGCAGAAACCTATGCAGGGCAAACGGGGTTGCGGCGCAAGGACTTGCTGGTGGCGCTGGTTGCCTTGCTGTATGCCGTGTGGCTGTTGTATGCCGGCGGGCTCAAGTACCTGCTGCTGTCGGCGCTGCTGTATGCCCCCGGCGTAATTCTGTTTGCCAGGGCCAAGCATGAGCAGGGCCAGGCGTTGTTCACCACCTGGGAAAAGCTGATTTTCGCCGCTGTGCTGGCGGGCGCTGCACTGGCGGCCTACGCCCTGTATTCAGGGCTGTTGAGCTTGTGACGGGGCAGGGCAGGCGTGCTCCGGGCGTGACCAGATCCACAGGTTGCCCAGGGTCATGCCGGCGATTGCCAGGAACACCGGCCAGTGGTGCTCCAGAAACGTCAGCATCAGGCCCGCGCACAGCAGCATGCTGATGGTAGCGCTTACCTTGGCCCGGCGCTGGATCACCTTGCCGTTGCGCCAGTTGTAGAGAATCGGCCCGAACAGCCGGTGGTTCTCCAGCCAGGCAGACAGGCGCGGCGAGCTGCGGGTCGCCGCCCAGGCGGCCAGCAGGATGAATTCGGTGGTCGGCAAACCGGGTATGACGATTGCGACCAAGCCCACCCCAAGGCTCACGTAAGCCAGGATTCCATACAACAGGCGGGCGATCTTCGAGCGGGCAGGTCGGGTCATGGTCTCACTGCAAAAAGCGGTTCGGCCACCGGTAGGGTGGCCGGTTACGGCGTATCAGACCAGCGCGGCATCCGCAGCATAGGCATGTTTGAGCAGTTCGGTGAAACGCTCGAAGGCGGCAACTGCACCGCGTTCGGCAGCGGCTTCCTCTTCAGCCGACAGCTCAAGGCCATCGAGGATGCGGGTGAACTGCTTCCAGCCTTCGGCACGGCCACCGGCTGGCTCGCCCAGGTGGCGGGCACCGAAGGTGTCGGACAGCTCCAGGGCCACTGCACGCTTGATCAGAAACGCAGCGCCCAGTTTGGAGCCTTCAGAGACGAAGATCCAGCCCATTGCCTCGCCCAGGCTCGGCTTGCCCACGGCGCCGGGCACGGCGGCTGGCACTTCGGTGTCGAGGTCGGCGAGGTCCAGGCGGGCCTGGTCGGCACGGCAGCGCTCGGCCAGGTCGGGGACTATGGCGTTCAGCTGCGGATCGTTGTACAGGGCTTGCAGCTCGGACTGGAACAGGTACTGGGCAACGACGAAGCGGGCGAAGCTTTCGCGGCTGTCGAAGGGCGCGTGGGATTTGACCAGGGCATCCAGCTCGGCGTGCGGGGCGTGGGTGATCTGGTTCAGGCGCTGGGAGCGCAGGGCTGGGCGTTCGGTCATGGGGCAGTCCTTGGAAAGAGGGGCGTCTAGATACAAGACGAAACAGCGGCGGCGGGACAGTAAAAAAAACGGGTTTTACATCGTTCCTGCAGGCCGCAGAGTTTTTTTGTGGGAGCGGCCTTGTGTCGCGAATGGGCCGCGCAGCGGCCCCAGATTTTCTGTGCTGATGCAAAGATTACTG
>NZ_JBLZWV010000061.1:0-199630 GCF_056098905.1 Pseudomonas sp. TSO6 | reverse complement strand
CCCCAGATTTTCTGTGCTGATGCAAAGATTACTGGGGCTGCTGCGCAGCCCATTCGCGACACAAGGCCGCTCCCACAGAGAGCTCACAGGCCTAAATTTTTGGTACGGATCAGATATCCCAAACCACATTGATACCGAAGTTGCGCCCCGGCATGGTCAGGCGGTCGATGTTGGCTGGCTGGGTCACAGCTGCTTCACCCTGGCCGTCGTAGCTGCGCACCGAGTCCCACTGCCAGTATTTCTTGTCGGTGAGGTTGTACAGGCCGGCGTTGATGGTCACGTCGTCGGTCACCTTGTAGAAGCCGGTCAGGTCCAGCACGCCGTAGCCCGGGGTGCGGAACTTCGAGCTCGAACCATCTGGCGAGTAGAAGCTGGAGTCATCGACACGGGTTTTGCGCTTGACCAGCGTCCAGCTCAGCAGGCCGCCGTAGTTCTGCTGCTCGTAACCCAGGCCGAACACGCCCTTCAGCGGGTTGACGGTGTTCAGCGGCTCACCGGTGTCGTCGTTACGACCATAGGTGTAGGCAATCGAACCCTGGGTATACAGGCCTTGCGGCGCGCCGAAGTGGTCGAGGTTCAGGCGGCCCTTGACCTCGGCACCCTTGATGGTGGCGTGCTTGATGTTGTTGGCCTGGAAGGTCTGTTCCAGATTGGCGCTTTGCACCGCATCTTCGTCGATGAAGTCGCGGTACTTGTTGTAGAACACCGCGACGTCGAAGTTACCCGCGTCGAAGTTGCCACGCAGGCCGGTTTCATAGCTCTTGCTCTTTTCCGGTTCCAGGCCTGGGTTGCCTTCTACGCGGTAACCTTCCTCGAGGTTCACGAACTTTCCGTACATGGCCTTGGCGGTCGGGGTACGGAACCCTTCGGCATACTGGCCATACCAGGTGTAATTGTCGTTGAAGGCGTAGGTCAGGCCGAACTTGGGCGAGACGCGGTGCCACTTCTTGTCCGAGTCGTCCTGGGAGGTGGGTGCCGTGCCGGTGGACTCCAGGCCACGCAGGAATTCGTCGGTGAACTTGGGTTCCATGCGCGTGTAGTCGTAGCGCGCACCGGGCATGAAGGTCCATTTGTTCCAGCGGATTTCATCCTGCACGAACAGGCTGTAGGTGTTCACGGTCGGGTCCGGGAAGTCGCTGACCAGAACCTGGCCGTCTGCCGGGCGTTCGGCGCCGGCGGCGGAGCAACCGGAGCCCACGGCCAGGCAGGTGCCCGTGCCGCTGCGCGTACCGGTGATTTTCTCGTGCTTGATCGTGGTGCCATAGGTCAGCAGGTGGTCGGTGGCGCCGATGCTGAATGCCTTGTCCAGCTGGGCATCGAAGACCCACTGGCGGTCCTTGTAGGTCGTGTCACGCGTGCGCAGTACCTGGCGGCCAGGCGGTGCGTAGACCTCTTCGGTATGCTGGTCGGTCTTGGCGATCTGGTAGTTGAGGCTCCACTTGACGTGGTCAGCGACCAGCGAATCCAGGCCGAACTCATGGTTGATGCCAAAGCGCTCGCGGGTGATGGTGTCGTTGCCACTGCGCGCCTTGTAGTAACCCATGCCGCCAAAGCCCGGAATGAACGGCCCGCCCACCGCGCTGAGGATGTTCTGGTCGCGGTCATCCTTGTAGCGCTCGTAGGTGAAGCCCAGGCGCGCGTCGTCGTCGTAGTTCCAGCCAAGCTTGGCCAGCACGTTGGTGGTGCGCACGTCCATCGGGTTGGCTTCGGTGCGCGACAGGCCGGCACCGCTGTGGCTGCCGTGGGTTTCGGTCTCGTGGCCGTTACGCTGGCTCAGGTGCAGCAGGCCATCGAAATCACCCTCGCGGCCGGCGA
The DNA here is from genome assembly GCF_056098905.1 of Pseudomonas sp. TSO6. Lineage (NCBI taxonomy): Bacteria > Pseudomonadati > Pseudomonadota > Gammaproteobacteria > Pseudomonadales > Pseudomonadaceae > Pseudomonas > Pseudomonas sp. TSO6. The sequence goes on along the minus strand of NZ_JBLZWV010000061.1, from coordinate 197,815 downwards.
CGGTGGCGGAGGTCAGCCAGCTTTCGTCGGCCGAGCTGTAGCCGGTCTTCAGGCGCGCACCCACGTCCTTCCCGGGCTTGATGATGTCGTCGGGGTCGAGGGTGAAGTAGCTCACCGCGCCGCCGATGGCGTTGCTGCCGTACAGCACCGAGGCCGGGCCGCGGAGAATTTCCACGCGCTTGACGATTTCCGGGTCGACGTAGTTGCGTTGGGTCTGGGCGTAGGGGCCATAGAAGAAGCTGTCCGGGATCGATACACCGTCGACCTGGGTGAGGATCCGCTCGCCGTCGATACCACGGATGTTGTAGCCGTTCAGGCCGCTGCGCTGGCCGGTGCCGGCCACCGATACGCCCGGCTCGTAGCGCACCAGGTCCTGGATGTTGCTGACGTTCTGCCGGTCCAGCTGCTCTCGGGTCTGCACGCTGACGGTGCTTGGCACCTGGCTGACGTCCTGGGCACTCCGGGTGGCGCTGACGGTCACCTGCTGCAGGGCGATTACGTTGCCGCCAGCCTGGCGCTCAAGCACCACGTTGCCGTTGCTGATCTTGCGAAAACTCAGCCCGGTACCCTGCAACAGGCGCTTGAGGGCGGCATCTGGCGGCAGCGAGCCTTGTACACCCGGCGAAGCCACGCCGTCGGCCAGCTCGGCGCTGAAGCCGACTTGCCAGCCGGTGACCTGGCTGAAGGCATTGATCGCCGACACCAGCGGCTGCTGGCCGATGCTGAAGCGGTAGTCACCCATGCGCGGGCTGCTGGCCTGGGCCGGTTCGGCGGCCAGCGCTGGCAGGCTGCAAGCGCCGCTGGCGAGCAGAGCCAGGGTCAACAGGGACAGTTGCCCGGTTCGGCGGGGAAGGGTGGACGTGCGGGTAGGACCAGTGGACATCGAAAGCGCTCCCTGATGCGCGGGCTGTTATAGGTGATTGCTGTTCTCGTTTTCAAACAAGAATCAGTTGCATTGGCTATAACGAGACGGGCGGGGCAGGGCGATCGCGTAAAAATAATTTCCGGGTCAGTTAAGAATCACCAGCGCAGGGTACTCATGCAGCTGTGCCGAGGTGATATGGGCAAGTGCGCGCAGGGTTTCCAACGGCTGGTCGAGGCGGTAGTTGCCCGTGACTGCAACGTCTTCGAGCTGGGCATTGCGGTTGATGATCCAGCCGGGATAGTAACGCCGCACTTCAGCCAGCACCTGGCTCAGCGGGCAATTCTCGAACACCAGGCGGCCGTCGACCCAGGCCAGCTCCTTTTGCATGTCGGCGCGTTGGCGCTGGCCGAAGCCCTGCGGGCCCACGCTGATGCTGTCGCCGGCACTCAGGCGGATGCGCTGGTCGCGTGCCCCTTGCAGGTCGACATCGCCGCGTTGCACCCGCACCTGAGCCTCGCCATCGAGGTAGCGCACGGCAAAGTCGGTATCGCGCACCTGTGCGCGCAACGGCCCGGCCTCTACCTCAAGCGGCAGCAGTGCGCCCTCGGGTATCTGGAAGTAGGCCTCACCCTGCAGCAGGCGAGCAACCTGGCGGCCTTCCCGGCGGTCGCTGGCAAATGCCGAGTTGGTGTTGAGCAGCACTTTTGCACCGTCTTCCAGTTGCAGGCGCTGGCGCTCGCCCACCACGGTCAGGTGGTCGGCCTGCATGCGGGTAGGCAGGTTGCCGACGGTGAACAGCCCGACCAGCAACACTGCAGCGGTGGCCAGGGGTTTCCAGTGGCTGCGCAGGCGCCCGCGCCACGAGCGGCGTTGCTGCTGGTGCATCTGCGTGGCCGCCTGATGCAACGGCATACCGTTCCACAGTGCTTCTGCCTCGACATAGGCCTCGGCGTTTTCTGGCGCGGCACTCAGCCAGGCTTCAAAGGCCTGTGTGTCTGCGGCATCGGCGCATTGCAGGCGCACCAGCCAGTCCAGCGCCTCGTCCATGGCACGAGCACGGGCACTAGGCCCGGCAGGTGACGGGCGAGGGGCAGGGCTGTCGGTCACGGTGAATCCTTGAATGGTTTTTTGCGAATGATCAAGGCTAAGACGGGGTGTGGCAAGGGCTTTGCGTCGCCGTTCGCCTGCGGTCAGCTTACTTGAGGCGTTCGGCAACACCCATGCAGATCGCCATGATCAGTTTCAGTTCCTTTTGCACCGTACTGGGCGAAACACTGAGTTGTTCGGCGATTTCCAGGTAGGTGGCGCCGTGCAGGCGGCTGAGGATGAAAATGCGCTGCTGGCGTTCACTCAGCTGGTTGAGGCTGACGCTCAGGTGCTTGAGCAGCTGCTCGGCGTGGGCGGCATCCTCGCTGCTGGTGGCGGGTGCGGCCACGCTGTGCAGCACTTCGTCGGGCACGTCGTCGACCAGCATGCGTGCCTGCACCCGGCGTGCGCGCAGGTGGTCCAGTGCCAGGTTGCGCGCGGTCTGGAACACGAACGGCTCGATGTGCTCGATGGGCCGCTCGCCCAGGGCGCGGGACACACGCAGGTAGGTTTCCTGCAGCAGGTCTTCGGCCGTGCTGGGGTTGCCAACCAAGCGCTGCAAGGTACGCAACAGGGTGAGGCGCTGGATGAGGAAGACGGAGTTGAACCGGGACTGACTCACGGGGGGACCTGGCCGACGAAAGGTTAATGATAATGCTTATCATCCGTGGCGTTGGTCAAGTGTGGAAATGTTAGGAAAAGGTAAAGATTGTGAGTTCCCGCCCTGTGTGGTCCCTTGTGGGAGCGTGCCAGGTCTTAGCGGGCCTGGCACAACGCCAGGCAGTTATCCAGCATGCGGTTGCTGAACGCCCACTCGTTGTCATACCACGCCAGCACCTTGAGCATGCGCCCGTTGGCCCGGGTATGGTTGGCATCGAAAATCGACGACAGCGGGTTGTGGTTGAAATCGCAGGAAACCAATGGCAACGCGTTGTAGCCCAATACCTTGGAATGCTGGCTGGCTTCGAGGAACAGTTGGTTGACCTGCTCGGCCGTGGCCTCGCGCTTGAGGTTGACGGTGAGGTCCACCAGCGACACGTTGATCACCGGCACCCGCACTGCCATGCCGGTCAGCTTGCCGGCCAGCTCAGGCAGCACCAGGCCCACGGCCTCGGCGGCGCCGGTCTTGCTGGGGATCATCGACTGGGTGGCCGAGCGCGCCCGGTACGGGTCGCTGTGGTACATGTCGGTCAGCACCTGGTCATTGGTGTAGGCGTGAATGGTGGTCATCAGGCCTTGCTCGATGCCGAACTCGCGGTGCAGCACCTGGGCGATCGGTGCCAGGCAGTTGGTGGTGCAGGAGGCGTTGGAAATGACCTGGTGCGAGGCCCGCAGGATGTCATGGTTTACCCCGTACACCACGGTGGCATCGGCACCTTTGGCCGGCGCCGAGACAATTACCTTGCCCGCCCCTGCCGCAAGGTGTGCAGCGGCCTTGGCGCGGTCGGTGAACAGCCCTGTGCACTCGAACACCACGTCGATCGCCTCGGCCTTCCAGGGCAGTTCGGCCGGGTTGCGGATGGCACTGACCGCGATACGGTCACCATTGACCGTCAGGCTTTCGTGGTCGGCCTCGACCGTGGCTTCGAACGTGCCGTGCACGCTGTCGAACTTGAGCAGGTGAGCATTCATGGCGCTGTCGCCCAGGTCGTTGATGGCGACGACCTGCAGGTCCTGGCGGTAGCCTTGGGTATACAGTGCGCGCAGGACGTTGCGACCGATGCGGCCGAATCCATTGATGGCGATGCGTAGGGTCATGGCAGTACCTCTGGCAGTCCGAGTGAAACCTGTGGCAAAAAGGAGCTTCACTGAAACGGTTTTGTTGTTGGAATTACAAGATTATTCACTGGCCGATAGAAAACAAGCCTTTTTAGTGGCAGTATTTTGTTTAAACATACAACGAGTGGTTGGGCGATGTGCTTCCGCCGATGCAGCAGGCTCCTTACCTTGAGCCTAGGCCGCAATCGTTTGGAGGGGAAATGCCCGGTAAACCGCCCTTACAATTAGCCTGGAGTTCAGTACATGCATCCGCGCATCCTTGAGGTCACCCAGCGGCTGATCGAACGCAGCCGTGCCACCCGCGAACGCTACCTGCAGCTGATTCGCGGGGCGGCCAGTGAAGGCCCCATGCGTGCCAGCCTGCAGTGCGCCAACTTCGCCCATGGCGTGGCCGGTTGCGGCAGCGAGGACAAGCAGACTCTGCGCCTGATGAACGCGGCCAACGTGGCTATCGTCTCGGCCTACAACGACATGTTGTCTGCCCACCAGCCGTACCTGCACTTCCCCGAGCAGATCAAGCAGGCACTGCGCGAGGTCGGTTCGGTCGGGCAGTTCGCGGGGGGCGTGCCGGCCATGTGCGACGGCGTGACCCAGGGTGAGCCTGGCATGGAGCTGGCCATCGCCAGCCGCGAAGTCATCGCCATGTCCACGGCGGTAGCGCTGTCGCACAACATGTTCGATGCCGCGCTGATGCTGGGCATCTGCGACAAGATCGTCCCGGGCCTGATGATGGGCGCGCTGCGCTTCGGCCACCTGCCGACCATCTTCGTCCCGGGCGGGCCGATGGTGTCCGGCATTTCCAACAAGCAGAAGGCCGATGTGCGCCAGCGTTATGCGGAAGGCAAGGCCAGCCGTGAAGAGCTGCTGGAGTCGGAGATGAACTCCTATCACAGCCCGGGTACCTGCACCTTCTACGGCACCGCCAATACCAACCAGCTGGTGATGGAAGTGATGGGCCTGCACCTGCCGGGCGCCTCGTTCGTCAACCCGTACACGCCGCTGCGCGACGCCCTCACCGCCGAGGCCGCGCAGCAGGTCACGCGCATGACCAAGGCCAGCGGCAGTTTCATGCCGTTGGGCGAAATCGTTGACGAGAAGGCACTGGTCAATTCGATTGTCGCCCTGCACGCCACGGGCGGCTCGACCAACCACACCCTGCATATCCCGGCGATTGCCCAGGCGGCAGGTATCCAGCTGACCTGGCAGGACATGGCCGACCTCTCCGAGGTGGTACCGACCCTGTCCCACGTCTACCCCAACGGCAAGGCCGACATCAACCACTTCCAGGCCGCCGGTGGCATGGCCTTCCTGATTCGCGAACTGCTGGATGCCGGGCTGCTGCACGAAGACGTCAACACCGTGGCTGGCCACGGCCTGCGCCGCTATACCCAGGAACCGTTCCTCGACAATGGCAAGCTGGTGTGGCGCGAGGGGCCGCAACAGAGCCTGGACGAAAGCATACTGCGCCCGGTGGCGCGGCCGTTCTCGGCCGAAGGCGGCCTGCGGGTGATGGAAGGCAACCTGGGCCGTGGCGTGATGAAGGTGTCTGCTGTCGCCCCCGAGCACCAGGTGGTCGAAGCCCCGGCGCGCGTGTTCCAGGACCAGCAGTCGCTGGCCGATGCGTTCAAGGCCGGCGAGCTGGAACGCGACTTTGTCGCCGTGGTGCGCTTCCAGGGCCCGCGTTGCAACGGCATGCCCGAATTACACAAGCTCACACCCTTCCTCGGTGTGCTGCAGGACCGTGGCTACAAGGTGGCGCTGGTCACCGACGGGCGCATGTCCGGTGCCTCGGGCAAGATCCCAGCGGCCATCCACGTTTGCCCCGAGGCGTATGACGGCGGCCCGCTGGCGCGGGTGCGCGATGGTGATATCGTGCGGGTCGATGGCGTCGAAGGCACATTGCGGGTCATGGTGTCGGCCGAAGAACTGGCCAGCCGCGACCTGCCGCCGGCCCCCCAGGGCAATGACCTGGGCTGCGGGCGCGAGCTGTTCGGCTTCATGCGCATGGCGTTCAGCCCGGCAGAGCAGGGCGCGAGTGCCTTCACCTCGGCCCTGGAGAACCTCAAATGAAGGACCTGCTGGTTGGCGACATTGGTGGCACCAATGCCCGTTTTGCGTTGTGGCGTGACAACCAGCTGCATGAGGTAAAAGTCTTTGCCACTGCGGACTACACCAGCCCGGAGCAGGCTATCGAGGCTTATCTCGAAGGCCAAGGTATCGCCCGCGGCGGGTTGGCGGCTGTATGCCTGGCGGTAGCAGGGCCGGTCGATGGCGATGAATTTCGCTTTACCAACAACCATTGGCGCCTTAGCCGTACGGCTTTCTGCAAGACCTTGCAGGTTGAACGGCTGTTGCTGATCAACGATTTCACCGCCATGGCGCTGGGCATGACCCGCCTGCGCGAAGGGGAGTTTCGCGAGGTGTGCCCTGGTCAGGCTGACCCGTCGCGGCCAGCGTTGGTGATCGGGCCAGGCACTGGCCTTGGGGTGGGTTCGCTGCTGCGCCTGGGCGAACAGCACTGGCAGGCCTTGCCGGGGGAGGGCGGCCATGTCGACCTGCCGGTGGGCAATGCCCGCGAAGCGGCAATCCACCAACAGATCCACGGGCAGATCGGCCATGTCAGTGCCGAGACCGTGCTCAGTGGCGGTGGCCTGGTGCGGCTGTACCAGGCAATTTGTGCGCTGGATGGCGACATACCCAGGCATAAGACCCCGGCGCAGATTACTGACGCAGCGCTGGGCGGCGAGCCACGGGCGCTGGCGGTGGTCGAGCAGTTCTGCCGGTTCCTTGGGCGCGTGGCGGGTAACAATGTGCTGACCCTGGGCGCGCGGGGTGGGGTCTATATTGTCGGCGGTGTGATTCCGCGTTTTGCCGAGTTGTTCCTGCGTAGCGGTTTTGCCGCGAGTTTTGCCGACAAGGGCTGCATGAGTGGCTATTTCGCTGGCGTGCCGGTGTGGCTGGTAACCGCGGAGTTTTCCGGCTTGCTAGGGGCCGGTGTGGCCTTGCAGCAGGCCTTGGACCACAGATAAGTGTAAAGGGCCGCTGATAGTTCCGGCACAGCACGGTCCCTGTAGGAGCGGCCTTGTGCCGCGATGGGGCGCGAAGCGGCCCCAATAACAGGCAACCAAGACCTGTAACTAACAAGAGGAAGGACCACCTTGAGCACTGCCGGCAAATCGATCCTGATGGTCGACGACGACCAGGAAATCCGCGAACTGCTGCAAACCTACCTGAGCCGCTCCGGCTTCCAGGTGCATGCCGAAGCCGATGGAAAGGGCTTTCGTCACGCCCTGGAAACCACCCCCTGCGACCTGGTCATCCTCGACGTCATGCTGCCCGACGAAGACGGCTTCAGCCTGTGCCGCTGGGTGCGGCAGCACCCGCGCCAGGCACGGGTGCCGATCATCATGCTCACCGCCAGCTCCGACGAAGCCGACCGGGTCATTGGCCTGGAGCTGGGCGCCGACGACTACCTGGGCAAACCCTTCAGCCCTCGGGAACTGCAGGCAAGGATCAAGGCCCTGCTGCGCCGCGCCGAATTCGGCCAGTCGGCGCCGGGCAGTGCGGTGCTGGCTTTCGACGACTGGCGCCTAGACACGGTCAGCCACCGTCTGTTCCACCACGACGGCGAAGAGGTGATTCTGTCCGGCGCCGACTTCGCCCTGCTCAAACTGTTCCTCGACCATCCGCAGCAGATTCTCGACCGCGACACCATAGGCAACGCCACCCGTGGTCGCGAGCCGATGCCGCTGGACCGCATCGTCGACATGGCGGTCAGCCGCCTGCGCCAGCGCCTGCGCGATACCGACAAGCCCCCGCGGCTGATCCGTACGGTGCGTGGCAGCGGCTACCTGTTGGCGGCGCATGTCTGCAGTGCGCCCTGACCGGCGCTGGCGCCTGCTGCCGCGCTCGCTGCTGGGGCGCATGCTGCTGCTCACCCTGTTGGTAGTGCTGCTGGCCCAAGGCTTGTCGAGCATCATCTGGGTGGCCCAGTTGCGTGCCAGCCAGCTGCAGGGCCTGCGCGCCAGCGCCAGCAGCCTGGCCCATTCCATGAGCGCCAGCGTCAGTTACTTCCGCTCGCTGCCGGTGGCCTATCGGCCGATGGTGCTCGACCAGTTGCGCAGCATGGGCGGCACGCGGTTTTTCGTCTCGCTCAACGCCAAGCCGCTCGACATGCCGGTGCTGCCCATCACCCCACGCAAGCAGGCTGTGATCGATGTATTCCAGCAGGTACTGCATGAGCGACTGGGCTCGCAGATGGATATTTCCGTTGAGTTCGTCGCGCCCGACGATCTGCGCATTTTCAACAGCGGCCTGAAACTCGACGAGCTGCCACGCTCCTGGGCGCATTACTCACTGACCCTGGAGCCGCTCAACCCGCCGGTGCTGGTGACGCAGATCCGCCTGGGCGAGGGCGAATGGCTGTACATCGCCTCGTTGCTGCCCGAGCCCTATACCAGCCTTGAGGCCGAACGCCTGCCACGCCAGCAGATCGGTTTCATCGTGCTCACCACCACCTTGCTGCTGCTGTTCATCGGTTTGCTGGTGCACTGGCAGAGCTGGCCGCTCAAGCGCCTGGCGCGCGCTGCGCGCGAGATGTCGCTGGGCGCCGATGTGGCGCCGGTGGCGGAAGGTGGTGGTAGCGAAGTGGTTGAAGTAAGCCGTGCGTTCAACAGCATGCGTGAGCGCATCAGCCGCTACCTGACCGAACGCAGCCAGCTGTTCAGCGCCATCTCCCACGACCTGCGCACGCCGATCACCCGCCTGCGCCTGCGTGTCGAACTGCTGGAAGACGAGCGCCTGCAGTCCAAGTTCAGTCAGGACCTGGACGAGCTGGAGCTGCTGGTGAAAGGTGCATTGCAATGCGTGAAGGACACCGATATCCACGAAAACATAGAGCCGGTCGACCTCAACCAGGTGCTGGAGATTCTGGCAGAGCCTTATCTGCGTGATGGCCGCATCACGGTAGAAGGCCGGGCGCAGGCGCCTTACCCAGGCAAGCCGCTGGCGCTGCGGCGTTGCATCGGCAACCTGATCGACAACGCCATCAAGTACGGCGAGCAGGCGCGGCTGCGCATCATCGACAGTGCCGAGGGCTTTGTGCTGCAGGTGGACGACCAGGGGCCGGGCGTCCCGCAGCAGCAGCTGGAGCAAGTGTTCGAGCCGCATTTTCGGCTGGCCGGACAGCAGCAGGGCTATGGGCTGGGGTTGGGTATCGCGCGCAACATTGCCCATAGCCATGGGGGCGAGGTGAGCTTGCTGAACCTGCGCGAAGGCGGGTTGCGGGTGACCCTGTATCTGCCGCGGGGCATGGACTGAGTTGTTTGTGGTGGCAGTTCTGGCCCTATCGCCGGCAAGCCAGCTCCCACAGGTACAGCGTAAACCTTGAAAGTTTTATGGTCTTTGTGGGGGCTGGCTTGCCGGCGATAGGGCCATTGCAGGCCACATAGATGTCACTGCCCAGTGACAGTCCTGGCCTGCTTCGTGACCTCCCGGCCAACCCGGCTGACTAGACTTCGCACATGACTGGCAAGGATCAAGCTGGCCCATGAACACCCCCAATCTGCCCTCCACCAGCTGGCTCAACGCCCCGGCCCACACCGCCTGGCGCGTGGCCGAAGCACAGCGCCTGCTGGTCTTCGTCAAGGCCGCGAAACTGCCCGACGGCTTCGGCAACCTGGATGCCAAGGGGCAGTTAGCCCCCGGCGCCCGTGCCGAAACCATGAACACTGCTCGCATGACCCACTGCTTCGCCCTGGCTCACCTGCAGGGCATACCCGGCTGCCTGGACTACGCGGCACACGGCGTGGCCGCTTTGCGCGGTGCCATGCAGGATGCCGCCTACGGCGGTTGGTTCGCCCACCCCGGTGGCCACGACGATAGCGGCAAGGCGGCTTACCTGCATGCCTTCGTTGCACTGGCCGCCAGCTCGGCAGTGGTGGCGGGCGCTGTCGACGCCCCCGCGCTGTTGGCCGACGCAATCCATGTGATCGAAGCGCATTTCTGGAGCGAAGAAGAAGGCGCCCTGCAGGAAACCTTCTCCCGCGCCTGGCAACTGCCCGAGCCGTACCGGGGTGCCAACAGCAACATGCACGCGACCGAGGCCTTTCTGGCCTTGGCAGACGTCACCGGCAACAGCCTGTGGCTCAAGCGCGCCTTGCGTATTGCCGAGCGCATCATCCGTACCCATGCTGCTGCCAACGGCTACCGGGTCATCGAGCATTTCGACGCGCTCTGGCAGCCACTGCCGCACTACAACCTTGAGCATCCGGCCGACCACTTCCGGCCTTATGGCACCACGCCCGGGCATGCCCTGGAATGGGCGCGGCTGCTGCTGCACCTGGAAGCCAGTCTCGAACGGGCCGGCCTGCATGCCCCGCAGTGGCTGCCGGATAGCGCCCGGGCACTGTTCGACGCAGCCTGCCAGCAGGCCTGGAAGGTCGATGGCGCGCCCGGTTTCGTCTACACCCTGGACTGGGCCGGGCAGCCCGTGGTGCATGCACGCCTGCACTGGGTGCACGCTGAGGCCTGCGCTGGCGCAGCGGCCCTGTTGCAGCGCACCGGCGAGGCGCAGTACGAGCAGTGGTACCGCACCTGCTGGGAGTTCATCGCCAGCCACTTCATCGACACCCTCGGCGGCAGCTGGCACCACGAACTCGATGCCCACAACCAGCCGGCCGGGACCCTCTGGCCGGGCAAGCCCGACCTCTATCACGCCTACCAGGCGCTGCTGCTGCCAGGTTTGCCACTGGCCCCCAGCCTGGCCAGCAACCTGGCCGGCAATGTAACCAAACGATGACATTCACGCATCGCTTCGTTACCTGGCGGGGTGGGCACGCTGTTTAGACTCCATGCAACGCAAGCGACCGACTTGCACGGCATAACAACAAGAAAGGTGCTTCGATGAATCCCACGCTCCGTCTCGCTGCCGCAATTTCCCTGGCTTCCTTACTTCCGCTCAGTGCCCAGGCTGCCGAAGCCAAAGGCAGTGTCGAGGTGGTGCACTGGTGGACCTCCGGTGGTGAAAAAGCGGCTGTCGATGTGCTCAAGGCCCAAGTCGAAAAAGACGGCTTTACCTGGAAGGATGGCGCCGTCGCTGGCGGTGGCGGTGCCACGGCCATGACCGTGCTCAAGAGCCGCGCCGTAGCCGGCAACCCGCCGGGTGTCGCACAGATCAAAGGGCCAGACATTCAGGATTGGGCGGCCACCGGCCTGCTCGACGGCGATGTGCTCAAGGAGGTGGCCAAGGAGGAAAAGTGGGACGCATTGCTCGACAAGAAGGTCGCCGACACCGTGAAGTACGACGGTGACTATGTCGCCGTGCCGGTAAACATCCACCGTACCAATTGGCTGTGGATCAACCCCGAAGCCTTCAAGAAAGCTGGCATCGACAAGGCGCCCGCCACCCTCGACGAATTTTACGCTGCTGCCGACAAGCTCAAGGCCGCCGGTTTCATCCCGCTCGCCCACGGCGGCCAGCCGTGGCAGGACAGCACCGTGTTCGAAAGCGTGGTGCTGTCGGTGATGGGCGCCGAGGGCTACAAGAAGGCCATGGTCGATCTCGACAACGCCGCCCTGACCGGCCCGGACATGGTCAAGGCGCTGACCGAACTGAAAAAGGTCGCCACCTACATGGACCCGGATGGCAAAGGCCAGGACTGGAACCTGGAAGCGGCCAAGGTCATCAACGGCAAGGCCGGCATGCAGATCATGGGCGACTGGGCCAAGAGCGAATGGACCTTGGCCAAGAAAACCGCCGGCAAGGATTACCAGTGCGTGCCGTTCCCCGGTACCGAAAACGCCTTCCTCTACAACATCGACTCGCTGGTGGTGTTCAAGCAGAACAACGCCGGCACGTCTGCCGGCCAGCAGGACATTGCCCGCAAAGTGCTGGGCCAGGACTTCCAGAAGGTCTTCAGCGGCAACAAGGGGTCGATCCCGGTGCGTAACGACATGCTTGCCGACATGGGCAAGTATGGCTTCGATGCCTGCGCGCAGGCGTCGGCCAGGGACTTCCTGGCCGACGCCAAGAATGGCGGCTTGCAGCCGAGCATGGCGCACAACATGGCCACCACGCTGGCCGTGCAGGGCGCGTTCTTCGATGTGGTGACCAACTACATCAACGACCCCAAGGCCGACCCGGCCGATGCGGCGAAGAAGCTGGCGGCGGCGATCAAGGCTGCCCAGTAAAGCTGACAATCATCCTGTAGGAGCAGCCTTGTGCTGCGAAAGGGCCGGGATGGCTTGAGGCATTGCTGTGCCTGCAATGGCCTCTTCGCAGCACAAGGCTGCTCCTACAGAAGTGCGTGCCGTTTCTGGAACGGGGATCTGAACCATGACCACGACTACCGCCCAACTGCGGGCCTCACCCCTGGACGCGCTTCAGCGCTGGCTGCCCAAGCTGGTGCTGGCCCCCAGCATGTTCATCGTCCTGGTGGGCTTCTACGGCTACATCCTCTGGACCTTCGTGCTGTCCTTCACCACCTCGACGTTCCTGCCCACCTACAAATGGGCCGGCCTTGCGCAATACGCGCGGCTGTTCGACAACGACCGCTGGTGGGTGGCAAGCAAGAACCTGCTGCTGTTCGGGGGCCTGTTCATCGCCATCAGCCTGGCCATCGGCGTATTGCTGGCGGTGCTGCTGGACCAGCGCATCCGCCGTGAGGGCTTCATCCGCACCATTTACCTGTACCCCATGGCGTTGTCGATGATCGTTACCGGCACCGCCTGGAAGTGGCTGCTCAACCCCGGCATGGGCCTGGACAAGTTGTTGCGCGACTGGGGCTGGGAGGGCTTTCGGCTGGACTGGCTGATCGACCCCGACCGGGTGGTGTATTGCCTGGTGATCGCTGCCGTGTGGCAGGCGTCGGGCTTCATCATGGCGATGTTCCTGGCCGGCCTGCGCGGGGTCGACCCGTCGATCATCCGTGCGGCGCAGATGGATGGCGCCAGCCTGCCGCGCATCTACTGGACCGTGGTGCTGCCCAGCCTGCGCCCGGTGTTCTTCAGTGCACTGATGATCCTTTCGCACATTGCCATCAAGAGCTTCGACCTGGTGGCGGCGATGACTGCCGGTGGCCCGGGCTACTCGTCCGACCTGCCGGCAATGTTCATGTACTCGTTCACCTTCAGCCGCGGCCAGATGGGCATGGGCTCGGCCAGCGCCATCCTCATGCTCGGGGCGATCCTGGCGATCCTCGTGCCTTACCTGTACTCGGAGCTGCGGAGCAAACGCCATGCATAGCCCTGTCGACAAACCGGCGCTCAGCCTCAGCCGCATCACCATCCACGCGGTGTTGCTGATCGCTGTGCTGTTGTACCTGGTGCCGCTGGTGGTGATGCTGCTGACCAGCTTCAAGACCCCCGAAGACATCAGCACCGGCAACCTGCTGAGCTGGCCGGCGGTGATTACCGGCATTGGCTGGGTCAAGGCCTGGGGCACGGTCAGCGGTTACTTCTGGAACTCGATCATGATCACCGTGCCAGCGGTGCTGATCTCCACCACCCTTGGCGCGCTGAACGGCTATGTGCTGTCGATGTGGCGCTTTCGCGGCTCGCAGCTGTTCTTCGGCCTGCTGCTGTTCGGCTGCTTCCTGCCATTCCAGACCGTGCTGCTGCCGGCTTCCTTCACCCTCGGCAAGCTGGGCCTGGCCAGCACCACCGGCGGCCTGGTGCTGGTGCACGTGGTCTATGGCCTGGCCTTCACCACGCTGTTTTTCCGCAACTTCTACGTGAGCATCCCCGATGCACTGGTCAAGGCCGCGCGCCTGGACGGTGCCGGGTTCTTCACCATCTTCCGGCGCATCATCCTGCCGATGTCCACGCCCATCATCATGGTCTGCCTGATCTGGCAGTTCACCCAGATCTGGAACGACTTCCTGTTCGGCGTGGTGTTTTCCAGCGGTGATTCGCAACCGATCACCGTGGCCCTGAACAACCTGGTCAATACCAGCACCGGGGCCAAGGAATACAACGTCGACATGGCGGCAGCCATGATCGCCGGCCTGCCAACCCTGCTGGTCTACGTGGTGGCAGGCAAATATTTCGTGCGCGGGCTGACGGCCGGCGCGGTCAAGGGGTAAGTCATGGCTACGCTCGAACTTCGCAATGTGAACAAGACCTACGGCAGCGGCCTGCCGGACACCCTCAAGGACATCCAGCTGTCGATCAAAGATGGCGAGTTCCTGATCCTGGTTGGCCCCTCCGGTTGTGGCAAATCCACCCTGATGAACTGTATCGCCGGCCTGGAGCAGATCACCGGCGGTGCGATCCTCATCGACGAGCAGGACGTCAGCGGCATGAGCCCCAAGGACCGTGACATCGCCATGGTGTTCCAGTCCTACGCGCTGTACCCAACCATGAGCGTGCGCGAGAACATCGAATTTGGCCTGAAGATCCGCAAGATGCCGCAGGCGGCCATCGATGAAGAAGTGACGCGGGTCGCCAAGCTGCTGCAGATCGAGCACCTGCTGGCGCGCAAGCCGGCACAGCTGTCCGGCGGCCAGCAACAACGGGTAGCGATGGGTCGCGCGCTGGCGCGGCGGCCGAAGATCTACCTGTTCGATGAGCCGCTGTCCAACCTCGATGCCAAGCTGCGGGTCGAGATGCGCACCGAAATGAAACTGATGCATCAGCGCCTGAAGACCACCACCGTTTACGTCACCCATGACCAGATCGAGGCCATGACCCTGGGTGACAAGGTAGCGGTGATGAAGGACGGCATCATCCAGCAGTTCGGCACCCCGCAGCAGATCTACAACGACCCGGCCAACCAGTTTGTCGCCAGCTTCATCGGTTCGCCGCCGATGAACTTCATTCCGGTGCGCCTGGCCAGGCAGGATGGCCGCTTGCTGGCGCTGCTCGACAGCGGCCAGGCGCGCTGCGAGTTGCCCCTGGGGCTGGCAGCTGACGAACTGGATGGCCGCGAGATCATCCTGGGCATCCGCCCTGAGCAGATCGCCCTGGGCGCTGCGCAGGGCAATGGCTTGCCGGGTATTCGCGCCGAGGTGCAGGTTACCGAACCTACCGGGCCCGACTTGCTGGTGTTTGTCACCCTCAACCAGACCAAGGTGTGCTGCCGCCTTGCGCCGGATGTGGCGTGCAGCGTGGGTGACACCCTCAACCTGCAATTCGACCCGGCCCGGGTGCTGCTGTTCGACGCCGACAGTGGCAAGCGCATACGCCTGGCCAGCATCGTCGCAACCGCAAAGGACAACGTGGCTCACTTGAAAGGCCGTTGACTCGTCTACACCATCAATAAGAAAAAAGAGGACGCAAAGGGATGGAACAGCGCAAACGTATCAGGACATTGGGCTCGCTGGCTTTGCTCGCCGTTGTCGGCAGCAGCGGCGCGCAGGCTGCCGAGGCTTTTTCCAGCGAATCGAAATGGATGACCGGGGATTGGGGCGGCACTCGTACCGAGTTGCTGGAGAAGGGCTACGACTTCACCCTCGACTACGTCGGGGAGGTGGCCGGCAACCTGCACGGTGGCTACAACGACGACAAGACTGCACGCTACAGCGACCAGTTTGCCCTTGGCGCACACCTGGACCTGCAGAAGATCTTTGGTTGGCACGATGCCGAGTTCAAGCTGGCGATCACCGAGCGCAGCGGCCGCAACCTGTCCAACGACCGCATCAGCGACCCGCGCGCTGGGCAGTTCAGCTCGGTGCAGGAGGTGTGGGGCCGCGGCCAGACCTGGCGCCTGACCCAGATGTGGATCAAGCAAAAGTACTTCGACGGCGCGCTGGACGTGAAATTCGGCCGCTTTGGCGAGGGCGAGGACTTCAACAGCTTCCCGTGCGACTTCCAGAACCTGGCCTTCTGCGGCTCGCAAGTGGGCAACTGGGTGGGCGGCATCTGGTACAACTGGCCGGTCAGCCAGTGGGCGCTGCGGGTGAAGTACAACATCACCCCGGAATTCTTCGTGCAGGTCGGCGCCTTCGAGCAAAACCCCTCCAACCTGGAAACCGGTAATGGCTTCAAGCTCAGCGGCAGCGGTACCAAGGGGGCAATCCTGCCGGTGGAGGCGGTGTGGTCGCCCAAGGTCAACGGCCTGCCGGGGGAGTACCGCCTGGGTTACTACTACAGCACGGCCAAGGCCGACGATGTGTTCGACGACGTCAACGGCAACCCGCAGGCGCTGACTGGCGGGGCATTCAAGTCGCATTCCAGCAAGCACGGTTGGTGGGTAGTGGCGCAGCAGCAGGTCACCGCCCAAGGTGGCGACGTCAACCGCGGCCTCAGCCTTTTCGCCAACTTCACCGTGCACGACAAGGCCACCAACGTGGTCGACAACTACCAGCAGGTGGGGCTGGTCTACAAAGGCGCCTTCGACGCCCGGCCCAAGGATGACATCGGCTTCGGTGTGGCGCGTATTCATGTGAATGACGACGTGAAGAAGCGCGCCGAACTGCTCAATGCCCAGAGTGGTATCAACGATTACGACAACCCAGGTTTCGTTCCGCTGCAACGCACCGAGTACAACGCCGAGCTCTACTACGGCTTCCACGTCACCAACTGGCTGACCGTACGGCCCAACCTGCAGTACATCAAGAGCCCGGGCGGGGTGGACGAAGTGGACAACGCGCTGGTCGCAGGCTTGAAGATTCAGTCGTCATTCTGAGGGCATTTGTTGTAAATTTACGCCAATCCCTTTTCGGTTCCCGGCACCCACTGGCCTGCAGTGGTTGTCGGGGATAGGCCGAGACAGCGCTATCTCAAACAACAAGAGCTCTGAACCATGCCCGAACATCCGCTCCATCGCTTCTTTTCCTCGCAGCGGCCAAGGCCGACATTCGAGTGGGAGCGTTACCAGCAGCGCGATGTGCTGATCATCGATCACCCCCGTTGCCAGGCGGTATTCAGCCGCCAGGGCGCGCAGCTGCTGCACTTTCAGCCGGCAGGTGAACGGCCTTGGCTGTGGTGCGCCGAGCAGTGGCCGCAGGTGGGGGCGATCCGTGGCGGCGTGCCGGTGTGCTGGCCGTGGTATGGCCGTCACCCTAGTGAGGACCTGTGGCCGGCCCATGGCTGGGCGCGCCTGCTGGACTGGAAGCTGGTGGACAGCCGCGAAGACGAGGAGGGCGTGACCTTGAAGTGGCGCCTGGACCTGTGCGACTGGCAGGTCGACCTGCACGCAAGGCTGGGCAGCCGTATGGAGCTGAGCCTTAGCACCGAGCACCAGGACAGCGAACCCTGCCAGTTGAGCCATGCGCTGCTGGCGTACTGGCGTATCAGCGACGTGTCCGAGGTAGCGCTGTCCGGGTTGGAGGATATCGAAGGTTACGACCGCCTCAACCGCCAGGCCTGCCGTGAAGAGGGCGCGCTGAAGCTCAAGGGCGGCTGTCAGAAGGTTTACCCCGGCACGCCGAGGGTGCAGCTGCAGGACCCGGCCTGGCAGCGCGAGCTGTGCATCGATACTGGCGACAGCGACGACACCGTAGTCTGGCACCCGGGTAACCGGCCGCTGATGGGCGTGACCGGCCGTGAAAGCCAGCGCTTTGTCTGCGTCGAGGCCGCCAGCGGCAGTGGCGAGGGCCTGAGCCTGGCGCCGGGGCAGCGTGCCCACCTGCGCCTGCAGGCGCACCGGCTCAGTTGAGTTCGTCGTCCTCGATCGGGTAGCGGCTGGCGTTCAGGCTTTCCTTGATCTTGCGCAGGTGCGGCTGGAAGTCGACGCCGCGGCGCAGGGTCATGCCAGTGGCCAGCACATCGAGCACGGTCAGCTGGATGATCCGCGAGGTCATCGGCATGTAGATGTCGGTGTCTTCCGGCAACGGGATGTGCAGGCTCAGGCTGCAGGCGTTGGCCAGCGGCGAGCCTGCGGCGGTCAGGCCCAGCACCGAGGCGCCGTTTTCACGGGCCAGGCGGGCCACTTCGACCAGTTCGCGGGTGCGCCCGGTGTAGGAAATAATCACAAACAGGTCGCCGGTGTGGGCCACCGAGGCCAGCATGCGCTGCATCAGTACATCGGCGTGGGCCGACACCGCCAGGTTGAAGCGGAAGAACTTGTGCTGGGCGTCCAGGGCCACCGGGGCCGAGGCGCCCAGGCCGAAGAAGTGGATCTGCCGGGCCTGGATCATCATGTCCACGGCGCGGCTGACCTGCTGCGGGTCCAGTTGCTGGCAGGCGCCGTCGAGCGAGGCGATGGCACTGGCGAAGATCTTCTGGGTGTAGGCTGCCGGGTCATCGTCGGCCTCTACCGCGCGGCTGACGTAGGCGGCGCCGCTGGCCAGGCTCTGTGCCAGTTGCAGCTTGAGTTCGGGGTAGCCGCTGACGCCAAACGAGCGGCAGAAGCGGTTGACGGTCGGTTCGCTGACCTTGGCCGCCTGGGCCAGCGCAGCAATGCTGAAGCGGGTGGCTTGTTGCGGGTTGAGCAGGATGACTTCGGCGACTTTGCGTTCGGCCTTGTTCAGCTCGTCGAGGCGTCCCTGGATCTGTTCCAGGAGGTTTCGCACGCGGTCCATGGGTGTGTCCTTGGGTCGGGAAGACAGCCGGCTGACGAAGCAGCAGGCTTTTTGCACGGTCGTCTATCGTACTGTCGGTGCGGGTGGCGCACCACTTATCTGTAATACTTGTGTGTAATGTTGTGGTTTTTACTACATTATCCCTTGAAAACCGTATTCGAAAGCGGTATTCCTAGACCAACTTTAGGAAAGAACCTACATCATGGCTGCGATCAGTGTCGATCCTTGCACGTTTGCCCTGTTTGGCGCCCTTGGCGACCTGGCGTTGCGCAAGCTGTTTCCTGCGCTCTATCAGCTCGACCGGGCCAACCTGCTGCACCCGGACACCCGCCTGCTGGCGCTGGCCCGTGAGGCAGGCAGCGCGCAGGAGCACCTGAACAGCATCGAAGCCCACCTGCGCCGGCATGTGCCCGAGGCCGATATCGAGCCTGCTGCATTGGGCCGCTTCCTGGCGCGGTTGAGCTACCAGCACCTGGACTTCCTGCAACCTGAGGGTTACCAGGCCCTGGCCGAGCAGTTGCCGGGCGACCTGCCGCTGATCGCCTACTTCGCCACGGCGGCAGCGGTGTACGGGGCCATCTGCGAAAACCTCGACAACGCCGGGCTGGCCCCGCGTACCCGGGTGGTGCTGGAGAAGCCCATTGGCCACGACCTGGAGTCGTCGCGACGGGTCAACGATGCCGTGGCGCGGTTCTTCCCCGAAAACCGGGTGTACCGTATCGACCACTATCTGGGCAAGGAGACGGTGCAGAACCTGATTGCCCTGCGGTTCGCCAATAGCCTGTTCGAAACCCAGTGGAACCAGAATTCCATCTCCCACGTGGAGATCACCGTTGCCGAGAAGGTCGGTATCGAAGGCCGCTGGGGCTACTTCGACAAGGCCGGCCAACTACGCGACATGATCCAGAACCATCTGCTGCAGTTGCTGTGCCTGATCGCCATGGACCCGCCCAGCGAGCTGTCCGCCGATGCCATTCGTGACGAGAAGGTGAAGGTGCTAAAGGCCCTGGCGCCGATCACGGGCGAGGGTTTGAGCACCCAAGTGGTGCGTGGTCAGTACATTGCCGGCTACAGCGAGGGCAAGCCGGTACCTGGCTACCTGGAAGAGGACAACGCCAACGCCCGCAGCGACACCGAAACCTTCGTCGCCCTGCGTGCCGATATCCGCAACTGGCGCTGGTCGGGTGTGCCGTTCTACCTGCGTACTGGCAAGCGCATGCCGCAGAAGCTGTCGCAGATCGTCATCCACTTCAAGGAAACGCCGCACTACATCTTCGCCCCGGAACAGCGTTTGCAAATCGGTAACAAGCTGATCATTCGCCTGCAACCGGACGAAGGCATTTCTTTACGGGTGATGACCAAGGAGCAGGGCCTGGACAAAGGCATGCAACTGCGCAGCGGTCCGTTGCAGCTCAATTTTTCTGACACCTGGCGCAGTACGCGGATTCCGGATGCCTACGAGCGCCTGTTGCTCGAAGTGATGCGTGGCAACCAGAACCTGTTCGTGCGCAAGGACGAAATCGAATATGCCTGGAAGTGGTGCGACCAGTTGATCGCCGGCTGGCGTAATGCGGGCGATGCGCCCAAGCCATACGCGGCGGGCTCCTGGGGGCCGATGAGCTCGATTGCATTGATCACACGCGATGGGAGGGCGTGGTATGGGGATATCTGAACTGAAATTGCCGGCAGCCGTGAAGGTTCACGAGCTGGCCGACGCCAAGACGCTGGCTGCAACCCTGGCCCATGATGTGGCCGAGCGCCTTCATGCAGCCATTGCTGCCAAGGGCCAGGCCTGCGTGGTGCTGTCTGGTGGCCGCAGCCCGGTGCCATTCCTTGAGAAACTGGCCAGTGAGCCCCTGGACTGGGCCAAGGTTACCGTCAGCCTGGCCGATGAGCGCTGGGTGCCGGTGGAGCATGCTGACAGCAACGCTGGCCTGTTGGCCCGCCACCTGCTCACGGGTGCGGCGGCCAAGGCCAGCTTTGTTGGCCTGTACCAGCAGGCGGAAAACCTTGATGCCGCTGCGCTCAAGGCCGACCAGACCTTGACCGGGCTGCCGCCGATCGACGTGCTGGTGCTGGGTATGGGTGACGATGGCCATACCGCCTCGCTGTTCCCCGCCAGCCCCAACCTGGAAGCAGGCCTGGACCTGGCCAGCACGCGTCGCTGCCTGCCGTTGCTGGCGCCGAGCGTGCCGCACCAGCGCCTTTCGATGACCCGCTCGCTGCTGGCCAGTGCCGCCTTCATCGCGCTGTCCGTGCAAGGGCCGGGCAAACTCGCTACCCTGCGCGCCGCGCTGGCTGGCAACGACCTTACTGAAATGCCGATTCGCGCTTTTCTTCACGACCCCCTGGACATCTACTGGTGCCCATGAGCCAAGGATCCACTGTCATGACCACCCTCGAACGCCCACAGCCAAAGCTCTCGATGGCCGACAAGGCCGCCCGGATCGATGCCATCTGCGAAAAGGCGCGCATCCTGCCGGTCATTACCATCGCCCGTGAGGAAGACATCCTGCCGCTGGCCGATGCCCTGGCCGCCGGCGGCATCCGTACCCTGGAAGTGACCCTGCGTTCCCAGCATGGGCTCAAGGCCATCCAGGTGCTGCGTGAGCAGCGCCCGGAGTTGTGCGTTGGCGCAGGCACCGTACTGGATCGCAGCATGTTCGACGCCGTCGAGGCTGCCGGCGCGCAGTTCGTCGTCACCCCGGGCATTACCCAGGACATTCTCGAGGCGGGCGTGGACAGCGAAATCCCGCTGCTGCCAGGCATCAGTACGCCCTCCGAAATCATGATGGGCTATGCCCTGGGCTACCGCCGGTTCAAGTTGTTCCCGGCAGAAATCAGCGGCGGTGTGGCCGCGATCAAGGCCTTTGGTGGCCCGTTTGGCGATATTCGCTTTTGCCCAACCGGCGGCGTAAACCCGGCCAATGTGCGTAACTACATGGCATTGCCCAACGTGATGTGCGTGGGCGGGACTTGGATGCTCGACAGCAGCTGGATCAAGAACGGCGACTGGGCGCGGATCGAAGCGTGCAGCGCGGAGGCGATGGCATTGCTGGAAGCCAACTGAATTTGTTGTGTGCTTTATGGATTGAGGGGCGCTTGGTCAGCGCTCCTTTTTTTATGGGCGTTTTTTTTGTGACCGGGCGGCCGGTGCATGAAGCCTTTCCCGATTCTTGAACCGGGGGGTGACGATTACGATGGCGCTTCAATCTTGAATGTAAAGCAGGGGCGCCGTATGAGCTTCATCGATAAAGAAATGATCAGGACGATTGGCGATTTTCCTCATAAGCGCGGGGCTTATGAAATAGAATCGTATCTGTATGGTTTTGACGGCAAGGTCAATCCTGGGTGCTGGCTGTTTGGTGACACGGTGTATGGTGACATGTATCTCGTCAACCAGAACTGGGGTACTTACTCTACACCGATACTGGCGTATCTGGAGTATGTGGGGATGGCGCGGGTTCCCAGTAGCGTAACGCACACCGAAGAAGTGTCAACGGTGGAAGGCTATAGCCGCTCGTTTTCCTCTTCTGTGGAAGCTGAAATCAACCTGGGAGCAGGCTTTCTGGGGAGTGTGGTCGGTGGGAAGCTGACATCCACTACGACCGAGGGCATCAGTAACTCGAGTTCGCGCACCCGAAAAGTTGAGATGGAAGGGCCGGGCATCTTTAACTTTTATCAGATGCACATGGTCTATGCGCATTGTGTAACGGGCGCCGGAAACTTCTCAGACTTCTTCAAGTACGCAAAAACCAAAACCTACTCCAAAGCAGGCAGAGAGGACAGGGAGGACCTGTGCATTCTGACCTCGATTGCGACCAGTTCGATCATCACTGTCGCGGCTGAAAACTCGGTGAAGCCGCTCGGGTGGGATGAAATTCAAGAGGCAGCATTGATGAAAGGCCATGATTTCCCCGGAAATGGTGGCCGATGGATATTCAATTACGGTGCCTACCATACGCCCGGTAATCGCTACTAAATTCGGGCACAAAAAAACCGCATCCTGGATGCGGTTTTTTTGTGGGTGGCACCTATCAGGCCGCCTTGGCTTCCTGCTGGCTCAGCGACCGGTTGAGTGCGCTGAACAGGGCCTTGAAGCTGGCCGTGGTGATGTTTTCATCGATACCCACACCATGTACCGGGCGGCCACCGGCCACGCGCAGTTCAATGTAGGCTGCCGCCTTGGCATTGGTGCCCGCGCCAATGGCGTGCTCGTTGTAGTCCATGATCTCCACGGCAATAGGCAGACCGGCTACCAGGGCTTCGAGGGCACCGTTGCCCTTGCCGCGCCAGTGCAGGGTGGTTTCGCCTTCACCGGCTACTTCCACTTCCACGGCGCTGTGGCCGTTTTCTTCCTGCAGGCGATGGCTGACCAGTGCGTATGGCGCGTTGGCCTGGAGGTATTCCTTGTGCAGCAGGCTGTAGATCTGCTGGGCGGTCATTTCCAGGCCCAGGCGGTCGGTTTCACCCTGTACCACCTGGCTGAACTCGATCTGCATGCGGCGCGGCAGGCTGATGCCATATTCCTGCTCGAGCAGGTAGGTGATACCGCCTTTGCCCGACTGGCTGTTGACGCGGATTACCGCTTCGTAGCTGCGGCCGATGTCGGCCGGGTCGATCGGCAGGTATGGCACTTCCCACAGTTCGCCTTCCTGCTGCTTGGCGAAGCCCTTGCGGATGGCGTCCTGGTGCGAGCCGGAGAACGCGGTGTGGACCAGGTCGCCCACGTACGGGTGGCGTGGGTGCACCGGCAGCTGGTTGCATTCTTCGACCACTTTGCGCACGCCGTCGATGTCGGAGAAGTCCAGCAACGGGTCGATGCCTTGGGTGTAGAGGTTCAGTGCCAGGGTCACCAGGTCGACGTTACCGGTACGCTCGCCGTTGCCGAACAGGCAACCTTCGGCCCGGTCGGCGCCGGCCATCAGGCCCAGCTCGGTGGCGGCGATGCCGGTGCCACGGTCGTTGTGGCAGTGCAGGCTGATGATCACGCTGTCGCGGCGGCTGACATTGCGGCAGAACCATTCGATCTGGTCGGCGTAGATGTTCGGCGTGGACACTTCCACGGTGGCCGGCAGGTTGAGGATGATCTTGTGCTCAGGCGTCGGGTTCCATACCTCGATGACCGCGTCGCAAACTTCCTTGGCGAAGTCCATCTCGGTGGCACTGAAGGTTTCGGGCGAGTACTGGAAGGTCCACTGGGTTTCCGGCTGCTGGGCAGCGTACTTGACGAACAGCTTGGCCGCGTTCACCGCGATGTCCTTCACGCCTTGCTTGTCCTGGTTGAAGACAATGCGGCGGAACGACGGGCTGGTGGCGTTGTACAGGTGGACGATGGCTTTCTTCGCGCCGCGCAGCGATTCGAAGGTGCGTGCGATCAGGTCTTCACGGGCCTGGGTCAACACCTGGATTGTGGTGTCGTCCGGAATGTGGCCGTCCTCGATCAGGGTGCGCACGAAGTCGAAATCGGTCTGCGAGGCAGACGGGAACGACGCTTCGATTTCCTTCACGCCCACCTGCACCAGGGTCTTCCAGAAGCGCAGTTTCTTCTCCGAATCCATCGGCTCGATCAGCGACTGGTTGCCATCACGCAGGTCGGAGCTGCACCAGATCGGCGCGGCGGTGATGGTCTTCGACGGCCAGGTACGGTCGGGCAGGTCGATGGTCGGGAAAGCGCGGTACTTCTTCGAAGGGTCTTTGAGCATGGACATGGAAGCAATCCTTTTGTGTGCGGCCGAGATCGGGCCTGCCGAGCAATAACGAGATGAAGAGGCGAGGCGACGCGATTCAGCCTGGTAGTCGGGCGCTGACCAGGCAGAGGCTGCGATGTTGTCGGAGCAGGATGAGGGTGCTGAAGGTTTTCATGCCTTCAACCCTAACCAGAGAGGTGAGGGATGGCAAGTGTCCAGGAAAAATTGAGAGAAATGCTTAAAAAAAGCGATTGGGCGAGATTTTATGGCTGTAATTTGCTGAGTGTTTCTTGATTTTTGCGCAGTATTTTTCGATGGCGCAACCCAGTGGTATGGGTGCTGACAGTGCTGGCCTCTTCGCGGGTGAACCCGCTCCCACAGGTACGGCGCAGTGTCTGTGGGAGCGGGCATGCCCGCGAAGCAGGCGCCGCAGCTTCAGGGTTGGAACGCACCAATGAAAATCGCCGGGTCCACCCGCGCATCATTCAGGCTGACGTTCCAGTGCATGTGCGGCCCGGTTGCCCGCCCGGTCGAACCCACGCGCCCTACCACCTCACCACGGCGCAGTGATTGCCCCACCTGCACATCGATCTTCGACATATGGCAGAACATGCTGATAAAGCCCTGCCCATGGTCGACGAACACCGTTCGGCCATTGAAGAAGTAATCCCCCACCAGGATCACCTTGCCATTGGCCGGGGTCTGGATCGGCGTGCCCGCAGGTACCGCGAAGTCCAGCCCTGCATGCGGGTTGCGCTCTTCACCGTTGAAGAAGCGGCGCACGCCGAACTTGCTCGACAGTGGCCCATTGACCGGTTTGTCGAGGATCAGGTTACTCGGCAGGGCGGGGCTGAAGCTGCGGTAGGCCTTGATCTGCTCGGCCAGCTCGCGGTCGATGCGCTTGAGGTCGGCCGGGTTCGGGTTCACCTGGCGCGTGTTCTTCAGGGTGATGCGCTGCTCGGGGTACTTCTTGCTCCCGACGCTGAAGGGCAGGGTGCGGCCGTCCTGGTTCAGCACGGCAGTGCCCGGCTTTTGGGTCAGGGGGATGCCGACGATTGCCAGCCAGTTGTCCTGCTCCTTCACCACCAGCACCGGCTTGCCGTCGAAACGGGCGCTGGGTGCGCTGGCGGCGGGGCCCAGGTCAACCACCGCCACGCCACCCGGCACCGGCTTGTTCAGTGTGCGGGTGATATAGCTGGCCTGGGCGCCGCTAGCCAGCAGCAGGAGGGAGAGGGCGAGCAGGGGCGCGAGCAGGCGGGGCATGTGTCAGTCCAGTAGTGAAAGAGTGACCGGGGTCAGGTGGTTGTCTTCGACCCGCACCTGCAGTTCGCCTTCGTTCAGGCGGGCGGTGAGGCGCTGGCCGTTGCGGGTCTGTTCGGCACTGCGAATGGCCTGGCCCTGGTCGTCCAGCAGGATGCTGTAGCCGCGGGCGAGGGTGGCCAGCGGGCTGACCACTTGCAGGGTTTGCAGCTGGGCCTGGAAGCGTTGGCGACGGTCTTTCAACACATCGCGCATGGCCCGGGGCAGGCGCTCGGCCAGGCTGTCGAGGCGCTGGCTCAGCAGTTTCAGGTTGCGCCCCGGGTGCTGCGCGGCCAGGCGGGTGTCCATGCGTGCCAGGCGCTCGCGGCGCTGGTTGAGGCTGAGCATGAAGGCGCGGCGCAGGCGCATGTCCAGGTCGTCCAGGCGCTGGGCTTGCTGACGCAGGCGCTCGCCCGGGTGACGCAGGCGCCGGGTCAGTGACTCCAGGCGCAGGCGGTCATGGGTCAGACGGTTCTGCATGCGCAGCAACAGGCGCCGTTGCAGGCCGTCCAGCCGTTGCTGCAAGCCACTGTTGTCGGGCGCCAGCAACTCGGCCGCGGCAGACGGCGTGGGGGCGCGTACGTCGGCGACGAAGTCGCTGATCGACACGTCGGTTTCATGGCCCACGGCGCTGACAATAGGGGTTACGCAAGCGGCCACGGCACGCGCCACGGCTTCTTCGTTGAAGCACCACAGGTCTTCCAGCGAACCACCACCCCGGGCCAGGATCAGCGCATCGAAACCAAGGCTGTCGGCCAGGCGAATGGCGCGCACGATCTGCGCGATGGCTTCGCGCCCCTGAACCGCCGTAGGGATCAGGTTCAGTTCCACCTGTGGGGCTCGGCGGCCAAACACGCTGATGATGTCGCGGATCACAGCGCCGGTAGGCGAGCTGATGATGCCGATCCGTTGAGGATGGGCCGGTAGCGGTTTTTTGCGTTCGGTGCTGAACAGCCCCTCGGCACTGAGCTTTTCTTTCAGCGCCTCGAAGGCAAGGCGCAATGCGCCGTCACCGGCTGGCTCGACGGTGTCGAGAATCAGCTGGTAGTCGCCACGCCCTTCGAACAGCGAAACCTTGCCGCGTACCCGCACCGCCAGGCCGTCGCGCAGAGCCTGGCGCACCCGCGTGGCGTTTTGCCGGAACAGCGCGCAACGCACCTGGGCGCCGCTGTCCTTGAGGGTGAAGTACATGTGGCCGGATGCCGGGCGGGCAAGATTGGAGATTTCGCCTTCCACCCAGACGCTGCGGAACACGTCTTCCAGCAGCACGCGGGCGCGGCCGTTGAGTTGGCTGACGGTAAGGACCTCACGGTCCAGGCCGAGTCGTTCGAAGGGGTCTTTGATCATGGCAGGCATCATAAAGGACATCGGCCCCGGTTGTCTGTCCCGGCCCTGTCATCAGGCTTGTCGCGGTCCCTGTAGGAGCAGCCTTGTGCTGCGAAGCGGCCGGTAGGGCTAATGATCATCTTCGGCTGCAATGGCCTCTTCGCAGCACAAGGCTGCTCCTACCGGGTGATGCGGTTGCTTCCACAAGTCTCAGTCCTGCATGGCCGCCACGAACTGCCGTGCCATCTGCCCCGCATCACGGCGACAGGCCAGTGCCACTGTGCTCTGGCAATCACCCTCCAGCGCTACGAAGCTGACTGAAGCCGGCGCAATCTCGCGCATGCACTGCGGTAACAGCGCTACCCCGAACCCGGCCTGAATAAGCTGCAACTGCGTGGTCTTGCGCGACAGCACCTGCGCGGCTTGCGGGAAAAAGCCCGCCTCCATGCACAGCGAAGCCGACAGGTAACTCAGCCCGCCACGGTCCCGATGCGGGATGGAAATAAAGCGTTCGTCCCTCAACTGCTCCAGCTTCACCCGTGGCGCGCTGGCCAAGGGGTGCCCGGCAGCAACCGCCAGCAACAAGGGTTCGCTGAACAGTTCGTGCAGCGCCAGCCCTTCGTGCTGACGCAGCACTGGCAAGCGCAGCAGGCCGATGTCCAGCCGCCCGGCAGCAATATCCTCCAGCTGTGCCTCCGAAGACTGCTGGGCGATCTCCAGCGAAACCCCCGGGTTGTCTTTCAGGTAGTTGCCCAGGCGAGCCAGCAGCGTGCCGGTCAGCGGCACGGTACTGGAATGGTTCAGGCGCAGGCTGCCCTGCAACCCCTCCCCAATGTCGCGCGTTACGCGCTCAGCTTGCGCCAGGTCGGCCAGCAAGCGGCGTGCCCGTTCCAGAAAGGCCTGGCCGGCCAGCGTCAGGCGCGGCAGGCGTGCCGTGCGTTCGAACAGCGGCGTGCCCAGTTGCTGCTCCAGCTCCTTTATCTGCCTGCTAAGCGCCGACTGGGCGATGTACAGCCGTTCGGCGGCAGCGCTGAAACTGCCGCACTCGGCGATTTCCACGAAGTAACGCAACTGGCGGATCGACGTCATGTCATGCCTTTTCGAGATGGCTTTGGCGATAAAGCCATATTAGTCGGCATGGGTCATCGCTGGCTAACCTTGGCCTGTCTTCCCAGGAATTGCTGCCATGCTTGCCCAACTGTCTTTTTCCGGCCTTGACTGGTTACCCATCCTGCTGGGTGTTGGTGTTGCCTACATCGTCTTTGGTATTGCCGGTTTCGGTACCGCGCTGGTGGCCGGGCCGGTACTGATCCATTTCATGCCGTTGTCACGCATCATCCCGCTGCTGGTGCTGCTGGACTTTGTTGCCGCGTTCGGCAACCTGCTGCCGTCGCGCCGGGATGTGGTGCGCAGCGAGTTGTTACGGCTGTTGCCGTTCATGGCCCTGGGCTGCACGTTGGGCGTGGTGTTCCTGTTGCAACTGAAGTCCGACCTTTTGCTGCTGTTGATGGGGGTGTTCGTGACCGCCTATGCGTTGTACGGGCTGGCAGTGAAAGTGCGGCCCGCCAGCCTGTCGAGCTTGTGGGCGGTGCCTATGGGTACGGCAGGCGGGTTGTTCGGGGCGCTGTTCGGCAGCGGCGGGTTTCTTTATGCCCTTTACCTGAGCGCACGGCTGGAAGTGAAGGAACAGGTACGCGCCACCCAGAGCGCGCTGATCAGTTGCAGCACGGTCGTACGCCTGACGCTGTTCCTGATCGCCGGTGTGTATGCCGACCAAAGCCTGCTGCTGCTCGCCGCCTGCTTGTTGCCAGTCATGTTCGTCGGCCTCTGGGTGGGGCGCCGGCTGACCAACCGGCTGTCCCGTGAAGCCTTTGTTCGCCTGGTCACCTGGCTGGTGCTGGCCAGTGGGCTGGCGTTGATTGGTCGCTACATGAGCGCCTGAGCGGTAGAATTGCGTCATTACCGGCGTTTTTCAGGCTTGTCCCGTACATGAACACCCAGAGCATCATCGTTCCCAAGCTGTCCACCGTCCCGGTGCATGAAGCCCGCGCCCGCGCCATCCTGCGTTGGCTGGTGCGCGAGAAGGTCGTCGAAGAGCAGCTGACCACCTGTGGCCGCACCGGCAACCGCATGGGCCATGCCCTTGCCGCCGGGGCGCGCAAGGTGGCCCTCCACCCGGAAAAACTGCCCTTCGACCAGCAGGTCAACGGCATGGAGGTGGTGCTCAAGCGCTGCATCTACACCCCCACCGAAGGCTTTCTCGAAGAAGCCGGTTGCCCGGAGTGCCGGCGCGAGGTGGGCGAGCCGCTGTTCGAAAGCCTGGAGGAGTGGACGCCGACGGTAACCGACAACTTCACCTGCCCGCTGTGCGGCTTTGAAGATGACATCAATGGCTTCATTTACCTGCAGCCATGTGCCTTTTCCAACCTGGGGTTCATCTTCAACAACTGGGGCGAGGCCGGGTTTACCCAGGCCTTTCTCGACAGCTTTGCCGACTGGCTCGACCAGCCGGTGGCCGTGGTGCAGGTAAAAGTGCCACAAGGCTGACCGAAGGCCCTTATTTTGCATTGAGCGGCGCGCCCTGCATGAGTATAATGGCGCGCTTCCATTTTTCCCGCCCGGGAGCCCCCGCGATGCTGCGTATCAGCCAAGAAGCCCTGACCTTCGACGATATCCTCCTTGTACCTGGCTACTCTGAGGTACTGCCTAATGAAGTCAGTCTCAAGACCCGTTTGACCCGTGGCATCGAGCTGAACATTCCGCTGGTTTCCGCCGCCATGGATACCGTGACCGAAGCGCGTCTGGCCATTGCCATGGCCCAGGAAGGCGGCATCGGCATCATCCACAAGAACATGACCATCGAACAGCAGGCCGGCGAAGTACGCAAGGTCAAGAAGTTCGAGGCTGGCGTGGTCAAGGACCCGATCACCATCGAAGCCGACGCCACCGTGCGTGACCTGTTCGACCTGACCCGCCTGAACAACATCTCCGGTGTTCCGGTGCTGGCGAACGGCGACCTGGTCGGTATCGTCACCTCCCGTGACGTGCGCTTTGAAACCCGCCTGGACGCCAAGGTCCGCGACGTGATGACCCCCAAAGAGCGTCTGGTCACGGTCCGCGAAGGCGCCGACAAGAACGAAGTCCGCGAGCTGCTGCACAAGCACCGTCTGGAAAAAGTCCTGATCGTCGACGACAAGTTCAGCCTCAAGGGCATGATGACCGTCAAGGACATCGAAAAAGCCAAGGCCTACCCGCTGGCCAGCAAGGACGACCAGGGTCGTCTGCGCGTCGGCGCTGCGGTCGGCACCGGCAAGGACACCGGCGAGCGCGTTGCCGCCCTGGTTGCCGCTGGCGTTGACGTGGTGGTTGTCGACACTGCCCACGGTCACTCCAAAGGCGTGATCGACCGCGTTCGCTGGGTTAAAGAAACCTACCCGCAAGTGCAGGTGATCGGCGGCAACATCGCCACCGGCGCCGCAGCCAAGGCTTTGGCCGAAGCTGGCGCTGACGCCGTCAAGGTCGGTATCGGCCCAGGCTCCATTTGCACCACCCGTATCGTTGCCGGTGTCGGCGTGCCGCAAATCAGCGCCATCGCCAACGTCGCCGCTGCACTGGAAGGCACTGGCGTGCCACTGATCGCCGACGGCGGTATCCGCTTCTCCGGTGACCTGTCCAAGGCCATCGTTGCCGGTGCGTCCTGCGTGATGATGGGTTCGATGTTCGCCGGTACCGAAGAGGCCCCGGGTGAAGTCGAACTGTTCCAGGGCCGTTCCTACAAGGCCTACCGCGGCATGGGCTCGCTGGGTGCCATGGCACAGGCGCAAGGCTCGTCCGACCGTTACTTCCAGGACTCCTCGGCCGGCGCCGAGAAGCTTGTTCCTGAGGGGATCGAAGGCCGCGTGCCTTACAAGGGCGCCCTGGCCGCGATCATCCACCAGCTGATGGGCGGCCTGCGTTCGTCCATGGGCTACACCGGCAGCGCAACCATCGAAGAGATGCGCACCAAGCCGGAATTTGTACGCATCACCGGTGCCGGCATGGCCGAGTCCCACGTGCATGATGTGCAAATCACCAAAGAAGCCCCTAACTACCGCGTAGGCTGAGGCTTCCAGCAATATAAGGATGCGGGGCTGTCACGACAGCCCCGCGTCGTTTCCGATTTCCACTGACGAGATTGAGTCATGGCCCTCGACATTCACGCTCACCGCATCCTGATCCTCGATTTCGGTTCCCAGTACACCCAGCTGATTGCCCGCCGCGTGCGCGAAATCGGCGTGTACTGCGAACTGCACCCGTTCGACATGGACGATGAAGCGATCCGCGAATTCAACCCGCGCGGCATCATCCTCGCTGGCGGCCCCGAGTCGGTCCACGAAGCCAACAGCCCGCGTGCCCCGCAGGCCGTGTTCGACCTGAACGTACCGGTGCTGGGCATCTGCTACGGCATGCAGACCATGGCCGAACAGATGGGCGGCAAGGTCGAAGGTTCCGAGCTGCGTGAATTCGGTTATGCCCGCGTAGACGTGGTCGGCAAGAGCCGCCTGCTCGACGGCATCGAAGACCACGTTGACGCCGACGGCGTGCTGGGCCTGGATGTGTGGATGAGCCACGGTGACAAGGTCACCCAGATGCCGGGCAACTTCCATGTACTGGCCAGCACCCCGAGCTGCCCGATCGCCGGCATGTTCGACGATACTCGCGGCTACTATGGCGTGCAGTTCCACCCTGAAGTGACCCACACCAAGCAGGGCGGTCGCATCCTGTCCCGTTTCGTGCAGGACATCTGCGGCTGTGAGGCCCTGTGGACCGCCTCCAACATCGTTGAAGACGCCATCGCCCAGGTGCGTGCGCAAGTCGGTTCGGCCAACGTCCTGCTGGGCCTGTCTGGCGGCGTAGACAGCTCGGTGGTTGCCGCACTGCTGCACCGCGCCATCGGCGACCAGCTGACCTGCGTCTTCGTCGACAACGGCCTGCTGCGCCTGCATGAAGGCGACCAGGTGATGGCCATGTTCAAAGAGAACATGGGCGTCAAGGTGATCCGCGCCGACGCTGAAAAGCAGTTCCTCGACAACCTGGAAGGCGAAGCCGACCCGGAGAAGAAGCGCAAGATCATCGGCCGGACCTTCATCGACATCTTCGACGCCGAAGCCAGCAAGCTGGATAACATCCAGTTCCTCGCCCAGGGCACCATCTACCCGGACGTGATCGAGTCGGCTGGCGCCAAGAGCGGCAAGGCCCACGTGATCAAGTCGCACCACAACGTGGGTGGCCTGCCGGAGGAAATGAACCTCAAGCTGGTCGAGCCGCTGCGTGAACTGTTCAAGGACGAAGTGCGCAAGATCGGCCTGGAACTGGGCCTGCCGTACGACATGGTCTATCGCCACCCGTTCCCGGGCCCGGGCCTGGGCGTGCGCATCCTGGGTGAAGTGAAGAAGGAATACGCCGACATCCTGCGTCGCGCCGACCACATCTTCATCGAAGAACTGCGCAAGGCTGACTGGTACCACAAGACCAGCCAGGCGTTCGTGGTGTTCCAGCCGGTCAAGTCGGTTGGCGTCGTTGGCGACGGCCGTCGCTACGCTTGGGTCGTTGCCCTGCGTGCCGTCGAGACCGTGGACTTCATGACCGCGCGTTGGGCACACCTGCCATACGAGCTGCTGGAAACCGTCAGCGGCCGTATCATCAACGAAATCGAAGGCATCTCGCGCGTTACCTACGACGTGTCGAGCAAGCCGCCGGCCACTATCGAGTGGGAATAAGTTGAGCCACAAGGGCGCCGCAAGGCGCCCTTGTCGTATCAGGCTAAAAGGGTAGGCTAGCTGTTCAAGGACGAACGTAGCGCAGGCCTTGGCGGGCCAGGGCAGCGCGTAGTTGCGCCAGGCCATCCACGTGGCGTCCGCTTATCCACGGCCAGTCGGGCTTTTCGATATGGACGTAGCGCCCGTCCTGGTGCACAGGGGTATATTTCAGTTGCCCGTCGTTGCTTCGATGGACAAGGGTCAGTTGGCCATCGAGGTCGCTGAAGGCAAACATGCCTTTGTCCACCAGTGCTGTTTCCAGGTTGCGGCCTGCAGTTGCACTCTGCTCCACCGCGACCTGTACCCGCAGGTCGCCCCGAAGGCGCTCCACGGTAAGGTCGTCGCTGACAACCGTGTGGCCCGGGTCGATGTCTACACCGCCCACTTTGCCTATCTCGATATCTTCAAAGCGCAGCCCGACAGCGCCTTGCAGTTCACTTAGCCCGGGAACCCCTTCGAAGGTATTCGAGTGCGTGCTCCCCACCAGTGCGACCCACTTGCCAGGGCCACGCACCGCCTGGTCGGCATTTATTGTCAAATGGGCGAAGTAGTTCATCATTTTTTGCCGGATATAGGGCAATGGCGCACCTTCCCAAGCCTGGCGGTAACTGGCCATGCAATCGATGGGCTGGATGCGGATGCCTTGTTTCTGGGCGGCGATCAGCACTTGCTTGAAGGTGTAGCGGCTTGAGCTGTCTGTCCCGTGCCCTTCGTCCAGTGCATCCACATACTCCTCCAGTTCTGCGGGCATCTGGCCTGTGCGGTTGAATACGTCCAGGTCCGCCTGCTGGAAGTCCGTCATGAAATGCTCCATGTACAAAACGCTGACTTTCTGTTTTTTCAGCAGCACCATGTTGTCGATCAAAAAACGTTTGCTGCCCAGTTGTGAGTGGCCTTCACCGATGACGAGGCCGGGACTGCGCTCATACAAGCTGCCGATGATCTGCTTCGGGCTTGACCCGCGGGGCAACTCGGGTAACTCGGGCCGAGGTGGCAACTGTACCGTTTCGAGGAACTGGCTGGCGTCGGTGGCCAGGGCAGTGCGAAGCCTTCTGAACTCGATATAGGATTCATTGGCAACCGGGCCCGTGTTCACAAAGATGCCGCTCAGTACACGCTTATCCTCCTTCCCCTGAGCGGCTTTTTTCAAACCACGGCGCATGGCCCGAGGAATTTCGTAGGGGCTGTCGGGCAGTTCAGCCAACGCAGGACCGGGAACCCTGCCCCAGCGAGCCAGCAGCTTGCGCGGCAACATGCCGCCGCGTAACCCCAGGCGCTCGAAAGGTTGCCATCGGCCATCAGCGTCCAGGCGTACAGGGACGTTACGGTGGAAAGAAAACGGGTTCTGAGGGTCCACCACTACCCAGCTGTTCAATTGCTCTACATAGCGGACCTGATAGGGCAGTTCGTTAATCAAGGCGTAGAAGTTGCCTTCTTGGGTATAAATACCCTCCAAGCGGCCGGTACCCGGTGTGCCGAGCAGTATTTCGTTGGTTTCAAAGGGTGCCAGCAGGGTGCCTTGATCCACAGGCCTGTGCGGCTCGGGGACCCAGGTGTCGATCTCGGCCGCCGTTGCCTGCTCCATATCCTCGGCGGGTTGGGACGTTTCAGCCGGTTCTACCGGCAGCGTCGCTTCGGTTTCGCCGATCTCGGCAAGGGCTTCGTCAGGCACACCTGCCAGCATGGTCGCGCTGAACAGGGTATTGATGGTGGCCAGCACTGCGCCGGTCACCCCTTGCTGGCGTTCGGCGGTGGTGTGGCCATTGATCGCCTGGTCGATGTTCAGGCCGGTCTCCGCCAGGCCCGCGCCTACTGCCGCCAAGGCAATGGGCCAAGACACGGCAGCCATCGGCCCTGCGATCTCGCCGAAGGCCCTGAGGTAGCCGATCCACAATTGCTTGCGCAAATCGGCATTGGAGCGCAGGGCAAACTTCGCATCGTTGGTCATGCGCGAATGTGCGCAATCACGCAAATGGCTGAATGCATCACCTGACACGGTCCGGTCGAGCTGATTGAGGCAGTGATGGTCGTTGCCACCCCAGTTGAAGAACAGAAGGTCGATCATGTGGTTGAGGCCGACGCTGCTGTCTTTCTGGTCGAGCGTTTCGAGCGAGAAGTGCCCCATGAAGCGCGCCCTGTTGTCGGCCTGGTTGGTGTTCATCAGGACCCACCAGTAAAGCTCGCTGCGATTGCGGAACAGGTGCAGGGCCTCAAGCTCTCCCGGTGTATAGAGCAGTTGGTAGCCATCGTCCATTTCGATCCGGAGGATGTCGGTGGCCAGGTGGCCACCGATATCGAAGGTACACACGCGGTAGCCAGCGGCGGGCGTGGCGTGTTGTTGCAGTTGCGCAAGGCTCGGTGGCCAGCTGTTTGTCCCAGTCAGGGCGGTGGCGACCCTGCGGGCGCGCCTGGCCAGCTCGCTCTGGCCGGCGTCCCTGCACACCTCCAGCACCTTGGCCAGGAAGTTGACCTTGGCCAGGGTGCGATAGTCGTCAGCATGCTGATGCCAGAAATCAGCCAGGCGTTTATGAAACGTGCTGCTGAAGTCGATATTCCAGAAGTCCTGCAGCACATCCCGTGGGGCAAGGGGAATTTCGTTGTGTTCGTTGAATACAAGCTTGTCCGCCCCGTCTTTGTAGAAACCGGTGAGGTAACTGAGCAGGTCGGCATTGTCCTGATCATGGACGTCGAACCGGTGCATGACCAATTGCGGGAGGGTCAGCGATTGAAACGGTGTCTCGTAGTGCTCCCAGCCGCTGAATGTCCGGGGGCTGCTCTCTGCGGTCCTGAACCGGTTGAGATGGACCTGGTCCGGATCCCGTTGTGCCTGGTGGTGCTTGATCAGGATAGAGAGACTCGTTTCGCGGGCCATCTGACGCATGTCCGGGCAGGCGGCAACCAAGGGCAAGGCCATATTCCGGAGCTGCTGTAGGGTTTCCTGTTGCTGGGGGGCGGTATCCATGGACATTACTCGACAAGGTAAAGGGCCGAGCCTGCATGGAATGAGGGGACGCATAGTGGTAGATATCGCTTTGCACCTGCCAGCGTCCCTTTTTGTGGGCCCATCGGCTGCAGGCGCCTTGGGGCCGGTCACCGTGCGGGCATTGCTGACGGCAGGTACTGTGACAACACTTCACTTAATCTTTCCCATTTGCAGGTGTATCGTATTCGCCCTTCATCGCCAGCCACTGCTGGCAGCTTGATTGCGCAGAACACGAGGTACCCGCACCGATGTCCTTCACCCGTCGACAAATGCTCAAGGGCCTGACCGGCCTGGTTGTGGTTGGCCTGGGCGCCGGTGGCGCGGCGCGTTACTGGCTGGGCAAGGTCGAAGACGACAACGCCGGGCATGACTACGAGCTGATCGCCGCGCCCTTGGACGTCGAGCTGGTGCCGGGCTTCAAGACCGAGGCCTGGGCTTTTGGCCCCTCGGCACCGGGCACCGAGTTGCGAGTGCGCCAGGGCACCTGGTTGCGGGTACGGTTCATCAACCACCTGCCGGTGGAAACCACCATCCACTGGCATGGCATTCGCCTGCCGCTGGAAATGGACGGCGTGCCCTATGTGTCGCAACTGCCGGTAAAACCGGGCGAGTACTTCGACTACAAGTTCCGCGTGCCGGACGCCGGCAGCTACTGGTACCACCCGCATGTCAGCAGTTCCGAAGAGTTGGGGCGCGGCCTGGTCGGCCCGCTGATCGTCGAGGAGCATGAGCCCACCGGGTTCCAGCATGAGCGCACGTTGAGCCTGAAAAACTGGCATGTGGACGAGCAGGGCGCCTGGCTGCCTTTCAGCATCCCTCGCGAGGCGGCGCGCAATGGCACCGCAGGGCGCTTGATCACCATCAATGGTCAGGCCGGCTCGGTCACCGAGCTGCCGGCTGGCCAAGTGGTGCGGGTGCGCCTGCTGAACCTCGACAACACCTGGACGTACCGCCTGAACCTCAAGGGCAACTGCGAGGCGAAAATCTATGCCCTCGACGGCAATCCGGTGACCCCGCGACCACTGGAGGACGAGTACTGGCTCGGCCCCGGCATGCGCATCTGCCTCGCCATCCGTATTCCCGAGGCAGGCGAGGAGATCTCCCTGCGCGATGGTTTCGTGCGCCTGGGTACCCTGCGTTCGGTGGCCAGCAATGACGCGCCGAGTGACTGGCCGCCAGCGCTGCCGCCCAACCCGATCGCCGAGCCGGACCTGGAGAATGCCGAAAAGCTCAACTTCAATTTCGAGTGGGCGGCCAGCGTCTCGGTCACCCCAGACCCGGACAAGCCGTCGAGTATGTGGCAGATCAACGGACAGGCCTGGGATATCACCGACAAGACCTGCGCCGACCGCCCCATCGCCACGTTGAAAAAGGGCAAGAGCTACATCTTCGAGCTGAAGAACATGACCCAGTACCAGCACCCGATCCACCTGCATGGCATGAGCTTCAAGGTGATCGGCTCCAACCGTCGCGACATCAAGGAGCCGTGGTTCACCGACACCTACCTGCTGGGCAAGAACGAGCGCGCACAGGTGGCACTGGTGGCGGATAACCCGGGCACCTGGATGTTCCATTGCCACGTCATCGACCACATGGAAACCGGCCTGATGGCCGCGATTGCGGTGGTCTGATGCGCCCGCAGATCATCGATCGCAGCCGCGATCAGGAATTCATGCGCCTGGCCCTGGCCCTGGCCGCCGAAGGTGCGGCGCTGGGCGAGGTGCCCGTGGGGGCGGTGCTGGTGCAGCATGGGCAGGTGATCGGCCAGGGCTTCAACCGGCCGATCATCGACAGCGACCCCAGTGCGCATGCCGAGATGGTGGCCATCCGTGCTGCGGCGAAATCGGCCAGCAATTACCGCCTGCCCGGCAGCACCCTGTACGTGACCCTGGAACCGTGCAGCATGTGCGCGGGGCTGATCGTGCATTCGCGGGTGATGCGCGTGGTATTTGGCGCACTGGAGCCCAAGGCAGGCATTGTGCAGAGCCAGGGGCAGTTCTTCGGCCAGGGGTTCCTCAACCACAGAGTGATGGTGGAGGGCGGGGTGTTGGCGCAGGAGTGCGGGCAGATCCTCAGCGACTTCTTCAAGGCCCGCCGGGCCAAGGCTTGACCTGAACCGGCCACTTCGCGGGCATGCCCGCTCCACAGGAATATCAACTCCCTTGGGGCTGTGCTGTACCTGTGGGAGCGGGCGCGCCCGCGAAGAGGCCGGTTCAGGCCTACATCGGCGGTGACTGTTCCGCCGGCTTGGTCTTGTTGACCCCGGGCACATGCAGGTTGCCCTCGGCCACCTGGCCCTCGAGCTGCGGCTGGGTCACCCAGGTGAGGATGTCGTAGTAACGACGGATGTTGGCCACGAAGTGCACCGGCTCGCCGCCACGGGCATAACCGTATTTGGTCTGGCGATACCACTGCTTCTGGGACAGGCGCGGCAGCATCTTCTTCACGTCCAGCCACTTGTTCGGGTTGAGCTTCTCGCGCTTGGCCAGGGTACGGGCGTCTTCCAGGTGGCCACTGCCGACGTTATAGGCAGCCAGGGCGAACCAGGTGCGGTCCGGCTCCTGGATACTGTCGTCCAGCTCGGCCTTGATCTTCATGAAATACTTGGCACCACCCTGGATGCTCTGTTTCGGGTCCAGCCGGTTGGACACACCCATGGCCTGGGCGGTGCGCTGGGTCAGCATCATCAGGCCGCGAACACCGGTCTTGGAGGTGACCTCCGGCTGCCACATCGATTCCTGATAGCCGATGGCGGCCAGCAGACGCCAGTCCACCTGCTCGACCTTGGCGTAGCTCTTGAAGTGCTTTTCGTACTTGGGCAGGCGCTGTTGCAGGTGCTGGGCGAAGGTGTAGGCACCCACATAACCCAATACGTCGACATGGCCGTAATAGCGGTCTTTCAGGCGTTGCAGGGTGCCGTTCTTCTGCGCCTTGTCGAGAAATTCGTTGATTTCGTTGAGCAGGCTGTTGTCTTCGCCCGCTGCCACTGCCCAGCGCTGGTCGCGGGTGTCGCCCACGTCGAAGGCCACGCGCACGTTGGGGAAGTACACCTGGTTCATCGCCAGCTCGTTGGAGTCGACCAGGGTCAGGTCGATCTGCCCTTCGTCGACCATGCGCAGCAGGTCGACCACCTCCACGGCATCCGACTCTTCATATTCCAGGCCGGGGTTCTGTTTTTTCAGCTCGGCCAGCAGGTCGGCATGGCTGCTGCCTTTGAGCACCATGATTTTCTTGCCGACCAGGCCCTTGGCATTGGTCGGGCGCGGGCGGCCGTTGCGGTAGATGACCTGCGGGGTCACTTCCAGGTACGGGTGCGAGAATTTCGCCTGGGCCGTGCGCCGCTCGCTGCTGACCAGGCCGGCGGCTGCCAGCACCGGGCCGGAGGGTTTGCCGAGGTCGTCGAACAGCTCATCGAGGTTGTCGGCAGTCTCGATCTCCAGCTTCACCCCGAGATCGTCGGCGAAATGCTTGACCAGCTCGTACTCGAAACCGGTTTCGCCGTTGCGATCCTGAAAGTAGGTGGCCGGGCTGTTGCGGGTGATCACGCGCAGCACGCCATCCTCCTTCACGCGCTCGAGGGTGCTGGGTTTTTCAACGCAGGCACCGAGCAGCAGAAAGAGTCCGGTTGCGAAAAGCCATTTGGCGCAACGCTGGCGCAAAGCAGTGTGGGCGAAC
The DNA here is from genome assembly GCF_056098905.1 of Pseudomonas sp. TSO6. Classification (NCBI taxonomy): domain Bacteria; kingdom Pseudomonadati; phylum Pseudomonadota; class Gammaproteobacteria; order Pseudomonadales; family Pseudomonadaceae; genus Pseudomonas; species Pseudomonas sp. TSO6. Next base: position 158,852 of record NZ_JBLZWV010000061.1, on the reverse strand, counting down.
ATAGGTTGCAGTATACGCAAAGGACCGGTTCAACCATATCTCGACAACTGTTAGCTTGTCTGGTAGCGGGTTTTGTGGTTTGAGGGGCTTGACTGGCGATGTGTGGCGCCTGCGAGATCGAGCGCCGCCCGCGCGGCGCATCGCGACGCAAGGCCGCTCCCACATCTGTTTCGGGCCAATCTCTCCTGAGATACCGGCGCGCGCCCTTGTTTGCTCCCTTCGATATCGACGATATCGCTGCTGCCGCTCCACCTGCCTGCAGCCATGCGCCAAGGGTGCGCGCGTCAAAGGCACAGGAGTAACTGGCCCGAAACAGATGTGGGAGCGGCCTTGCGTCGCGATGCGCCGCGCGGGCGGCGCTCGATCTCCCAAGCGCTGCAGAACCCAAGGCGAACCCCTCGGAAATCTGACCCAAAAGTCCGGTTACGCCGCCCGGCAGCCGTGGCGTAGAGCGGGTGCCGAAAGCCATCGAATTAGGCTAGAATGCACGGCCTCTAAGCACACCCCTTCCTGAGGCTGTCCCGACGATGTTGATCCTGCGCGGCGCTCCTGCCCTTTCTGCCTTTCGCCACGGTAAATTACTCGAGCAACTGAGCCAGAAAGTACCCGCTGTTACTGGTTTGTATGCCGAATTCGCCCACTTCGCCGATGTCGACGGCGAGCTGACCGCCGACCAGCAGCAGGTGCTGGGCCGTCTGCTCAAGTACGGCCCGAGCGTGCCGGTACAGGAGCCGACCGGCCGCCTGTTCCTGGTCGTGCCGCGGTTGGGCACCATTTCGCCGTGGGCCAGCAAGGCCAGCGACATCGCCCACAACTGCGGCCTGCAGTCGATCCAGCGCCTGGAGCGCGGTATCGCCTACTACGTGGCCGGCACCCTGAGCGACGCTGATGCCGCACTGATTGCCGCCGAGCTGCACGACCGCATGACCCAGCGCGTGCTCGGCCAGCTGGAGCAGGCATCCGACCTGTTCAGCCACGCCCAGCCCAAGCCGATGACCTCGGTGGACATCCTGGGCGGTGGCCGTGAAGCCCTGGCCCAGGCCAACATCGACCTGGGCCTGGCCCTGGCCGAAGACGAGATCGACTACCTGGTCGCGGCCTTCCAGAACCTTGCGCGCAACCCGAACGACATCGAACTGATGATGTTCGCCCAGGCCAACTCCGAGCACTGCCGCCACAAGATCTTCAACGCCAGTTGGGACATCGACGGCCAGGACCAGGAAAAAAGCCTGTTCGGCATGATCAAGAACACCTACCAGATGCACAGCGAAGGCGTGCTGTCTGCGTACAAGGACAACGCCTCGGTGATCGTCGGCAATGTTGCCGGCCGCTTCTTCCCGAACCCTGAAACCCGCCAGTACGGCGCGGTGCAGGAGCCGGTGCACATCCTGATGAAGGTCGAAACGCACAACCACCCGACCGCCATCGCCCCGTTCTCGGGCGCTTCCACCGGCTCTGGTGGCGAAATCCGTGACGAAGGTGCTACCGGCCGTGGCGCCAAGCCCAAGGCTGGCCTGACCGGCTTTACCGTTTCCAACCTGCGTATCCCGGGCTTCGAACAGCCGTGGGAACAGGCTTACGGCAAGCCAGAGCGTATCGTTGACGCCCTCGATATCATGATCGAAGGCCCGCTGGGCGGTGCTGCGTTCAACAACGAATTCGGTCGCCCGGCCCTGACCGGTTACTTCCGTACCTTTGAGCAGTCGATCAACACCCCGCACGGCGAAGAAGTGCGCGGCTACCACAAGCCGATCATGCTGGCCGGTGGCATGGGCAACATCCGTGAAGACCACGTGCAAAAGGGCGAGATCACCGTCGGCGCCAAGCTGATCGTGCTCGGCGGCCCTGCCATGCTGATCGGCCTGGGCGGCGGCGCCGCTTCGTCGGTGGCGACCGGTGCCAGCTCGGCTGACCTGGACTTCGCTTCGGTACAGCGCGAAAACCCTGAAATGGAGCGCCGTTGCCAGGAGGTCATCGACCGCTGCTGGCAGCTGGGCGACAACAACCCGATCGCCTTCATCCACGACGTCGGCGCGGGCGGTATCTCCAATGCCTTCCCGGAACTGGTCAACGACGGTGGCCGTGGTGGCCGCTTCGAGCTGCGTAACGTGCCCAATGACGAGCCGGGCATGGCCCCGCACGAAATCTGGAGCAACGAATCGCAAGAGCGTTATGTGCTGGCTGTCAGCGCGGTCGACTTCGAGCGTTTCCAGGCCATCTGCGAGCGTGAGCGTTGCCCGTTTGCCGTGGTCGGCGAAGCGACTGAAGAGCCGCACCTGACCGTAAGCGACAGCCACTTCGGCAACACGCCTGTGGACATGCCGCTGGACGTGCTGCTGGGCAAACCGCCGCGCATGCACCGTTCGGTTACCCGCGAAGCCGAGCTGGGCGATGACTTCGACCCGAGCGAGCTGGACCTGGACAACGCCGTCCAGCGCGTACTGAACCACCCGGCCGTGGCCAGCAAGAGCTTCCTGATCACCATCGGCGACCGCACCATCACCGGCCTGGTTGCCCGCGACCAGATGGTCGGCCCTTGGCAGGTACCGGTCGCCGACTGCGCCGTCACCGCCACCAGCTTCGACGTCTACACCGGTGAAGCCATGGCCATGGGCGAGCGCACCCCGCTGGCGCTGCTGGATGCCCCGGCGTCCGGGCGCATGGCGATTGGCGAAACCCTGACCAACCTGGCGGCTTCGCGCATCGAGAAGCTGTCCGACATCAAACTGTCGGCCAACTGGATGTCCGCTGCCGGCCACCCGGGTGAAGACGCCCGCCTGTACGACACCGTCAAGGCTGTCGGCATGGAGCTGTGCCCGGAGCTGGGCATTACCATTCCGGTCGGCAAAGACTCGATGTCGATGAAGACCAAGTGGAGCGATGAGGGTGGCGAGAAGAGCGTCACCTCGCCAATGTCGCTGATCATCACCGGCTTTGCCCCGGTCACCGACATCCGCAAGACCCTGACCCCTGAACTGCGCATGGACAAGGGCGAGACCGACCTGATCCTGATCGACCTGGGCCGTGGCAAAAACCGCATGGGCGCCTCGATCCTGGCGCAGACCTACGGCAAGATCGCTGCCCAGGCACCGGACGTCGACGACGCCGAAGACCTCAAGGCCTTCTTCGCCGTGATCCAGGGCCTGAACGCCGACGGCCACCTGCTGGCCTACCACGACCGTTCCGACGGCGGCCTGGTCACCACCGTGCTGGAAATGGCCTTCGCCGGCCACTGCGGCCTCGACCTGCAACTCGACCCACTGACCGACAACCGCAAAGACGTCCCGGCCATCCTCTTCAACGAAGAGCTGGGTGCGGTCATCCAGGTTCGCCAGGATGCCACCCCGGACGTACTGGCACAGTTCAGCGCCGCTGGCCTGGGCGAAGAGTGCGTCGCGGTGATCGGCAAGCCGGTCAACAACGCCGAAGTGTCCATCAGCCTGAACGGCGAAGTGCTGTTCGACGACGACCGTCGCATGCTGCAGCGCCAGTGGGCCGAGACCAGCTACCAGATCCAGCGCCTGCGCGACAACGCTGACTGCGCCGACCAGGAATTCGACCTGCTGCTCGAGGAAGACAACCCGGGCCTGTCGGTCAAGCTGGGCTTCGACGTCAACGACGACATCGCCGCGCCGTACATCAAGAAGGGCGTGCGCCCGCAAGTGGCCATCCTGCGTGAGCAGGGCGTCAACGGCCAGGTCGAGATGGCAGCCGCCTTCGACCGCGCCGGTTTTGCCGCCATCGACGTGCACATGAGCGACATCCTGGCGGGCCGTGTCGACTTCGAGGCCTTCAAGGGCCTGGTCGCCTGCGGTGGCTTCTCTTACGGTGACGTGCTGGGTGCCGGTGAAGGCTGGGCCAAGTCGGCGCTGTTCAACGCTCGTGCCCGGGACGCCTTCCAGGCCTTCTTCGAGCGTACCGACAGCTTCGCCCTGGGCGTGTGCAACGGTTGCCAGATGATGTCCAACCTGCACGAGCTGATCCCGGGCACCGAGTACTGGCCGCACTTCGTGCGTAACCGCTCGGAGCAGTTCGAGGCACGCGTGGCCATGGTCGAGGTGCAGAAGTCCAACTCGATCTTCCTGCAGGGCATGGCCGGTTCGCGCATGCCAATCGCCATCGCCCACGGTGAAGGCCATGCCGAGTTCGCCAACGAAGCGGCACTGCTGGAAGCCGACGTTTCCGGTTGCGTGGCCCTGCGCTACGTCGACAACCACGGCAAGGTCACCGAAGCCTACCCGGCCAACCCGAACGGCTCGCCGCGTGGTATCACCGGCCTGACCAGCCGCGACGGCCGTGTGACCATCATGATGCCGCACCCGGAGCGTGTGTTCCGCGCCGTGCAGAACTCCTGGCGCCCGGATGAGTGGCAGGAAGATGCCGCGCTGATGCGTATGTTCCGCAACGCGCGGGTGTGGGTGAACTAAGGCGTGTACAAGCTCGCCTTCTTCGTCCCCGCCAGCCACGTCGAAGTGGTCAAGGTCGCTGTGTTCGCTGCGGGTGGCGGGCGCATCGGTGACTATGACCACTGTGCCTGGCAAACCCTGGGCCAGGGCCAGTTCCGCCCGTTGGACGGCAGCCAGCCGTACCTCGGGCAAACCGGCCAGGTCGAGGTGGTGGAGGAGTGGAAGGTAGAGCTGGTGGTGGCTGACGACCTGATTGCCCAGGCCGTCGCTGCGCTCAAGCAAAGCCACCCGTACGAGACGCCAGCCTATGAGGTCTGGCGGCTCGCCGAGTTCTAGACCGCATCAAGGCCATCGCCGGCAAGCCAGCAACCCCAACTCGAACAGCACCCACATCGGCACCGCCAACATCGTCTGCGAAAACACATCCGGCGGCGTCAGGATCATCCCCACCACAAAGCACCCGACGATCACGTAGGGCCTGCTGCGCCTCAGTGTGGCTACATCTGCCAACCCCACCCAGACCACGATGAACGTCGCCACCGGGATCTCGAACGCCAGCCCGAACGCCAGGAACAGCGCCAGGATGAAGTCCAGGTACTGGCTGATATCGGTCATCATCGCCACGCCGTCCGGCGTTACGCTGGCAAAAAAGCCGAACATCATCGGGAACACCAGAAAGAACGCGAACGCCATGCCGGCATAGAACAACACGATGCTCGACACCAGCAGCGGCAAGGCAATGCGCCGCTCTCGGCGGTACAGCCCCGGTGCCAGAAAACCCCAGGCCTGGTGCAGCAGTAGCGGCATGGCCACGAACAGTGCGCACATTGCGGTCAGCTTGAAGGGTGTCAAGAACGGCGAGGTGACGCTGGTGGCGATCATGCTCGTGCCTTCCGGCAAAAAGCGCCGTAGCGGCTCGGATATGAGCGTGTACAGCGTCTGGGCGAAAGGGAACAGGCCGGCGAACACCACTGCTACCAGCGCCAGGCAACGCACCAGGCGTTTGCGCAGGTCGCGCAGGTGTTCGGTCAGCGGCATGCTGGCCGCCGGGTCCATGGCAATACTCATGAGGCGTTTTCCTTGGGCAGCGTGACGGTGGCCGCGTCATTGGCCGGCTCCGTGTTCAGGCTGATGCCTTGGCGGATCTCCTGTTCCAGGCGCTGCAAGGGTGCGCTGTCGAGGTTGGGCAACTCGATCTCGCGCTCTACCTGCGTGCGCAAGGCATGCATGGCCCGGCGCGCCTGGCCCAGGCCGCGGCCAAGGGTGCGCGCTGCCACCGGCAGGCGCTCCGGGCCCAACACCAGCAGCGCGACGACGCCAACCAGCAGCAGCTCGCTGAAGCCTACCTCGAACATCAGGCCTGACGGTCCGCTTGAGGCTGCTGCGTGGCCTGGCCGGTCAGTGGGGCCTGTTGCTGAACCTGCGCCTGGCCAGGTGCGTTGGCGTCAGCGTCGCCGCCCATGGACTTGCGAAAACCCTGGATCGCCTCGCCCACATCGCTGCCCAGGCCCTTGAGGCGCTTGGTACCAAACAGCAGAAATACGATCAGCAGTACGATCACCAGTTGCCAGATTCCAATGCCACCCATTGCGACCACTCCTATAAGGTCATGAAAAGGAACGGCAATCCTGCCTCGTGTAGATGACGTGCACATGACGAACGGGCATTGCCATCTACCTGCAACACGCCGCGTGTTGACTGGCGTCTTTATTCCACGAGCGAGGCACGCACGGATGGGTGGCAGGCAACAGCAGGGTGCGGCCCTGCTGATGGTGATGGTGGTGCTGGCAATGCTGGCGGCGGGCATGGCCTGGCTGGTGGAAGATGGCCGGCGCCAGGTGGATGAAGTGCGCCTGCTGCGCCAGCGGGTGCAGGCACGGGCCATGGAGCAGGCTGGCCTGGCCTATGCCGGGCAGGCCCTGCGCGACCCAGCCTGGCGGCTTAGCCCGCTGTTTTGGCAGGCCTTGCGTGGGCAGCCGCTGAACTACGATTTTGGCGCCGGTCACGCGCAACTGCGGGTGCGCGACCAGCACACCTGCTTCAACGTCAACGCGCTGCTGGGCGCCGATGGCGAGCGTGCCGAACGCCAGTTGCGCTACCTGCTGGGCGACGACATGGCTGCCGAGCGCCTGGTCGATGCGCTGGCCGACTGGCTCGACGCCGACAGCGACACCCGCCTGCAGGGCGCCGAAAGCGCCCAGTACCTGCGCCAACAACCGCCGCGCCTGGCGGCCAACCAGCCGATGCTCGACACCAGCGAGCTGAACCTGCTGCTGGAGCCGGACGCCGCTCGCCAGGCTCGTTATCCGATGCTCTGCGCCTTGCCCCAGGTCACCGGCTGGCGCCTGAACGCCAATGCGCTTGGGCTGGAGCACCTTCCGTTACTGGAGGCGCTGTACGAAGGGCGTTATTCGCGGTCGTTGCTCAGCCGCATCATCAGCGGGCGGCCGGCGTCGGGGCACGTGGATGCGGCCGCGTTGCGCCAGGCGCTGGGGGCGGTGGATGACGAAACGTTTGAACGGCTGAGTGAGGGTTTGCTGCTCAACAGCGGGTACTTCCTGCTGCAGCTGTCGTTCGAGGAAGAGGGGCGGGCGATACGCAGCGAATTCCAGGTGGAGGCGCTAGGGGTGGTGCAATGGCATGCCCGGGTGCCGGCGCAGCAAGTGCGGGTACGTAGCCGGGAGCCGATGGCCTGGTAGGGCTTGAGATTGCCGGGGCTGCTGTGCAGCCCTTTCGCCGGCAAGCCAGCTCCCACAGGAAACCATGGTATTCAGAGGCTGTGTATCCCCTGGCTCCCGCAGGAAACCTCGATATTCAGAGGCTGTGTATCCCCTGGCTCCCACAGGAAACCACGATATTCAGAGGCTGTGTATCCCCTGGCTCCCACAGGAAACCACGATATTCAGAGGCTGTGTATCCCCTGGCTCCCACAGGAAACCATGGTATTCAGAGGCTGTGTATCCCCTGGCTCCCACAGGAAACCAAGGCATTCATGGCCTGTGATATCCCTGTGGGAGCTGGCTTGCCGGCGAAAGGGCCGCAAAGCGGCCCCTGTACGCTGGACGATCAGGCAGTCCCGATCTCCCCGCCATCATTGCGCTGAATCACTACCGTCGAAGCCCGCGGGCGAACGGTGGCACCAGCCGGGGTCGCATCGGTAGCCTTGTCGGTATACGGCCAGTTCCCCGGGTGCTGAATGTTGACGAACAGCGTCTTGTTGTCCGGGGTAAAGGCAATCCCGGTCACTTCGCACTCATTCGGCCCAACAAAGAAGCGGCGCAGGTCCACCTGGTTCTGTGCGTTCACCGGCACTTGCTTGCCGGTGGCATCCACCAGGTCGGTGGGGATCACCGCCAGCAACTGGTCGTTGGTGTAATCGGCGAGGGTACTCTCGCCGTTGTCGGTCTCGAACCACAGCACGCCACGGCTATCGAAGCTCATGCCGTCGGGGCTTGCGAACTGGTTCAGTTCGGTCAGGCCGGAACGGTTGATGTCGGCAGTACCGGCGGCGTTTGCGCCGAACACAAAGATGTCCCAGTTGAAGCTCAACTGGTCGTCGCTGTCGTGCCAGCGAATGATGTGGCCGTGGCGGTTCGGGCCGCGCGGGTTGGCCGCGTCGACCTTTTCCGGGGTGCGCGCGCTGTTGTTGGTCAGGGTCAGGTACACGTCGCCGTTCAGCGGGTTGACCGTCGTCCATTCCGGGCGGTCCATCGGCGTTGCGCCCACGGCATCGCCAGCCCCACGGGTGTTGAGGATGATGCCTGGCAGGTCACCATACAGCGCACCCAGGGTGCTGCCACCCGTGGTTGCAGTGGCCACGTCCAGCAGCAGCCATACGCCGGTGCCATCGGCATTGAAGCGCGCCACATAGAGCTTGCCCTGGTCCAGGTACTTGGCGCCGGTGGCCAGGCGGTCGGCCGGGTTGGCATCGGCGGCATCCCACACAGCGGTGGACACCCACTTGTACAGGTACTCGTTGTTCGAGTCGTCACCCATGTACCACACCAGCGGCTTGCCCGCGACTGGCAGGCCTGGGGCACAGCCCTCGTGGCGGAAGCGGCCCAGCGCGGTGCGCTTGGTGGCCAGGGTGCTGCTGTTGTACGGGTCGATCTCGACGATGTAACCGTAGGTGCTGGCTTCGTTGCGGTAGTCGTCGGTGGCGCTGGCGCCCTTGACGGTCACGTCGAAACGGGTGAACTCGTCGGCCACTTCGGTGCTGTCACCGGCAGCGCTTTCCCACTTGTACTGGCCGCTGGAGGTGCCCACGCCAATACGGCGCTGGTCTTCGGGGCGGGTGCCCTTGTTGACGAAGATGCCCGGCCAGTTCTCTTCACAGGTCAGGTAGGTGCCCCACGGGGTGTAACCGTTGCCGCAGTTGTTGTTGGTGCCGCGGCAGTGGGTACCGGCGGTGGAGTACTTGGTCTTGACGTGGTCGGTGCCGCGCAGCGGGCCGGTGATTTCCATGCGCGAGGCAGTGGTGAAGCGGCGGTTCAGCGGGTCGTTGTCGACTACCTGCCAGCGGCCGCTGACTTTCTTCAGGCGCACCACGCCAGCCCCATGGGCGTTGATTTCCTTGCGCACCTCCTCGACCGGGCGCTTGCCGTTGACATCGGTGGTCGGGCCGGCCGGGTGCAGGGCGGCGGCGTCGATGTACTCGAAGTTGATCGCCAGCAGGCCGTCTTCCGAACTGCCGTTGATGGGGAAGAAGTGCATGCCGTCATGGTGCATGCCCATGGCGTTGGCCTGGTCGGTCGAGGTGTTGCTGCCGTCGGGCTTCCACGGGTTGGCGTTGCTGTTCAGCGGCGTGCCCCACGGCGCCAGCACGTAGGCGCTGTAACCGGCGGCAACGACACAGGCGTCGGTGCGCGAGCCCGGGATGGACTGGAAGCCCAGTGCCAGTTGTGGCACCTCCGGCTCGGTCACAGGCGGCTCGGTCACCGGTGGCTCGGTGACCGGATCATCGTGATCGGAACCACCACCGTCGAAGCAGCCTGTCAGGCCGGTACCGGCAATCATGGCGATGGCGGCGCCCAGGCTGCCGCGCATCACGCTGCGGCGGCTGAGGTAGGCGTCCATGACGTTGGCCATCGGCATGTTGGCGCTGTGGTTCCGGTCCAGGTTGTCGCCGGTATCTCGACTCATCAGGGTGTCCTTGTAATGGCTGAGTTAGAGGAACCCGCGACTTTAGTGAGGAAATATGATGATTGATTGGCAGAAATGTTAAGGGGTTTTTAAAACGACTCGCTCTTAGAAGGTCTTCTGACAGATCAATTTGGAATGTCTGTCGGATTTCTGCCATCAAACTGTAATGCCAACGCCGCAACATCCGGGGCCCTGAATGAATGTGGAAAAGGACGGCGGGTGCGATGGCGAGCAGTGTGCACAGGCGCGAAGTGATCGGCTGGATGGGTGTCGGGGCATTGGCACCGCTGCTCGGCGCCTGTTCTGCCTTCCCAAGGCAGCAGGGCGGCAACGCCCGGCTCGACCTGTTGTACGTGGCCGATACGCTCGATGCCCGCCAACCCGGCCAGGCCGTGGTGCCAGCGACCCGCCTGGGGCCGGTCAGCCACTTGGGCCGCGCGCCGTGGATGACCGGCAGCAGCGCCAGCCTTGCCTACCCGCAACTGGCACCGCTGCTCGATGCCAGCCAGGCAGCCGCCGCGCAGCTGGGCGGCTATGCGGTGCTGGCGGCACTGCTGGAGCAACTGCGCGGCGAGGCCGGCGCAGGCAACAGCCTGACCCTGGAGAATGGCCAAGGCTGGAACGGCAGTGGCCTGGCCTACCTGACCCAAGGCGAAAGCGGGGTGCAGGGCAGTCAACTGCTGGGCACCGAAGCGCGGGTCAGCAGTGACGAGCGTGTGCTGTGGCCACAACGCAGTACCGGGCTGTATCGCCAGGCTGGCGCCGTTACCCTCGGCGCAGGCCTGGCGGACGCGCAACGCAAAGCCCTGGGCCTTGAAGCCTTGCACGTCTTCGAGCGCGGCGGTGCACGGATTGCCGTGGTCGGTGTTACCGACCCCTATGCCCAGGACCAGAAAGCCTCCCTCAAACTGTGGTACCAGTCGCTGCAGCCGGTGTTCGAGCAGGCCCGGCGCGAGGCCGACCTGGTGGTGGCCATGGCCGATGTCGGCACCGGCCCCGGGCTGTGGCTGGCCGAGCGGGTGCCGCAAATCGATGTGCTGTTGTGCGCCCGTGGCCAGGACCTGTGGCCGGCGCCCGTCGAGGTAACCCAGGCCAGTGGTCGGCGTGTGCCGGTGCTGTTTGCCGGTTGCCGGGGCAGCGGTGCCTTCCGCCTGCGCTGCCAGCGCGTGGCCGGGCTGTGGCAGTTCGACGGGCGTTTCTTCCCGGCCTTTGCACAGCAACTGGCGCCAGCCGCGCAGCTACGTGTCGGGGCATTGCAGGCACAGCTGCACCAGCAACGTGGCAGCCACGCGGCATGGCTCGACCAGCCGCTGGCCCGCGCGCCACAGGCCTTGTGGCGCCGTGATACCCGTGGCGGCAGCTGGGACCGCCTGCTGCATCAGGCCTTGGCCGATGACAACGGCATGCCCGTGCTGTTGCCGGGCCTGCGTTACGACTACCCGCTGCCCACAGGTGCTTCGATCACACGTGAACACCTGATCAGCCTCACCGGTGGCTACCCGGCACCGGTGGTCGAAGCGCCGGCCCGGCAGGTGGAACAAGTGCTGGAGAACGCTGCAGAGCAGCTGTTCGGCGATCCGCTGCTGCTCGACAACAGCCAGGACCTGCCGCGCTGGCAGGGCCAGGCCTGGGGTGTCAGCTACAGTCCGCAAGGCAAGCGCATCACTGGGCTGGAGCCGATGCAGGGCCTGTGCCGCACCTTCGGCCTGCAGTTTGAAAGCCAGGCTGGCGAACCCCTGTGGCAACGGGTCGAAGCCTGGCTCGCCCGCCAACCTGGCGACTGGCAACTGGCGCCGCTGCAACTGCCCGAAGTGCGTTACGTGCAGGGGCACCCGGGGTGGCACCCACGGCAGTTGGCCTCGTGACACTCGCCTCGCGCTTGTTCACCGGCGCTGGCCTGACGCTGGCCGGCTGGCTGGCCGCCCAGTGCGTGCTGCAACTGAGCCGCCAGCCGCAACCGGCCATGGTGCCGGCGACGGTCGCCAACCCGCTGCCGGGGCTGATGGTCGGCCACTGGCAAGCGCCCATCGACGACGGTGCCATCGCCATTACCCGCCTGCCATTGCACTACCTCGGCGGCCTCAGGGCGCAGCCGCTGTCTTCCAGTGTGGTGGTGCTGCGCTACGGCGAGCAGGTGCGCACCCTGGCCCGCGGTCAGCGCCTGGCGCCGGGGATCGTGCTGCAGGACATCGACACCGATGGCCTGATTTTCAACAACCAGGGGCGGCGTGAACGCCTGCCCTGGCCGCCACGCCCCGCCGTGACCGGCTTCAAGCGGCAAGGATGAACGATGCCTGTTAGATACTGCGTGGCCGCCGTGCTGAGCCTGGCCCTGGCCGTAGGCCTACCTGAGGCCCGCGCCGAAGAGCCGGTGTTCGATGAAAATGGTACGCCGATGTACGAGGTGAACTTCGTCGACACCGAACTGGGCGAGTTCATCGACAGCGTGTCGCGCATCACCGGCACCACCTTCATCGTCGACCCCCGGGTCAAGGGCAAGGTCACCGTGCGCACCGTCGACCTGCACGACGCCGATGCCATCTACGACATCTTCCTGGCGCAGTTGCGCGCCCAAGGCTACGCCACCGTCGACCTGCCCAACGGCAGCGTGAAGATCGTCCCCGACCAGGCTGCGCGCCTGGAGCCGGTGCCGGTGGAGGCGGGTGGGCAGCAGGGCGAAGGCAGTGACAGCGTGGCGACGCGGGTATTCAACGTGCGCAACGCCGCCAGCGAGCAGGTACTGGGCATCCTCAAACCGCTGATCGACCCACGGGTCGGGGTGATCACACCGTACCCGGCGGCGCACCAGTTGGTGGTGACCGACTGGCGCAGCAACCTGGACCGAATCGCCAGCCTGCTGCGCCAGCTTGACCGCCCCCAGGAAGCACCTGGCAACGGCAGTACCCAGGTCATCTACCTGCGGCACGCCAATGCAGGTGAAGTGGTCAAGGTGCTGCGCGGGCTGAGCCAGGAAGGCATGGCGCCGGCTGAAGGCACGGGCGAAGGCGAGGGCAAGGACAGGCCGGTAATGGCCGCCGCCGGTGGCCCCGGCATTCGCCTGGAGTACGAAGAAGGCACCAACGCCGTAGTCATGGTCGGCCCCGACAGCGAGCTGGCCGCCTACCGCACCATCGTCGAACAGCTGGACATCCGGCGTGCCCAGGTGGTGGTGGAAGCCATCATCGCCGAGGTGTCCGACAGCAGCGCCCAGGAGCTGGGTGTGCAATGGCTGTTTGCCGACGAAAAATTCGGCGCCGGCATCGTCAACTTTGGCAGCAACGGGGTGAACATCGCCAATATCGCCGGGGCTGCTGCCAGTGGTGACAACGAGGCGCTTGGCGACCTGTTGTCCGCGACCACCGGCGCCACGGCGGGCATCGGCCATTTCGGCGGCGGGTTCAACTTTGCCATGCTGGTCAATGCACTGAAGGGCAAGAGCGGCTTCAACCTGCTGTCCACGCCCACCCTGTTGACCCTGGACAACGCCGAAGCGTCGATCCTGGTCGGCCAGGAAGTGCCCTTCGTTACCGGCTCGGTCACGCAAAACAACGCCAACCCGTACCAGACCATCGAGCGCAAAGAGGTCGGGGTGAAGCTGCGTATCAAGCCGCAGATCAACATCGACAACAGCGTGCGCCTGGACATTGTCCAGGAGGTGTCGTCGATTGCCGAGTCCAGCGCGGCCAGCGACGTGATCACCAACAAGCGCGAGATCAAGACCAAGGTCATGGTCGAAGACAATGGCCTGGTCATTCTCGGCGGCCTGATCAGCGACGAGTTGAGCACCAGCAACCAGCGCGTGCCGCTGCTCGGTGATATCCCTTACCTGGGCCGGCTGTTCCGCTCCGATGCCACCAGAAACACCAAGCAGAACCTGATGGTGTTCATCCGCCCGCGCATCCTGCGGGACGGGCCGAGCCTGGCCGGGCTCAGCGAAGACAAATACCGCACCCTGCAGCAGACCACACCGCTGCAACTGCCGGACCTTGCAGAGGGCACGCCGTTGTTGCAGGTGTTCCCCTCCAGCCGCGCACGCCTCGAAGGCGGTGCCTGGTGATGTTGCCGTATCGCCAGGCACGCCAGAGCGGGGTAGCCATGACCACGACGGAACAGGGCTGGCAGCTGTGGCTGCGGCCCGACGCCGACAGTGCCCAGTTGCAGGAACTGCTGCGGGTACATGGCCAGCCCTGCATGCTGGAATACCTGGAACCTGCCGTGTTCGACGAGCGCCTCGGCCAGCTGTACCAGGCTGGCGATGGCGCCACTGAAGCGCTGATCGAAGGCATTGGCGACCAGGTCGACCTGGACAGCCTGATGAGCGAGATGCCGCAGGTCGAAGACCTGCTGGAAAGCGATGACGAAGCCCCGGTAATTCGCCTGATCAACGGCCTGTTCGGCCAGGCGCTGCGCCTGCGCGCCTCGGACATCCATATCGAAACCTTCGAGCAAAGCCTGGTGGTCCGCCTGCGCGTCGATGGCCACCTGCGCGAAGTGCTGCGCCCGCCGCGTGCGCTGTCGGCCATGCTGGTGTCGCGGATCAAGGTCATGGCACGGCTGGATATTGCCGAGAAGCGCCAGCCCCAGGACGGCCGTATTACCCTGCGCGCGGCAGGGCGCGAGGTGGATGTGCGGGTTTCGACCCTGCCCGGCATCCATGGCGAGCGCGTGGTCATGCGTGTGCTCGACAAGCAGGCCAGCTTGCTCGCGCTGGGCAACCTGGGCATGCCGCCCGCGGTGTTGCAGGGCCTGCGCAGTTGCCTGGCGCGGCCCAACGGTATCGTGCTGTCCACCGGCCCGACCGGTTCGGGCAAAACCACCACCCTGTACGCCAGCCTCAACAGCCTCAACGATGGCAGCCGCAACATTCTCACCGTCGAGGACCCGGTGGAATACGCCATCGCCGGCATCGGCCAGACCGCCATCAACCCGCGTGCGGGGCTGACCTTCGCCAGTGGCCTGCGCGCCATCCTGCGCCAGGACCCGGACGTGATCATGCTCGGCGAAATCCGTGACCAGGAAACCGCGCAGATAGCCGTGCAGGCCAGCCTGACCGGGCACCTGGTGCTGTCCACCCTGCACACCAACAGTGCCGTGGGGGCGGTGACCCGCCTGCGCGACATGGGTATCGAGCCGTTCCTGATTGCCTCGTGCCTGCGCGGTGTGCTGGCCCAGCGGCTGGTGCGGCGTTTGTGCAGTTGCGCCGTGGCGCACCCGCTGCAAGCTGCCGAGCGTGACCTGTGGCCAGAACTGACGGCGCTGGGCAGCAGCTACCACGCGGTGGGTTGCGAGCAGTGCCAGGGCAGTGGGTATGTCGGGCGCCTGGGCCTGTACGAATTCATCGAACTGGATGCCGGGCTGATCGGCCTGCTGTATGACGGCGCCAGTGAACAGGCCATGCAGGAGTACCTGGCCGGGCGCCGACAGAGCCTGGTCGCAATGGCCAGCGACTGCCTGGCCCGTGGCGAGACCAGCCTGGCCGAAGTACTGCGTGTGGTGCAGGGCTAAACCATGCCGACCTATCGCTACGTGGCCGTCGACCTCGCCGGCAAGACCCGCAAGGCCAGCGTGCAGGCTGACAGTGAACGCCATGCGCGTCAGTTGCTGCGCGATCAGGGGCTTTTTGCCCGCCAGTTGCAGCGCCAGGACAGCAGTAATCGGCAACCCCGGCGACAGCGTTTGAGCCGTGCCCAACTGTGTGAACTGACCCGTCAGCTGGCCACATTGACCGGTGCCGGCATCCCCTTGGTCGATGCCTTGGGCACCCTTGAGCGTCAGTTGCGTCAACCTGCCCTGCACAGTGTGCTGGTGGCCCTGCGTGGCTCCCTTGCCGAAGGCCTGGGCCTGGCCCGCAGCCTGGCGCGCCAGGGGGCGCCATTCACTGGCTTGTACTGCGCGCTGGTCGAGGCCGGCGAACGCTCCGGGCGCCTGGCACAGGTGCTGACCCGGCTGGCCGATCACCTTGAACAGGTGCAACGGCAACAGCACAAGGCGCGTACTGCGCTGATCTATCCCACCGTACTGATGGGCGTATCGCTTGCCGTGGTCGTAGGCCTGATGACTTTTGTCGTGCCCAAGCTCACCGAACAGTTTGCCCACGCCGAGCAAAGACTGCCGCTGATCACCGCGTTGCTGATCGGCCTGAGCGAGGGGCTGGTGCAGGCCGGGCCCTGGTTGCTGGGCCTGGCGCTATTGATGGGCGTGCTCGGCACCTTGCTGTTGCGCAAGCCGCACTGGTGCCTGCGCCGCGACCAGATGCTGCTGCGCCTGCCTCGTATCGGCAGCCTGTTGCAGGTGCTGGAAAGCGCACGCCTGGCACGCAGCCTGGCGATTCTCAGCGGCAGTGGCGTAGCCCTGCTCGAAGCCTTGCAAGTAGCTACCGAAACGGTCGGCAACCGGCGCATCCGCCTGGCCATGGAGCAGGTCCGCCAGCAAGTGCAGGGCGGCACCAGCCTGCACCGTGCGCTGGATGCCAGCCAGCAATTCCCACCGCTGCTGGTGAACATGGTCGGCAGCGGCGAGGCCAGCGGCACCCTGGCCGACATGCTTGAGCGCGTGGCCGACGACCAGGAGCGTGGCTTTGCCCGCCAGGTGGATACCGCCATGGCGCTGTTCGAACCCCTGATGATCCTGGTGATGGGCGCCGTGGTGCTGTTCATCGTGCTGGCGGTGCTGCTGCCGATCATGCAACTCAACCAGGGCCTGCAACTGTGAATACAAGGAGTACTGCCATGCAGCATCAACGTAACCGCCAGCGCGGTTTCACCCTCATGGAAATCATGGTGGTGATCTTCATCATCGGCCTGCTGATCGCCGTGGTCGCGCCCAGCGTGCTGGGCAACCAGGACAAGGCCATGAAGCAGAAGGTGATGGCCGACCTGGCCACCCTGGAGCAGGCGCTGGACATGTACCGCCTGGACAACCTGCGCTTTCCCAGCACTGAACAGGGCCTGGCCGCGCTGGTGAAAAAGCCGAGCCAGGAACCGCTGCCGCGGGCCTGGCGCAGTGACGGCTATGTGCGCCGCCTGCCGGAAGACCCATGGGGCACCCCGTACCAGTACCGCATGCCCGGTGAGCATGGCCGGGTGGATGTGTATTCGCTGGGTGCCGATGGCCAGCCGGGCGGTGAAGGCCAGGATGCCGACCTGGGTAACTGGGCGCTGTAAGGGTGAGCCGTCAGCGGGGCTTCAGCCTGGTCGAGTTGCTGGTGGTGCTGGCCATCGCCGGCCTGATGACGGGGCTGGCAGTGGCCGGGCTCGGCAGCGGCCAGGCGCGTGTCGATCAGGCCCTGCAACGCCTGGCCAGCGAAACCCGGGCCCAGGCGGCGCTGGCCCGGCATGTGGGGCAACTGCGTGGGCTGCGCTGGAATGGGCAGCGCCCGGAGTTCGTGCGGCGTGAGGGGAATGCCTGGGTGGTCGAGGCGGCCGGGCTTGGCGACTGGCCCAAGGGCCTGCACCCGGACTGGCCCGCCAGCCCGCAGCCCCACTTGCTGTTCACCCCGCACGGCTGGGCACAGCCGGGCAGCGTGCGCTGGCGCTGGGCCGATGGCAGCCAGCAATGGGCGTGGGGCCGCGATGGGCGCTTGCAGGTGGCGGTCGCGCCATGAAGCAACGTCAGCGTGGCTTCACCTTGCTGGAGGTCACTGTGGCCTTGGCGATTGCCGCCGTGCTGGCGGTGATCACCAGCCAGGTCCTGCGTCAGCGCCTGGCCGTGCAGGACAACCTGCAACAACACCGCCTTGGCCTGTTGTGTGCCCGTGAACTGCAAACACGTTTCGCCGTCGAGCAATTCTGGCCTTCTGCCAATCAGGTGAAGGGTGAACTGAGCCAGGGTGGCCAGCCGTGTCATTGGCAACTGCAATTGCGCCGCACTGGCGTGCGCGACCTGCGCCGTGGCGAACTGCAATTGTACGCCGACCACGACCAGCGCCTGCCGCTGGGCCAGTACACCGTGTTTCTGGAGCGCCCATGAAAAGCTCGCCACAACTCCGCGGACCCGGTAGGAGCAGCCTCGTGCTGCGAAGAGGCCAGTGTGGCCACAGCAAATCTGCCAGTCATTCCGGCCTCTTCGCAGCACAAGGCTGCTCCTACAAAGGTTCTGTGCAGGCATTGAACCCGAGCATCAATACATGAAGCGCCGCCAGGCAGGCCTGACCTTGATCGAACTGATGGTGGCCCTGGCCCTGACTGTCCTGCTCGGCATCATGCTCGCTGCGTTGGTCAATGGCTGGATGAAGGTGCGCGAGCGCCTGCAGGTGACCACCCAGGAAACCTCGGTGCTGGACTTCTGCCTGGCCCTTGAGCGGCGTTTCGATAGCCCGGTGCTGCGCCGCGTCTACGACCAGCGCCTGCCCCTGGCCAGCCGCTGGCTGGACTGGCAACCGGCAAGCAACCAATTACAGTGGGTCGCCACCACCGGCCTGCCGGAAGCCGAAGGTGGCTCGCGGCTGCAACGCCAGCGGCTGCGCTTCGAGGCCCGTGAGCAGCGCCTGCTGCTGGAAAGCTCGGTCGACCTGTACGCCGCCGCCACGCCCCGCTGGGTCCAGCGCGAGCGGCTCGACCGGGTTGGCGCCATGAACGTCCTTTATTACCAGGGCGGCCAGTGGCTGGCCTGGCCTTCTGACCAACCTGCGCACCCCGGCCGTGGCGTGCGTCTGGAACTGCAGCGTGATGGAGCACCCTATGTCTGCACCTTCGCCCTCCCGTGGGGGCGCTCATGAAATTTGAATGGCGACGGGGCGCACCTGCTCAACCGTGGTTGTTGCTGCGCCCGGGTGTTGTCTGGCACTGGGCGCTGGCCGAGGGCGGCATCGTGCAAAGCCAGGGGCAGGGTGAGCCACCGGCAAACCTGCAAGCCCGGGTTGCCCTTGTTCTGCCTGCCGAGGCCTGTAGCGTCTTCCACGTGCCTGCCCCACCCGGGCTCAAGCGTGAGGAGTGGCCGTTGTTGCTCGAAGACCGCTTGCTGCAACCGCCGGACGAGGTGACCTGCGCCTGCCTGGCCCGTCAGCCCGGCCACCTTCGCTTGCTGGTGGTGGCGCGTCAGCAACTGGACGACTGGCGCGCGCAGTGTGGCGTATGGGGCTTGCAGGTAGAACGTTGCTGGGCAGAGTTGCAGTTGCTGCCCAGGCCTGAGGCAGGCAGTGCCTGGCATTGGCAGCGAACGCCCGGCATGTCCTTGTACAAAGGGCTGGCCGAGGACGAGCAGGAGCATTGGCTGGCATGGCCGCAAGCACTGGGTGAAGCGCCGCAGCAACCCTGGGCACACATGCAGAGCGTGCCACTGAGTGGCGACTGGCCAAGCACGCTGGCACCGCTCGACGCGATGCCCGGCCTGTTCGAGCGCGCTCGCAAGGTACCTTCGTTGCCCATCGTTTCACGCCCGCAGCAACGCCTGTTGGCCGCCTGCCTGGTACTGGCGGCAGTCTGGGGTGGGCTGTGGTTGAACCAGCAGTGGCGTCAGGCACAACTCTGGCGCGCCCAGGTGTTTGCCGTGACGGGTGAGCAGGCCAGCCCACGGCACGCCGCGCAGGCCCTAAAACGCCTGCGGGAAAGCGAGCTTCAGCAGCAAGTACGCACCCGCCAGCTCGAAGACCTGCAGGCAGCCTTGCAGGCCTGGCTGCGCGATCACCCCGGCTGGCGCCTGCAGGCGGTGCGCTTCGATGGCCAGCGCTGGCACCTGCGGCTAGAGGGCGACGGCGCCACGCCACCCTGGCAAGACATGGCCAACGCTGCCGGTGCTGCCGTACAGGTACAAGGTGGCGAAGTGGTGTTCGACTTGGGAGCCGCCGCATGAACCAGGACTGGATGCAGCGTCATCGGCTGAAGTTCGCCTGGTTGCTGATTGCGTTGCTGCTGGCTGTTCTGGCCCTGCGCGAGGGCTTGGCACAATGGCGCGAGGTCAGCCAGTGGCGGGGGCTGGCAGAACAAGCCGCAAGCCTGCATGGCGGCCCGGGCTTGAGCCTGGAGCGCCTGAAGCAGTCGGCCGAGGCGCGACGGGTCGTACTGGCCGAGGTCGATGTGCAAGGCAAGGCCTGGCAACTGCGTGGCCAGGTGGCCGATGAACGGGTGCTGCAAGGCTGGTTGCAGTCCCTGCATGAAGAGGGCGTAACGCCGCTGCAATGGGGGCTGGAACAGGATGGCAAGGCGTTGCGCTTCGACCTGGTGGTGCAGCCATGAGCCGTAAAGGTGTGGCGTGGGTGCTGCTGGTTTTCGGCCTGACCCTGCTCGTTGAGTTACCCGCCGCCTGGGTGGCTCGCGGGGCAGGTGTGCCGCTGCGGGATGCCAGTGGCAGCCTGTGGCAGGGCCAGGCGCAACAGTTGGGGCCGGTGGGGCCTCTGCGCTGGTCGGTGCAGCCTTGGCGCTTGCAGGCAACTGCACAGTTGGGGTTTCAGGGGCAGGCCTGGCAATTGCGCGCCGAAGGCTGGCCGTGGCGCTGGCGGGTGGAGGCAACGGCGATGGGCGCCCAGGCGACGGTGGCCACGGATTACCGCTTGGCCGGGCTGTGGCAGGGCGCAGTCCGCATGCAGGGGGCAGGGCGCCAATGCCTGGGCAGCGAGGGCCGTGTAACGGTGACCGACCTGGCGCTCAGCGAACCGTGGTCACTGGGCCTGGGGCAGGGCTGGCTGGAAATGGACTGCCGCAGTGGCTGGCGCCTGCGGGGGCAACTGGCGCAACAGGGGCAACATGAGCTGTTCGTGGATGCTGACCTGCCAGCGCGGCGGGCCCAGGTGGTGTTCGAGCTGCAACCAGAGGCGGCGTTGGTGCCCTTGTTACGAGGTGCGCAGTGGCTGGGGCCGCAGGCGTTGGCAGGGCAACGCGAGCTGCGCTGGTAAGCTGTGGGAGCAACTGTCTTTCACCATCACTCCGGCTTCTCTTCAGGGCCGGATTTCGATCAACGTGCCATCGCGCACCAGTTCCCAGACTTCCTGCATGTCACGGTTACGCATGGCAATGCAGCCATCGGTCCAGTCCAGGGTGTGGAAATACCACTCCGGGTACTCGTCGTTGATCGGCGTGCCGTGAATCATGATCATGCTGCCGGCACTCACCCCTTCGCGGGTGGCGCGGGCGGCATCGCTCACGTTCGGATAGTTGATGTGCATGGCCAGGTTGAAGCGGTCGCTCTGCTTGCGCCAGTCCAGCCAGTACAGGCCTTCAGGGGTTTTCTTGTCGCCTTCGCGTTCCTTGGCGCCCTTTGGTTGCTTGCCCAGGGAAATACGGTAGGTTTTCAGCGGCTCGCCGCGGCTGATCAGTTGCAGGCGACGCTCGGACTTGATCACCAGCACCTTGTCGATCAGCGGTTGCATCGCCTGCTGTGAAGGCGATGGCGTTTGCGCTGCCGGCACGGGCTTGCGAATGATGGTCTCGGTGAAAGCCGCCTGGGACACCGAGGTAACGCAAAGGCAGAAAAGGGCAAGCAACCAGCGCATGTAACGGTATCCCTGAAGGCTTCTTCTAAGTAGAGGTCGAGGTCGAGACGTTCATCGGCGGCAGGTACTCATGGCCTATGGGGTAGTGCTGCCCGATGCGGTCGCGATAGTAGCATTCTAGTGTGCGTGTGACGGTGCGGAAAGCTAGCTCGCCCCACGGTATCTCATGTTGCTCGAACAACCGCACTTCCAGGCTTTCGACACCCACATCAAACGCCAGGTCTGCCAGCTCAGCGCGGAAGAACACATGCACCTGGTCGATGTGCGGCAAATCGAACAGCTGGTACAGGCTCATCGGCCCGACCCGGGCGCAGGCTTCCTCGACGGTTTCGCGACGGGCGGCCTGGTCGAGGGTTTCGCCGTTCTCCATGAAGCCGGCGGGCAGGGTCCAGAAGCCGCGACGTGGTTCGATGGCACGCCGGCACAGCAGCACCTGGCTGCCCCAGGTCGGTAGCACGCCGGCGACGATGTTGGGGTTCTGGTAATGGATGGTCTGGCAAGACTCGCAGACATACCGCAGGCGGCTATCGCCCTCGGGAATCCGCTGAGTGACCGGCTGGCCGCACGCGCTGCAGAATTTCATGTGGGGTTCCCTTTTGTTCAAGGCTATCTTGGCGCGCCGGCAGGGCCGCCGCAAGCGCGGGGGCTTGGGTGCTTCGCGGCTTTGGTGCATCATGCAAGGCAGGCCTTGGATACGAGCGTGCGCAATGCTGGACGAGCTACTTCGCCGAATGAGCAATCACCAACCCGCATCACTGGAAACCGACCGGCGGTTCCCCGAAGCGGCGGTCCTTTTGCCCATCACCCGCAGCGAAGCGCCCGAACTGGTCCTGACCCTGCGCGCCAAGGGCCTGTCCACCCATGGTGGCGAAGTGGCCTTTCCCGGTGGCCGACGCGACCCGGAAGACCCGGACCTGGTGTTTACCGCCCTGCGTGAAGCCGAAGAAGAAATCGGCCTGCCCCCCGGGCTGGTGGAAGTGGTAGGCCCGCTGAGCCCGCTGATTTCGCTGCATGGCCTTAAAGTGACGCCATTCGTCGGGCTTATTCCCGACTTCGTCGAATACCGCGCCAACGATGCCGAAATCGCGGCAGTATTCACTGTGCCGCTGGAATTCTTCCGCCAGGACCCGCGTGATCATACCCACCGTATCGATTATCAGGGGCGCAGCTGGTACGTGCCCAGCTACCGCTATGGCGAATACAAGATCTGGGGGTTGTCGGCGATCATGATCGTCGAGCTGGTCAACGTGCTGTTCGATGCCGGCATCAGCCTGCACCAGCCCCCTGAGCGTTATATCGAAAACTGAGCGGGGCCTACCCCGCCGTCTGCGTTCCAGCCTGAGGAGCATGCATGAAATACCGCCTGGGCGACTTGCGGGTCGAAAGCCACCCCACCAGTTGGGCCGCACCCAACGCCACGCTGATCGGCAACGTGCGCCTGCAGGCCAATGCCAGTGTGTGGTTTGGCGCGGTGCTGCGCGGGGATAACGAGCTGATCGATATCGGCGAAGGCAGCAACGTGCAGGATGGCACGGTGATGCACACCGACATGGGCTCGCCGCTGACCCTGGGCAAGGGCGTCACCGTTGGTCACAACGCCATGCTGCATGGCTGCACGGTGGGCGACTACAGCCTGGTCGGTATCAATGCCGTGATCCTCAACGGCGCGCGCATTGGCAAGCACTGCATCATCGGCGCCAATGCACTGATCGCCGAGGGCAAGGAAATCCCCGACGGTTCGCTGGTGGTCGGCTCGCCCGGCAAGGTCGTACGTGAGCTCACCGAGCAGCAGAAGCGCATGCTTGAAGCAAGTGCCGCACATTACGTGCACAATGCCCAGCGTTATGCCCAGGAGCTGGTGGTTGATGATGAGTAATGTGGTAGAGCGGCCGGTAGCCTCGCCGTGCGTAAGCATTTGTGCGCTGGACGAGCAGGATATCTGCACCGGCTGCCAGCGTACCGTGGCGGAGATTGGCCGCTGGGGGCGGATGGACAACGATGAGCGGCGGGCGGTGCTGAAGCTGTGCCATGAACGGGCAGTAGAGGCCGGCCTCATCCTGTAGGAGCGGCGTTGCCTGTCGAGGGCGCCAGCGGTAATCTGTACGGCTTGCCCACAGACTACCCGCCATGTTCTATCTGATTGCCTACATCAGCAGCGTAGTGCTGATCAACTACGCCTTTTCCAGCGCTCCGCACCTGGACATCATCTGGTCTGCCTGGGGCGGCCTGGTGTTCATCCTGCGCGACATGGTGCAGACCCGCTTCGGCCATGGCGCCCTGGTTGCCATGCTGGTGGCCCTGGTGCTGTCCTATGTCACCTCGGAACCGGCCATCGCCCTGGCCAGCGCCACCGCGTTCTTCATTTCCGAGCTGATCGACTGGCTGGTGTTCAGCATCACCCGCCGGCCGCTGCGCGACCGCCTGTGGCTGAGCTCGGCGCTGAGCATCCCGGTGGACACCTTCATCTTTTTCGGCATGATCGGCGCCCTGACCCCGGCAGTGATCGGCACCGCCATGGTGTCGAAGTTCGCCGGTGTCACTGCCGTGTGGCTGGCCATGGCATTTCGCGCCCGACGGGCTGCCGTCGCCGGTTGATGGTGTAGAATAGTGGTCCTTTTTCAGCGGGCGGCGCTCAGCCTGGCGCGGCCCCGGACGCCTTCGAGGACCTGAAATGACCCGTATCGGAACCCCCTTGTCGCCCACCGCGACCCGTGTACTGCTGTGCGGCTGTGGCGAGTTGGGCAAGGAAGTGGTGATCGAGCTGCAGCGCCTGGGCGTCGAAGTAATCGCCGTCGACCGCTACGCCAATGCCCCGGCCATGCAAGTGGCGCACCGCAGCCACGTGGTCAACATGCTCGATGGCGTTGCCCTGCGCGCGGTGATCGAGGCCGAGAAGCCGCATTATATCGTCCCGGAAATCGAAGCCATCGCCACCGCCACCCTGGTCGAGCTGGAAAACGAAGGTTTCAACGTGGTGCCGACAGCCCGCGCCACGCAGCTGACCATGAACCGTGAAGGCATCCGCCGTCTGGCCGCCGAAGAGCTGGACCTGCCGACCTCGCCGTATCACTTCGCCGACACCTATGAAGACTACGCCAAGGCCGTGGCCGATGTCGGTTACCCATGCGTGGTCAAGCCGGTGATGAGTTCGTCGGGCAAAGGCCAGAGCCTGCTGCGCAGCGACGCCGACCTGCAGAAGTCGTGGGACTACGCCCAGGAAGGCGGCCGCGCCGGCAAGGGCCGAGTGATCGTCGAGGGCTTTATCGACTTTGAATACGAAATTACCCTGCTGACCGTGCGCCACGTCGGCGGTACCACCTTCCTGGAGCCGGTTGGCCACCGCCAGGAAAAGGGCGACTATCAGGAGTCGTGGCAGCCGCAGGCCATGAGCCCGAAAGCGCTGGCCGAGTCGCAGCGCGTGGCCAAGGCTGTTACCGATGCCCTTGGCGGTCGTGGCCTGTTTGGCGTGGAACTGTTCGTGAAGGGCGACCAGGTGTGGTTCAGCGAAGTGTCGCCGCGCCCGCATGACACCGGCCTGGTCACCCTGATTTCCCAGGACCTGTCGCAGTTCGCCCTGCATGCCCGTGCGATTCTCGGCCTGCCGATCCCAGTGGTGCGCCAGTTTGGCCCGTCGGCGTCGGCGGTGATCCTGCCAGAAGGGCAGTCGCAGCAGACAAGCTTCGCCAACCTGGGCGTAGCGCTGAGCGAGCCGGATACCTCCATTCGCCTGTTCGGCAAGCCGGAAATCAACGGCACCCGCCGCATGGGCGTGTGCCTGGCGCGTGATGAGTCGGTCGAGCTGGCGCGGGCCAAGGCGACCCGCGCTTCGCAGGCGGTCAAGGTAGAGTTCTGATTCGAAACCGCAGGGGGCCGCAACGCGGCCCCCATTGCTTACAGCTCGGTATTACGGGTCTCTTTCAGGCACAGCACCGCAATCAGGCTGATCACCGCCGCAGCCGACACATAGCCCCCCACCCAGCTCAACCCGCCCATGCTCACCAGCTTCTGGGCAAAGAACGGTGCCGCAGAGGCCCCGACAATCCCGCCCAGGTTATACGCCGCCGAAGCCCCGGTATAACGCACGTGAGTCGGGAACAACTCGGGCAGCAGTGCCCCCATCGGCGCAAAGGTCACACCCATCAGGAACAGCTCGATGGCCAGGAACAGCGCCACACCTGTCGTCGATCCCGAAGTCAGCAGTGGCTCCATGGCAAAGCCCGAAGCTACGGCCAGCAGGCCGCCGACGATCAGCACCGGCTTGCGCCCGTAACGGTCG
This sequence comes from Pseudomonas sp. TSO6, assembly GCF_056098905.1. Classification (NCBI taxonomy): domain Bacteria; kingdom Pseudomonadati; phylum Pseudomonadota; class Gammaproteobacteria; order Pseudomonadales; family Pseudomonadaceae; genus Pseudomonas; species Pseudomonas sp. TSO6. The sequence continues at coordinate 133,603 of NZ_JBLZWV010000061.1, read as the reverse complement.
CTGAGCCAGGCCGACAGCGGCGTCGCCAGGGCCATGAACACCACCGCGAAGCACAGCAGGCCCAGGAACGTCTCGCGGCTGTAGCCCAACGTGGTCACGCCGTAGCTCAGCGAGAACACTGTGGAGATATAGAACAGCGCGTAGCACACAACCATCGCCGCAGCGCCCAGCAGGGTGGGCAGCCAGTAGCTGGAAAACAGCTCGACCACTGGCATTTTCACCCGCTCGTGGCGGGCGACAGCCTTGGCGAAGACCGGGCTTTCTTCAAGTTTCAGGCGCACATACAGGCCCACCAGCACCAGCGCCGCACTGAGCAGGAACGGAATACGCCAGCCCCATTCACGGAACTGCTCGTCGCTGAGCGTCAGGGCCAGGGTCAGGAACAGGCCGTTGGCGGCCAAAAAGCCGATCGAAGGGCCCAACTGGGGGAACATACCGAACCAGGCGCGCTTGCCTTCGGGGGCGTTCTCGGTGGCCAGCAGCGCCGCGCCACCCCATTCACCGCCCAGGCCCAGGCCTTGGCCAAAGCGCAGCAGGCACAGGATGATCGGTGCCCACACGCCAATGCTGTCATAGCCCGGCAATACGCCGATGGCTGTGGTGGAGACACCCATCAGCAGCAGCGAGGCAACCAGGGTCGATTTGCGGCCGATACGGTCGCCAAAGTGACCGAACAACGCAGAACCCAGCGGGCGGGCGAGGAAGGCGATGCCGAAGGTGAGGAAGGCCGCCAGCATTTGCGCGGTGCCCGACCCGGATGGGAAGAATACCGGGCCGATCACCAAGGCAGCAGCAGTGGCGTACACGTAGAAGTCGTAGAACTCGATGGCGGTGCCGATGAAGCTGGCAGTGGCTACCCGCGCGGGCGAGTTGACCGGCGCGGCAGGCGCTTCGGCGTAGGTGCTGCTTGTCATTAAGTAGGTCCCTGACAGTCTGGTCCGGCTCCATGGGCATGGCCCGCGCGGTGTGCTGAGCAAAAGGGCAGGCACGGTTGCGCGGGCGCCGGAGCGTTTTGTTGTTGTGTGCGCTCGACTGACGATAGCCCAGGGGGGATAGGGGCGGGGCGGGCACTGTTCGGGGTGTTGAAGCAGGACCGCGGGGCGTGTCAGTGGAGCGGACTGGCCGTGGAACGCCGGGTGCGGGTAGCAGGCGTGACGGCGGGGCTGGGTAAGCGTGACCCGAGTATAGCTATCGGGTCACGGTCCACACCAGTACCTTACTGGCACAATTGTCCTCTGTTTCGAGGATTTCCAGGCGATAGCGGCCGATCTTCAGGCAAACGGCACTTTCCGGGATGCTTTCCAGTGCTTCGGTAACCAGCCCGTTGAGGGTTTTCGGCCCGCCGTCGCAGGGCAGGTGCCAGCCCAGGGTGCGGTTGATTTCGCGCAGCGAAGCGTTGCCGTCGATGACGAAGGTGCCATCGGGCTGCGGGTGTACGTGGGGGTTTTCCAGGCTCTGTTCGTCCTCGAACTCGCCAACGATCTCTTCGAGGATGTCTTCCAGGGTGACGATGCCCTGTACCTCGCCGTACTCGTCCACTACCACACCCAGCCGGCGCTGCTGCTTGTGGAAGTTCAGCAACTGCATTTGCAGGGGCGTGCTTTCTGGCACGAAATAGGGTTCGTAGCAGGCGCTGTGCAGCGCCTCCAGGGTCAGGTCGGCCTTGGGCAGCAGGTGGCTGATCAGCTTGGTGTTGAGGATTGCTTCAACCTGGTTGATGTCGTTGTGGTAGACCGGCAGGCGGGTGTGGCGGCTGATGATCAACTGCTCGATGATGCGCCCGATCGGCTCGTCGAGGTTGATGCCGTCCACTTCGTTGCGTGGTACCAGGATGTCGTTGACGGTGACCTTGTCCAGCGACTGCAGGCCGTCGAGCAGGCCGTGGCGGGGTGTTTCGTGCTCCTCGTCTTCGTCAAAGTCGTCGGCTTCCTGAGGGTGCAGGGCCACGGCCGTAGGTTGCACGCGGAACGGGCGCAGGAGCAGCTTGGCGAAACCGTCCAGCAGGCAGGCCACTGGCTGCAGCAGGGCGAGGGGCACTTTCAGCAGGCTGGTACCCAGGTTGACGCATGCCTGCGGGTTGCGCCGGGCCAGGCGCCGCGGCAGGTATTCGGCAAACACCAGCAGGGTGAGGGTGGCGGCCAGCCCTGCCAGCCAAAAGCCGTGCTCGCCGCTATGGCGCTGGCCGACCAGGCAGGCCAGGCCCAACACCAGCAGCTTGCCCAGGCTGGCGCACAGCACCAAGGCCTGGGCCGGGAGCACGGGCTGGCCGTCCTCGTGGGGGCGCAGCGTGCCATTGAGCTGTAGGCGGGCGGCATCCACCGTGGTGAACAGCGCCGACCACAACAGCGCCAGTGCCAGGGTGCCGAATAGCGGTGCGTACGGCAGTGTGTCCATGAGCGGCCGTCAGATATGCAGGATGAATTCGCGAACCAGCTTGCTGCCGAAATAGGCCAGCATCAGCAGGCAGAAACCGGCCAGCGTCCAGCGGATGGCCTTGTGGCCACGCCAGCCCAGGCGGGTGCGGCCCCACAGCAGTACGCTGAACACCACCCAGGCGACACAGGCCAGCAAGGTCTTGTGTACCAGGTGCTGGGCGAACAGGTTGTCGAGGAACAGCCAGCCGGAGATCAGCGACAGCGACAGCAGGCACCAGCCGGCCCAGAGGAAGCCGAACAGCAGGCTTTCCATGGTTTGCAAGGGCGGGAAGTTGCGGATCAGCCCGGAGGGGTGCTTGTTCTTCAGCTGGTGGTCCTGCAGCAGCAGCAGCAGCGACTGGAACACCGCGATGGTGAACAGCCCGTACGCCAGGATCGACAGCAGGATATGCGCGAGGATGCCCGGCTCTTCGTTGATCAGCGGCACAGTGCCAGGCGGCGCGAACTGCGCCAGCAGCGCCGTCACCGCGCCCAGCGGGAACAGCAGCACCAGCAGGTTTTCGACCGGTATGCGCAGGCAGGCCAGCAGGGTCAGGCCGATGACGGCCACGGCGATCAGGCTGGCGGCGCTGAAGAAGTCCAGGCTCAGGCCCAGCGGGGTGATCAGCTGGAAGTACAGCGCACCGGCCTGGGCGAGCACCGCGAAGGTACCCAGCAGGGCGAGCAGGCGCTTGTCGGACTTGCGGCCCTGGGCCAGGTGCGAGCCCTGGTAGATGGCCGCCGCTATATATAGGCCGGCAGCGATCAGGTTGGGGATGAGGCTGGGAGAGGAGACCATAAGTCCTGGTTGGCGAGCCTTAAAGAGACGGAGTTTGGCATAGATTCCGCTGATCAAGGAAGACTGAAGGCTTGCGTCAGGGCATTCGCGGGCTCGCCCGCTCCCACAGGTAATGCGCAGGTCCGCAACAGGGTTGAAATCCTGTGGGAGCGAGCGTGCCCGCGAAGGGGGCAGTGCAGCCACCGAATATCTCCCAAGGTGTGCGCCGCCGCCGCACTTCGCTATAATCGCCGCCTTGCTGTGCCCGGCGGGTGTGTATTTCCCCCAGGGTGCCTGACAAACCTCGGCTTTTACTGGGCCTGAAAGGATCACCATGTTCGAAAACCTGACCGACCGCCTGTCACAGACGCTGCGCCATGTCACCGGCAAGGCCAAGCTGACCGAAGACAACATCAAGGACACGCTGCGCGAAGTGCGCATGGCCCTGCTCGAGGCCGACGTTGCCCTGCCGGTGGTCAAGGATTTCGTCAATAGCGTCAAGGAACGTGCGGTCGGCACCGAAGTGTCGCGCAGCCTGACCCCGGGCCAGGCGTTCGTGAAGATCGTCCAGGCCGAGCTGGAAAGCCTGATGGGCGCGGCCAACGAAGACCTCGCGCTAAATGCCGCACCGCCTGCCGTGGTACTGATGGCCGGCCTGCAGGGTGCGGGTAAGACCACCACCGCCGGCAAGCTGGCGCGCTTCCTTAAAGAGCGCAAGAAAAAGACCGTGATGGTGGTATCCGCCGACGTCTACCGCCCGGCGGCGATCAAGCAGCTGGAAACCCTGGCCAACGACATCGGCGTCACGTTCTTCCCGTCCGACATCAGCCAGAAACCGGTGGCCATTGCCGAAGCGGCCATCCGCGAAGCCAAGCTGAAGTTCATCGATGTGGTCATCGTCGACACCGCCGGCCGTTTGCACATCGACGCCGACATGATGGACGAGATCAAGGCGCTGCACGCTGCGGTCAAGCCGATCGAGACCCTGTTCGTGGTCGACGCCATGACCGGCCAGGACGCCGCCAACACTGCCAAGGCCTTTGGCGAGGCCCTGCCGCTGACCGGCGTGGTGCTCACCAAGGTTGACGGTGACGCCCGTGGCGGTGCTGCACTGTCGGTACGTGCCATCACCGGCAAGCCGATCAAGTTCATCGGTATGGGTGAGAAGACCGAGGCCCTCGAGCCGTTCCACCCCGACCGCGTCGCTTCGCGCATCCTCGGCATGGGCGACGTGCTCAGCCTGATCGAGCAGGCCGAGCAGACCATCGACAAGGCCAAGGCCGACAAGCTGGCCAAGAAGCTGAAGAAGGGCAAGGGCTTCGACCTCGAAGACTTCCGCGACCAGCTGCAACAGATGAAGAACATGGGCGGCCTGGGCGGCCTGATGGACAAGCTGCCGAGCATCGGCGGGGTCAACCTGTCGCAGATGGGCAATGCCCAGGGCGCGGCCGAGAAGCAGTTCAAGCAGATGGAAGCGATCATCAACTCCATGACCCCGGCGGAGCGCCGCGACCCTGACCTGATCAGCGGTTCGCGCAAGCGCCGTATCGCCCTTGGCTCCGGCACCCAGGTGCAGGACATCGGCCGGCTGATCAAGCAGCACAAGCAAATGCAGAAGATGATGAAGAAATTTTCTGCCAAAGGCGGCATGGCCAAGATGATGCGCGGCCTTGGCGGCATGATGCCCGGCGGCGGCATGCCCAAGCTGTAAACAGATTCAGGTCAGTGGCGGCAACCCCGCCGCTGACCGGAACCCGCTTCGGCGGGAACACCGCCGCCCCTATGATGAGGCGGCTTAATAGCAGATCAGCAGGCTGGCCGTTTTATTTGAAGTAAAAAGGCATTTGCAAATGTCCGTATATTCCTTGAGAATGTGCGGCCTTTCGGGCACCCGTGTGCCCGCTGTGCATCATGATTTGCAGCACCGACTACAGGAACGATGTTCAATGCTTACCATTCGTCTTGCCCGTGGCGGCTCCAAAAAGCGCCCGTTTTACCAACTGACCGTAACCGACTCGCGTAACCCGCGTGACGGCTCCCACATCGAACAGGTTGGCTTCTTCAACCCTATCGCTCGTGGTCAGGAAGTTCGTCTGTCCGTTAAACAAGACCGCGTTGCTCACTGGCTGAGCATCGGCGCACAGCCGTCTGAGCGTGTTGCTCAGCTGCTGAAGGAAGCGGCCAAGGCTGCTGCCTGAACCGTATGAACGCGACGCCAGAAAAGGCTGACGACCTCATCGTCGTTGGCAAGATTTTTTCGGTTCACGGCGTTCGCGGCGAGGTGAAGGTGTATTCCTTTACCGATCCGATTGAAAACCTGTTGGATTACCGTAACTGGACGCTTCGGCGCGAAGGGTCGGTCAAGCAGGTTGAGCTGGTCAGTGGCCGTTCCAATAAAAAGGAGCTGGTCGCCAAGCTCAAAGGGCTCGACGATCGTGACGAAGCGCGTCTTCTGAGCGGTTACGAGATTTGCATCTCGCGCAGCCTTTTGCCCAACCTGACGGACGACGAGTACTACTGGTACCAGTTGGTCGGTCTGAAAGTCATCAACCAGGACGAACAGCTGTTCGGCACGGTTGATCACCTGTTGGAGACCGGCGCGAACGATGTAATGGTGGTCAAGCCTTGCGCAGGCAGCCTGGATGACCGTGAGCGCTTGTTGCCCTATACGGCGCAATGTGTGCTGGCAGTCGACCTTGAAGCCGGTGTGATGCGGGTCGAATGGGACGCGGATTTCTAACTGATGGGTAACCTTCGCGTAGAAGTCATCACGTTGTTCCCCGAGATGTTCTCGGCCATTACGGAGTACGGCATTACCAGCCGCGCGGTGAAGCAGGGCTTGTTGCAAGTCACTTGCTGGAATCCGCGGGACTACACCAGTGATCGCCACCACACGGTGGATGATCGGCCTTTTGGCGGTGGTCCGGGGATGGTGATGAAGATCAAGCCTCTGGAAGATGCGCTGGCCAGTGCCAGGCAAGCGACCGGAGCAACGGCAAAGGTAATCTACCTTTCGCCACAAGGCCGCAAGCTGGATCAGCAAGCGGTCAAAGGCTTGGCCGAACAGGAATCTTTGATCCTGATCGCCGGCCGTTATGAAGGCATTGACGAGCGTTTTATTGATGCTTATGTCGATGAAGAGTGGTCGATTGGCGACTATGTGCTTTCCGGTGGTGAGCTACCGGCCATGGTACTGATCGATGCGGTTACGCGGCTGCTGCCCGGAGCTTTAGGGCATGTAGGCTCGGCGGAGGAAGATTCCTTCACCGATGGCTTGCTGGATTGCCCGCACTACACCCGACCTGAGGTGTATGCGGATCAGCGTGTTCCCGACGTGTTGCTAAGTGGCAACCATGCACATATCCGGCGATGGCGGATGAAGCAGTCCCTTGGTAGGACCTTCGAACGACGCGCCGATCTTCTGGAAAGTCGCTCACTTTCTGGAGAAGAGAAAAAGCTGCTCGAGGAATACCTCCGCGAGCGGAACGATAGTTAACGTATCGATGGTGGATCACGTTTGTCCACCTTAGGAGCACAGCATGACTAACAAAATCATCCAGCAGCTCGAAGCAGAGCAGATGAGCAAGGAAATCCCGACCTTCGCACCAGGCGACACCGTTGTCGTTCAGGTTAAAGTGAAGGAAGGTGAGCGTTCCCGTCTGCAGGCTTTCGAAGGCGTTGTTATCGCCAAGCGTAACCGTGGTCTGAACAGCGCCTTCACCGTGCGCAAGATCTCGAGCGGCGTTGGTGTTGAGCGTACCTTCCAGACCTACAGCCCGCAAATCGACAGCCTGGCCGTGAAACGTCGTGGTGACGTGCGTAAAGCCAAGCTGTACTACCTGCGCGACCTGTCCGGCAAAGCCGCTCGCATCAAGGAAAAACTGTCCTGAGGACAGTTTGCCCGGTGGCCAAGGCCGCCTAGCGAGAAAAAAGCAGCCTTCGGGCTGCTTTTTTGCGTTTTGAACCCCCGAAGATGTGATTGCCATGACTACCCGAGACCAGGAAATCCAGCGCCGCACCGAGTTGTCGGTGACCCGCGTGACCAAGGCGGTGTTCCCCAACACCACCAACCACCACAACACCCTGTTCGGCGGCACCGCCCTGGCCTGGATGGACGAAGTGTCGTTCATTGCCGCCACGCGCTTCTGTCGCCTGCCGCTGGTGACCGTGTCCACTGACCGCATCGACTTCAAGCACCCGATCCCGGCGGGCTCGATCGTCGAATTGGTGGGCTCGGTAATCAAGGTCGGCAATACCAGCCTGCAGGTGCAGGTGGACGTATTTGTCGAGAACATGTACCTGGACGGCCGCGAGCGGGCGATTCACGGGGTGTTCAGCTTTGTCGCCATCGACGAGGACAAGCGCCCGGTCCCCGTTTTGCCCCAGGCCTGAGCTTTTCCTGCGGCGGCCCTTTCGCGGCTAAAGCCGCTCCCACAGGGGTAAACAATTCCTGATCCTGTGGGGAACCCTGTGGGAGCGGCTTTAGCCGCGAAGAGGCCAGTACAGACAACCTGTCAGCTGCTGTGAAACACTAGGCCAACGTCCAACATCCAGCAGCCCCGAATGCCCGCCCTAGACCACCCCCTGATCGACCAGTTTCTCGACGCCCTGTGGCTTGAAAAAGGCCTGTCCGACAACACCCGCGTGTCCTACCGCAGCGATCTGGCATTGTTCAACGGCTGGTTGCAGGAACATTCGGTTTCCCTGCCCGACGCTGGCCGTGACCTGATCCTCGACCACCTGGCCTGGCGCCTCGATCAGGGCTACAAGCCACGCTCCACGGCGCGCTTCCTGTCCGGCCTGCGCGGTTTCTTCCGCTATCTGCTGCGGGAAAAGCTGGTGGCGGTAGACCCGACCCTGCAGGTCGACATGCCGCAACTGGGCAAGCCGCTGCCCAAGTCGTTGTCCGAAGCCGACGTTGAAGCCTTGCTGCAGGCCCCGGACCTGGGCGAAGCCATCGGCCAGCGCGACCGCGCCATGCTCGAAGTGCTCTATGCGTGCGGCCTGCGCGTCACCGAGCTGGTCAGCCTGACCCTCGACCAGGTCAACCTGCGCCAGGGTGTGCTGCGGGTGATGGGCAAGGGCAGCAAGGAGCGCCTGGTGCCCATGGGCGAGGAGGCAGTGGTGTGGCTGGAACGCTACCAGCGCAATGGCCGTGCCGAGTTGCTCAATGGCCGCCCCAGCGATGTGCTGTTCCCCAGCCAGCGCGGCGAGCAGATGACCCGCCAGACCTTCTGGCACCGCATCAAGCACCATGCCCGGGTGGCAGGTATCGACAAATCGCTGTCGCCGCACACGCTGCGCCACGCGTTCGCCACCCACCTGCTCAACCATGGCGCCGACCTGCGCGTGGTGCAGATGCTGCTTGGTCACAGCGACCTTTCGACCACCCAGATCTACACCCACGTTGCCAAGGCCCGCCTGCAGCAGTTGCACGCGCAGCACCACCCGCGTGGATGAATGTTTTTCATGTTCCGCCGACTGGTCCTTGCAAGGCCCTTCACCGGTGGTGTGATGTGGTAGGCTTGGGCGGTTTGCACCAAGGGCCGCACGGCCACCGCGTCTTTTCCGCAGGTGGCGCCCTCCGGTCCCTGTCCGCCTTCAGGAGTTCCCATGCGCGTGACCCAGTTTTTCGCCGCCGCCGCGTTGGCGCTGGCCAGTACCTTCGCTGTTGCCGCGGCAACCGATAGCAACGCCGTCGCCGAGCAGGCCATCCGCAAATCGCTGCAGAACCTCGAGCTGGAAGTGCCCGTCGAAAGCGTGGCCAGCAGCCCGCTGAACGGCCTGTATGAAGTCAAGCTGCAGGGCGGCCGCGTGCTGTACGCCAGCGCCGACGGCCAGTTCGTGATGCAGGGCTACCTGTTCCAGATCCAGGACGGCAAGCCGGTCAACCTCACCGAGAAAACCGAGCGTATGGGCGTCGCCAAGCTCATCAACGGCATTCCAGCGGCCGAGATGGTGGTTTATCCTGCCAAGGGCGAGACCAAGTCGCACATCACCGTGTTCACCGACACCACCTGCCCGTATTGCCACAAGCTGCACGCCGAAGTGCCCGAGCTGAACCGTCGCGGTATCGAAGTGCGCTATGTCGCCTTCCCGCGCCAGGGGCTGGGCTCGCCGGGTGACCAGCAGTTGCAGGCTGTGTGGTGCTCCAGCGATCGCCGTGGGGCGATGGACAAGATGGTCGAAGGTGAAGAGATCAAGGCCGCCAAGTGCGCCAACCCGGTCGGCAAGCAGTTCCAGTTGGGGCAGTCGATCGGCGTCAATGGCACGCCGGCCATCGTCCTTGAAAGCGGCCAGGTCATTCCGGGCTACCAGCCGGCACCGCAAGTCGCCAAGCTGGCACTTGCCAAGTAATCCAATTCAGTACGCCGTCGTCATGGGGTGACGGCATGTTTCACGGTCGGCGAAGGTGTCGGCCGTTCAATGGGGAGTTCACAGTGAAACCGGTCAAAGTAGGCATCTGTGGGTTGGGGACCGTCGGTGGCGGAACCTTCAATGTACTTCAGCGCAACGCCGAGGAGATTGCCCGCCGTGCCGGGCGCGGTATTGAAGTGGCACAGATCGCCATGCGCTCGCAGAACCCGAACTGCCAGATTACCGGTACCCCCATTACCGCTGACGTGTTCGAAGTTGCGAGCAACCCGGAGATCGACATTGTCATCGAGCTGATCGGTGGCTACACCATCGCCCGCGACCTGGTGCTCAAGGCCATCGAAAACGGCAAGCACGTGGTCACCGCCAACAAGGCGCTGATTGCCGTGCACGGTAACGAAATCTTTGCCAAGGCCCGCGAGAAGGGCGTGATCGTCGCCTTCGAAGCGGCCGTGGCGGGCGGCATCCCGGTGATCAAGGCCATCCGCGAAGGCCTGTCGGCCAACCGCATCAACTGGCTGGCCGGCATCATCAACGGCACCGGCAACTTCATCCTCACCGAAATGCGTGAGAAGGGCCGTGCCTTCCCGGACGTGCTGGCCGAAGCCCAGGCGCTGGGTTACGCCGAAGCCGACCCGACCTTCGACGTCGAGGGTATCGACGCCGCGCACAAGCTGACCATCCTGGCGTCGATCGCTTTTGGCATTCCGCTGCAGTTCGACAAGGCCTACACCGAAGGCATTACCCAGCTGACCACTGCTGACGTGAACTATGCCGAGGCCCTGGGCTACCGCATCAAGCACCTGGGCGTGGCGCGTCGCACCGCCGAAGGCATCGAGCTGCGCGTGCACCCGACGCTGATCCCGGCCGACCGCCTGATCGCCAACGTCAACGGCGTGATGAACGCTGTCATGGTCAACGGTGACGCCGCCGGTTCCACCCTGTACTACGGTGCGGGCGCCGGCATGGAGCCTACTGCTTCGTCGGTGGTGGGCGACCTGGTCGACGTGGTCCGTGCCATGACCTCCGACCCGGAAAACCGCGTACCGCACCTGGCCTTCCAGCCAGACTCGCTGTCGGCCCACCCGATCCTGCCGATCGAAGCCTGCGAAAGCGCCTACTACCTGCGCATCCAGGCCAAGGATCACCCGGGCGTACTGGCCCAGGTGGCCAGCATCCTGTCGGAGCGTGGCATCAACATCGAGTCGATCATGCAGAAGGAAGCCGAGGAGCAGGACGGCCTGGTGCCGATGATCCTCCTGACCCATGGAGTGGTCGAACAGAGCATCAACGACGCCATCGTCGCCCTGGAAGCCCTGCAGGACGTGATCGGCAAGGTCGTGCGTATCCGCGTCGAACAGCTCAACTGACAAAATTATTGCCGTTGGGCCGCCAGCGCGGCCCCGGCCCCAGCATCGAAGGTTTGCACCCATGCGCTATATCAGTACCCGCGGCCAGGCACCGGCCCTGAATTTCGAAGACGTGCTGCTGGCTGGCCTGGCCAGTGACGGCGGCCTGTACGTGCCAGAAAACCTGCCACGCTTCACCCAGGAAGAAATCGCTTCCTGGGCTGGCCTGCCATACCACGAGCTGGCTTTCCGCGTGATGCGCCCGTTCGTTGAAGGCAGCATCGCCGACGCCGATTTCAAGAAGATCCTCGAAGAAACCTACGGCGAGTTCGCCCACGCTGCGGTCGCCCCGCTGCGTCAGCTGAACAGCAACGAGTGGGTGCTGGAGCTGTTCCACGGCCCGACCTTGGCGTTCAAGGACTTCGCCCTGCAACTGCTCGGCCGCCTGCTCGACCACGTGCTGGCCAAGCGCAACGAGCGCGTGGTGATCATTGGTGCCACCAGCGGTGACACCGGTTCCGCCGCCATCGAAGGATGCCGCCGTTGCGACAACGTCGACATCTTCATCCTGCACCCGCACCAGCGCGTGTCGGAAGTGCAGCGCCGCCAGATGACCACCATCTTCGGGGACAACATCCACAACATCGCCATCGAAGGCAACTTCGACGACTGCCAGGAAATGGTCAAGGCCAGCTTCGCCGACCAGTCGTTCCTCAAGGGCACCCGCCTGGTGGCAGTCAACTCGATCAACTGGGCGCGCATCATGGCCCAGATCGTCTACTACTTCCACGCAGCCCTGCAGCTGGGCGGCCCGGCACGTTCGGTGGCGTTCTCGGTACCAACCGGCAACTTCGGCGACATCTTCGCCGGTTACCTGGCGCGCAACATGGGCCTGCCGATCAGCCAGCTGATCGTCGCCACCAACCGCAACGACATCCTGCACCGCTTCATGAGCGGCAACCAGTACGTCAAGGACACCCTGCACGCGACCCTGTCGCCGTCGATGGACATCATGGTCTCGTCCAACTTCGAGCGCCTGCTGTTCGACCTGCACGGCCGCAACGGCGCCTCCATTGCCGAGCTGATGGACAACTTCAAGCAAGGTGGCGGCTTCAGCGTCGAGCAAGGCCGCTGGACCGAAGCCCGCAAACTGTTCGACTCGCTGGCCGTCAGCGACGAGCAGACCTGCGAGACCATTGCCGAAGTCTTCGCTGCCACCGGTGAAGTGCTGGACCCGCACACCGCGATTGGCGTCAAGGCTGCCCGCGAGTGCCGTCGTAGCCTGGACACGCCAATGGTGGTGCTGGGTACCGCGCACCCGGTCAAGTTCCCGGAAGCGGTGGAAAAGGCGGGTGTAGGCAAGGCGCTGGAGCTGCCGGCGCACCTCAGTGACCTGTTCAGCCGTGAAGAGCGTTGCACGGTGCTGGCCAATGACCTGAAAGCAGTGCAGGGCTTTGTCAGCCAGCACGGTAACCGCGGCAAACCGTTGTAAGCGCGTTGCCATGTGGGGCCGCAAAGCGGCCCCACATGTAAGCCTTTTCCTTTGATCCTTCAGAAATTTCCTATTCGACCCGTCCAGCCCCAAGCCTAAATTAGCCGGTCCTCCCACCAGGAGCGGCATATGTACCAGCCCTACGTGTTGATCCACCAGGCTCGCCCGTCCCACCAGATCCTCCTGCACCAGGCCCTTAACGCCCAAGGCATGTTCAACGTGCGCATCAGCGCAAACGTCAGCGACCTGGACGCTTGCCTGGCCGCTGAACGTCGCCCTGACCTGCTGATTCTCGACCACGCCATGCCAACCCGGGCCGGCCTTTCTTTGCTCGCTCGGCAGCATCGATCACGAGCGTTGCTGTTCGTCGGCCAGGCTACCCCCAAGCACCACAACCTTGCCCAGGAGGCAAGAAAGCGGGGGCTTTGGGTACTCGCCGAACTCCCCTGGCCGCTTTCGATGACACGCCTGCAATGTGCCCTGCAAGCGCTGCAGGTGCGCCCGTGGCGGCGTATTCAAACTGTCATGTCTGCCCCGCATGCTCAATGAAACAGCCGCGGCAAGACGAACTTTGCGCTGCGCCTGTTGGTCAGTTCCTTTATATCCCACCACGCAGCGAGTGAACCGGATGGAAAGAATCTGCAAACTGCTCAACGAAGCCCTGACTCCCTATCAGGCCCAGCTTGGCATCGCCGATGCCAGCGGTGATCGCCAATTGACCCTTCAGGACCCCGTTGCCGGCATTACCCTGCGGCGCAAAGTGAGCGAGCGTCAGTTGCAGGAGCAACGCCTGTTGATCGATCTGGTGGATGGCCTGCACCGTGACTTGCAGATTGCCGAAGGGCGGTTGCAGCCTTGTGTGATCGCGGCGCTGCAGCAGCGTCAGCAACCCCAGGGAACCTTTGCCTGAGTGGTGTATCAGACAGTGTAAGGGTAGCCAGCCAGTGCTTTGCTCCGGTGCTGGCAAGGCTGCCTCGGGAAGTCCCCAAGGACTTTCGCTTGGCCCCGGGCGTCCTCCCCAGCGTCCGGGGTTTCTTTTTTCTGCGCAGGCTCATTTCCCTGTAGGAGCAGCCTTGTGCTGCGAAAGGGCCAGTGCAGCTTGAGAATGTCGTTTGTCATGAGGGCCTCTTCGCAGCACAAGGCTGCTCCTACAGCGACCGTGTATGTCGGTTGGCTTATTGGCCTTCAAAGAAGCGTTTGCTGTCTTCCAGATAGTCTTCCTGTAACGCCGGATCCAGCCAACGCGCATACAACGCCGGCAAAACATCCCGGCGCAGTGCAGGTAACAGCCGATCGATATGCGTGATCGCTTCGCGCCCCAGAGGGCTGTCCGTGCAACCCACATGCAGAAACTGGTAGCGCTCTACCCCCTGCACCGGATGAAACTGGTAATCCGCCAGTGCCCCCCCTTGCTGCTGAATCAGATAGCGCACTTCCGGCCAGTAGCCGAGCACCATGCGCAGGCGCCCCAGCTGTTGCATCTGTAGCAGGTTGGCGGTGGCATCGTTGCCGTAGTGGCGGCTGAGCACGCTGTCGGGCAACTGGCGCAGGATGGCGTCGATCTGGGTGCCGTAGCTGCGTTCTGCAACAATCCCCAGCTTCAGCGAGTCGTTGCTCAGCAGGCCATGCAGGTCTACCTGCTGACCGTCGAGGTAGGGCACCGCCAGCGCCTGGTTTTCCTTGCGCAGTACCAGGCCACCGCTGAGCACGCCCAGCGATGGCATGGAAAAGCGCACATATTCGGCCCGTTCCGGGGTCCATAGCAGGGTAGGGTCGCAGGTGAAGCTGTTGCGGTCTTGCAGCATCTGGATGCCACGGGCGCGGTTGACCCGCACAATGCTGTGGTCGTATTCGGGCATCTGCCCGATCAGCAGCGGCAACAACTGGTCGATCACCCCTTGGCCTTTTTCCGGGCCTGCAAAAATGGTGAACGGCGGCAGGTCACGCACCAGCCAGAAGATGCGTTCCTTGGCACTGACAGGCTGTAGCAGCAATGCGGGCAGTAGCCCGCACAGCAGGATCAGGTGGCGTAGCCCGCGGGTAGCGCGCATGGGCGAGGGCGGCGCCAGGCGTCAGACCGCGCCGGCTTCGCGCAGGCCGGCAATGGCCGCTGCGTCGTAGCCCAGGCGGGTGAGCAATGCCTCGGTGTGTTCGCCCAGCGCCGGGCCGACCCATTCGGCGGAGCCAGGCGTATCCGACAGCTTCGGCACGATGCCCGGCATGCGGAACGGCTTGCCGTCCGGCAGCTTGGCCTGCAGGAACATTTCCCGCGCCAGGTACTGCGGGTCATTGAACATGTCCTCGGCCGAATAGATACGGCTGGCCGGTACTTCGGCCGTGGTCAGCACCTGCATCAGTTGCTCAAGAGGCAGGCTGTTGGCCCAGCGGTCGATCACCCCGTACAGCTCGTCACGGCGCAGGTCGCGGCCATCGTTGCTGGCCAGGGTCGGGTCATTTGCGAGGTCGGCACGGCCGATGGCCTGCATGAAGCGCTTGAAGATCGCATCGCCGTTGGCGCCGATCTGCACGTGCTTGCCGTCGGCGCTGGTATGGATGGAGGAGGGGGTGATACCCGGCATGATGTTGCCGGTGCGCTCGCGGATAAAACCGAACACATCGAACTCCGGGACCATGCTTTCCATCATGGCGAAGATCGCCTCGTACAGCGCCACGTCCACCACCTGGCCCTGGCCGCCATTGACCTCGCGGTGGCGCAGCGCCATCAACGCACCGATCACCCCCCACAGCGCGGCGATCGAGTCGCCGATGGAAATGCCCGTGCGTACCGGCGGGCGGTCGTCGAAGCCGGTGATGTAGCGCAAACCGCCCATCGACTCGCCCACCGCGCCGAAGCCCGGTTGGTCTTTCATCGGCCCGGTCTGGCCAAAGCCCGAGAGGCGCACCATCACCAGGCGCGGGTTAAGGGCATGCAGCACATCCCAACCCAGGCCGAGTTTTTCCAGCACGCCCGGGCGGAAGTTCTCGATCAGGATGTCGGCGTCGGCCAGCAGGCGCTTCAGAATCTCGAGGCCTTCGGGGTGCTTGAGGTTGAGGGTGAGCGATTGCTTGTTGCGCGCCTGCACGAACCACCACAGCGAAGTGCCCTCGTACAGCTTGCGCCACTTGCGCAACGGGTCGCCGCCATCGGGGGATTCGACCTTGATCACCTCGGCGCCGAATTCGGCGCAGATGCGCGAGGCGAACGGCCCGGCAATCAGGGTGCCGAGTTCGACAACTTTGAGGCCGGCGAGGGGTTTGCTGGGCATCGACATGGGGCATCCGTGGCAGCTGGGCAGAGCCGTGGTTTTATCACACGTCGGTTTCGCCGGGTACTGCTGCGGCGCATGGAGGGAGCGGATGGGTTAGACTGTGCCACTTTTCTTTTGCACGAAGCCCGTCGACCATGGCCCAGCCGTCCACCACCTACAAGTTCGAATTGAATCTGACCGACCTTGATCGCAATGTCTACGAAAGCGTCAAGCAGACCATTGCTCGCCATCCTTCGGAAACCGAAGAGCGTATGGCGGTTCGTCTGTTGGCGTATGCGCTCTGGTACAACGAGAACTTGTCGTTTGGCCGCGGTCTGTCAGATGTCGATGAGCCGGCACTGTGGGAAAAGAGCCTGGACGATCGCGTGTTGCACTGGATCGAAGTGGGCCAGCCAGACGCCGACCGCCTGACCTGGTGCTCGCGCCGTACCGAACGTACCAGCCTGCTGGCCTATGGCAGCCTGCGCGTGTGGGAAGGCAAGGTGGTGGGCGCGGTCAAGAACCTGAAAAACCTGAACATCGCTGCCGTGCCTCAGGAGGTGCTGGAGACGCTGGCTACCGACATGCCCCGTAGCATCAAGTGGGACGTGATGATCAGTGAAGGCACGGTGTTCGTGACCGATGACCGTGGCCAGCACGAAGTGCAACTGCAGTGGCTGCTCGGTGAGCGTGGCTGAAGCGACCCATGCGCATCGAACCTCGCCCCCTGCCGCCGACCCTGCCATTTCTGGGTAACCTGCCACCCTTGCTGACCCGTCTGTACGCCGCGCGCGGTGTGCAGTCCGAGGCCGAACTGGACAAAAGCCTGGCGCGCCTGCTGCCCTACCAGCAACTCAAGGGCATCGAGGCCGGTGTCGACCTGCTGGTCGAGGCGCTGGACCAGCGCCAGCGCATTCTTATCGTTGGCGACTTCGATGCCGATGGCGCCACCGCCAGCACCGTCGGGGTGCTGGGCCTGCGCCTGATGGGTGCAGCCCACGTCGATTACCTGGTGCCCAACCGCTTCGAATACGGCTATGGCCTGACCCCGGAAATCGTCGAGGTGGCGCTGCAGCGTCAGCCGCAACTGCTGATCACCGTGGACAACGGCATTTCCAGCGTCGAGGGTGTGGCGGCAGCCAAGGCCGCCGGCCTCAAGGTACTGGTCACCGACCACCATCTGCCGGGCCAGCAATTGCCCGATGCCGACGCCATCATCAACCCTAACCAGCCGGGCTGTACGTTCCCGAGCAAGGCGCTGGCCGGTGTAGGGGTGATCTTCTATGTGCTGATGGCCCTGCGCGCGCGCCTGCGCAGCCTGGGGCGCTACGAGACGCAACCACAGCCGAACATCGGCGAACTGCTCGACCTGGTCGCGCTAGGCAGCGTCGCCGACGTGGTGCCGCTGGATGCCAACAACCGCATCCTGGTGCACCAGGGCCTCGAGCGCATCCGCGCCGGCCGCGCCCGGCCAGGGCTGAAGGCGATTCTCGAAGTGGCCCGCCGCGATCACCGGCGCATCACCTCGACTGACCTGGGTTTCATCCTCGGCCCACGGCTGAACGCCGCCGGTCGCCTGGACGACATGAGCCTGGGCATTGAATGCCTGCTGTGCGAAGACGCGGCACTGGCCCAGGACATGGCCCAGCAGCTGGACGACCTGAACCAGGACCGCAAGTCCATCGAGCAGGGCATGCAGCGCGAGGCCCTGGCCCAGCTCAAGGACCTGCCGGTCGAGTCGATGCCGTATGGACTGTGCCTGTTCGATGCCGACTGGCACCAGGGTGTGATCGGTATTCTGGCTTCGCGCCTTAAGGAGCGTTATCACCGGCCAACCATCGCGTTCGCTGATGCCGGCGAGGGCATGCTCAAAGGTTCGGCGCGCTCGGTACCAGGCTTCCACATCCGCGATGCACTGGATGCCGTGGCGGCGCGTCACCCGCAACTGATCAGCAAGTTCGGCGGCCACGCCATGGCTGCGGGCTTATCGTTGCCTGAGGGTAATTTCCCGGCCTTTGCCGAGGCGTTCGACGAAGAAGTGCGGCGCCAGCTGCGTGAGGAAGACCTGACAGGCCGGCTGTTGTCCGATGGCAGCCTGGCCGTGGAGGAATTCCACCTCGACCTGGCCAAGGCCCTGCGCCATGCCGGGCCTTGGGGCCAGCATTTCCCCGAGCCGCTGTTCCACGGCGTGTTCCAGCTGGTGGAGCAGCGCGTGGTGGGCGAGCGGCACCTGAAGGTGGTGCTCAAGAGCGAGTGTGGTTCGGTGCGACTGGATGGCATTGCCTTTGGCGTCGACCGCGAAGTGTGGCCGAACCCGACCGTGCGCTGGGTCGAACTGGCGTACAAGCTGGATGTGAACGAGTTTCGTGGCAACGAAAGTGTGCAGTTGATGATTGCCCACATGGAGCCGCGCTGACGGGCTCGCTGGGCTCGCCTTGATTTGTTTGGTGTGGCTGAAATCCAGCGCCGCCCGCGCGGCGCATCGCGACGCAAGGCCGCTCCCACATTTGTTGCAACGTGCCAAACCTGCAAGGCCATGGTTGCGCGCCTTGTTGGTCTGACGATGCCTGTGCGCTGACGCTGTTATCGCTCCACCAGCCTTGCGTCATGCGCCAAGGCTGACAACCATGGCCTCACAGACATGGCCACGTTGCAACAAATGTGGGAGCGGCCTTGCGTCGCGATGCGCCGCGCGGGCGGCGCTCGATCTCACCGGCGACATCACTTTCGAGCCTGACACCCGCATCCCACCCAAAATCCCGTGGAACCTCCCCCCCACCCATTCTGGTCTAGTCTGAAGTTATGACCGGACCTGGGCCAGGGACGTGCAATTGAGTGTCCGGGCCGGATCACCATTGGAGTCCTTGGGAGGTGCCCTCATGAGCCTGCTGCTCGAGCCTTACACCCTGCGTCAGCTGACCTTGCCCAACCGCATCGCGGTATCGCCGATGTGCCAGTATTCCGCCATCGATGGCCTGGCCAACGACTGGCACCTTGTCCATTTGGGCAGCCGTGCTGTGGGTGGCGCCGGTCTGGTGATCACGGAAGCCGTGGCAGTTACCGCCGATGGCCGCATCACCGCCGAAGACCTGGGGCTGTGGGACGACGCCCAGATCGCGCCGCTGCAACGCATCACCCGTTTCATCACCGCCCAGGGTGCCGTGCCGGGCATACAGTTGGCGCACGCCGGGCGCAAGGCCAGTACCTATCGCCCATGGCTGGGCAAACAGGGCAGTGTGAAGCTTGAAGAGGGAGGCTGGCAGCCAGTAGGCCCATCGAAGATCGCGTTCGACCCGCAACACACACCGCCACATGAGCTGACCCCGGACGAGATCCAGGATGTGATCGCGGCGTTCGTCGCCTCGACCGAGCGCGCCTTGAAGGCCGGTTTCAAGGTGGTGGAAATCCATGCTGCCCATGGCTACCTGTTGCACCAGTTCCTGTCACCGTTAAGCAACCAGCGCCGCGACGAGTACGGCAGTTGTTTCGAAAACCGCATCCGCCTGACCCTGCAGGTGGTCGAGGCCGTGCGCAAGTTGTGGCCTGCCGAGTTGCCACTGTTGGTGCGGGTATCGGCAACCGATTGGGTGGAGGACGGCTGGAACCCGGATGAAACCGTCGAACTGGCTCGTCGCCTGCGAGGGTTGGGCGTGGACCTGATCGATGTATCCTCTGGGGGCACCTCGGTAAACGCCGAGATCCCCACCGGCCCCGGCTACCAGACCCGCTTCGCTGAACGCGTGCGCAAGGAATCGGAAATTGCCACCGGCACCGTGGGCATGATCACCGAACCGGCCCAGGCCGAGCACATCCTGCGCACTGGCCAGGCCGACCTTATCTTCCTCGCCCGCGAACTGCTGCGCGACCCGTACTGGCCACTGCACGCCGACGACGACCTGGGCGGCAACAAGGCCACCTGGCCTGCGCAGTACCAGCGCGCGACCAGCCGCGCCAACCCGATTCACGAGTCCGATCTGCGCGACTAGCGTACCGGCCTGTGGGTGATTGGCAAAAATTTTGTGCAGGGCTGAAATCGAGCGCCGCCCACGCGGCGCATCGCGAGCTGCGCTCGCTCCTACATTTGTTTCGGGCCAATTATTCCTGAGGGATTTGCGCACGGCCCTATTGGTGTTCACCTCGATCTCGCGTCGGGCCAAAGAGGCTGTCGCGTGCACTGGCACTAGCCTCAATGGCCCGAAACAAACGTAGGAGCGAGCGCCGCTCGCGATGCGCCGCGCGGGCGGCGCTCGATCTCGTAGGCGCCACAACTCTAACGACAGACTCCAACGCTTTGCTCAATGCTTGATCATCACATGCCGCACACAGGTGTAGTCCTCCAGCCCATACATCGACATATCCTTCCCATACCCCGAATGCTTCTGCCCGCCATGGGGCATTTCGCTGACCAGCATGAAGTGGGTATTCACCCAGGTGCAGCCATACTGCAAGCGCGCCGCCAGGCGATGGGCGCGGCCGGTGTCGCGGGTCCAGACCGATGAGGCCAGACCGTAGTTGGAGTCGTTGGCCCATGCCAGCGCCTGGGCTTCGTCATTGAAGCGGGTGACCGATACCACCGGGCCGAACACTTCGTTGCGTACGATCTCGTCGTCCTGCAGCGCGTCGGCCAGCACGGTCGGCTCGAAGTAGAAACCATCGCCATCAATTGCCTTGCCCCCCGTCACCAGGCGGATGTGCGGTTGAGCGATGGCCCGCTCCACGAGCCCGGCGACCTTGTCGCGATGCTGGGCACTGATCAGCGGCCCCAGCTCGGTGTCCTCAGCCTCCTGCAACCCAGGCTTGAGGCTGGCTACGGCTTCACCCAGGCGCTCGACAAAGCGCTCGTAGATGCCGTCCTGCACGTACAGGCGGCAGGCTGCGGTGCAGTCCTGGCCTGCGTTGTAGAAGCCGAAAGTGCGGATGCCGTCGATGGCAGCGTCGATGTCGGCGTCGTCGAACACCAGCACCGGGGCCTTGCCACCCAGCTCCATGTGCATGCGTTTAACGCTGTCGGCGGTGGCGCTGATGATGTGCGCGCCAGTGGGTATGGAGCCTGTCAGCGACACCATGCGCACCTTGGGATGGTTGACCAGCGGGTTGCCGACGGTCTGGCCGCGGCCAAAGAGAATGTTGAGGACGCCCGGTGGCAGCAGATCCTGGGCCAGTTCACCCAGGCGCAAGGCGGTCAGCGGGGTCAGTTCGGAGGGTTTGATCACCACCGTGTTGCCGGCTGCCAGGGCCGGGGCGATCTTCCACGCCAACATCATCAGCGGATAGTTCCACGGTGCGATGGAAGCAACTACGCCCAATGGGTCGCGGCGGATCATCGAGGTGTGGCCGGGCAGGTACTCGCCCGCCGCTAAACCGCCCAGGCAGCGTGCCGCGCCGGCAAAATAGCGGAACACGTCGGCAATCGCCGGGATTTCATCGTTCAGCGCGGCGCTCAGGGGCTTGCCGCAGTTCTGCGATTCCAGCCGGGCCAGTTCATCGCCATGGACTTCGATGGCATCCGCCAGCGCCAGCAAGGTTTGCGAGCGGTCCTTGGGGCTGGTTTGCGACCAGCTGTCGAAGGCCTGGTCGGCGGCGCGCACGGCGCTGTCCACCTGGGCCTCGGTGGCTTCGTTGATCTGTGCCAGGGCGGTTCCCAGCGCCGGGTTGAGCACGGTCCAGGCCGGGCCTTGGCCAGCGACCAGTTGGCCATTGATCAGCATCTGCGTTTGCATCGGGGACTCCTCCAGGGTCATTTGCCACTGCCCGCGACGCTTTCGCCGCCACGGGTCAGGTAGTAGGCGCCAAGGATTGGCAGCATGGTCACCAACATCACCAGCATGGCGACCACGTTGGTCACCGGCACGTCGCGCGGGCGGCTGAGCTGGTTCAACAGCCAGATCGGCAGGGTGCGTTCGTGGCCGGCGGTGAAGGTGGTGACGATGATTTCATCGAACGACAGGGCAAAAGCCAGCATGCCACCGGCCAGCAGTGCCGAGCCAAGGTTGGGCAGGATGATGTAGCGGAAGGTCTGCCAGCCATCGGCGCCCAAATCCATCGACGCTTCAATCAGGCTCTGCGAGGTGCGCCGCAGGCGGGCGATCACGTTGTTGTAGACGATCACCACGCAGAACGTGGCGTGACCGATCACGATGGTGAACACCCCGGGCTCTATCCCCAGGGACTTGAAGGCCGAGAGCAGGGCGATGCCGGTGATGATGCCGGGCAGGGCGATAGGCAGGATCAGCATCAGCGAAATGCTCTCTTTGCCGAAGAAGCTGCGCCGATACAACGCGACCGACGCCAGTGTGCCCAGCACCAGGGCAATCAGCGTGGCCAGGCAGGCCACCTGCAGCGACAGCTTGATCGCCTCCAGTACATCGGGCCGGGCGAAAGCCACACCGATCCACTTCAGGGTAAAGCCCTTGGGCGGGAAGCTGAACGCCGCGTCTTCGGTGTTGAAGGCGTACAGGAAGATGATCAGGATCGGGAAGTGCAGGAATAGCAGCCCGCCCCAAGCCGCCAGTCGCAGCCCTGTTGAAGCTTTTTCAGAGTGCATCGAAGGCCCCCAGGCGCTTGACGATGGACAGGTACACGGCAATCAGCACGATGGGCACCAGGGTGAACGCGGCGGCCATCGGCATGTTGCCGATCGCCCCTTGCTGGGCATAGACCATGCTGCCGATGAAGTAACCGGGTGGGCCGACCAGCTGCGGCACGATGAAGTCACCCAGGGTGAGCGAGAAGGTGAAGATCGAGCCGGCGGCGATGCCTGGGATCGAAAGCGGCAGGATCACCTGCACGAAGGTTTGCCCGGGCCGTGCGCCAAGGTCTGCCGAGGCTTGCAGCAGCGAAGGCGGCAGGCGCTCCAGCGAGGCCTGGATCGGCAGGATCATGAATGGCAACCAGATGTACACGAACACCATGAAGCGCCCCAGGTGGGATGTCGACAGCGTGCTGCCGCCCACCCCCGGCACGGCCAGCACCGCCTGCAGCAGGCCATCCAGGTGCAACTGCTGGACGAACCACTGGGCGACGCCGCCCTTTGCCAGCAGCAGGGTCCAGGCATAGGTCTTGACGATGTAGCTGGCCCACATCGGCATCATCACCGCGATGTAGAAAAACGCCTTGGTCTTGCCGCTGGTGAAGCGCGCCATGTAGTAGGCGATGGGGAAGGCCAGTACCGCGCTGGCCAATGACACGGCCACCGCCATGCCCAAGGTGCGCAGGATGATGTCGAAGTTCGACGGGTTGAACAGCGCGGCGAAGTTGCCCAGGGTCAGGTCCGGGGTCACCGCCATGGTGAAGTCGTCGAAAGTGTAGAAACCTTGCCACAGCAGGTTCAGCAACGAGCCCAGGTAGATTGCGCCGAACCATGTCAGCGGGGGGGCCAGCAGCAGTGCCAGGTACAGGTTCGGGCGCCGGTACAGCAGGTTGGACAGGCTGCGCAGTGTGCTCATGTCAGCGGGCCTCGGTTTCCTGCAGCACCGTCATGGCCTCGCGGGGCCAATGTGCCAGCACCCGTTGCCCGGGCTGCCACACTGGGGGCTGCGCTTGCCAGCGGTCGTTGGCCTGGCTCACCGCCAACAGCTGGCCGCTTTCCAGTTGCAGCTCGAGGCGTGTGGCGCTGCCCTGGTACTGAACATCGCGCAACAAGCCGCTGACCTGCACTTCATGGCTGGTCACCACCGGCTCGCCCAGGCGGATGTGCTCGGGGCGGATGGAGAAGGGCGCCGGGCTGCCGTTGAGCTGCATGGCCAGCTCGCCACGCACCACGTTGGAGGTGCCGACGAATTCGGCGACGAAGGTGGTAGCGGGTTTCATGTACAGGTTGCGCGGGGTGTCGACCTGTTCGATACGGCCGCGGTTGAACACCGCGACCCGGTCGGACATCGACAGGGCCTCGGTCTGGTCGTGGGTGACGAAGATGAAGGTGATGCCCAGTTGGCGCTGCAGCTTTTTCAGCTCGCCCTGCATCTGTTCGCGTAACTTCAGGTCCAGCGCGCCCAGTGGTTCATCCAGCAGCAATACCCGTGGCCGATTGACCAGGGCGCGGGCCAGGGCCACGCGCTGGCGCTGGCCGCCGGACAGCTGCGCTGGCTTGCGCACGCCATAGCCGGCCAGGGCCACCATGGCCAATGCTTCTTCGGCGCGGTTGTGGCGTTCGGCCTTGGCCACACCCTTTACCTTCAGGCCGTAGGCGATGTTGTCCAGCACGTTCATGTGGGGGAACAGCGCGTAGTCCTGGAACACGGTGTTGACGTCGCGCTGGTAGGGCGGCACGCCAGCTGCCTCGACACCGTGGATGCGGATCGAACCACTGGTGGGTTGCTCGAAGCCGGCGATAGGGCCAGGGCAGGCCAAGTAACTTTTAGCGCCCACCCATGATCGCAATGTAATCCTGGGTCCAGCGGCTATACGGCACGAACTTGCCCCCTTGGGCCTGCGGGGTTTTCCAGAAGGCAATCTTGTCGAAATTGTCGAAACCGTTGGTCTTGCACCCCTCGGCCCCCAGCAGCTCGCTGCCGGTGCACGCCGCCGGCACCGCCGGTAACGAGCCGAACCAGGCCGCTACGTCACCCTGCACCTTAGGTTGCAGCGACCAGTCCATCCACTTGTAGGCGCAGTTGGGGTGCTTGGCCTCGCTGTGCAGCATGGTGGTGTCGGCCCAGCCGGTTGCGCCTTCCTTGGGAATGGTCGAGGCCACCGGCTGGTTCTCGGCCTTCAGGCCATTGACCATGTAGCCCCAGGAGCTGGAGGCGACCACGCCTTCGTTCTTCACGTCGCTCATCTGCACCGTGGCGTCATGCCAGTAGCGGTGGATCAGCGGTTGCTGCTGGCGCAGCAGTTCCAGCACGGCCTTGTATTGCTCCTCGTTCAGCTCGTAGGGGTCCTTGATGCCCAGTTCGGGCTTGGTCGACTTCAGGTACAGCGCCGCGTCGGCTATGTAGATCGGCCCGTCGTAGGCCTGCACGCGGCCTTTGTTCGGCTTGCCGTCGGGCAGGTTCTGCGGCTCGAACACCACACCCCAGCTGGTAGGGGCCTGCTTGAAGGTGTTGGTGTTGTACAGCAACACGTTCGGCCCCCACTGATACGGGGTGCCGTACACCTGCTTGTCGACCACGTACCAGCCACCGTCCTGCAGGCGCGGGTCGATGTTCTTCCAGTTGGGGATCAGGGCGGTGTTTATCGGCTGCACGCGCTTGCCCGCGATCAGTCGCAGCGAGGCATCGCCCGAGGCGGTGACCAAGTCATAACCGCCCTTGGTCATCAGGCTGACCATCTCGTCGGAGGTAGCGGCAGTCTTCACGCTGACCTTGCAACCGGTTTCCTTTTCGAAGCCGGTCACCCAGTCGTAGGCCTTGTCGCTTTCACCGCGCTCGATATAGCCGGGCCAGGCAACGATATCCAGGCGCCCCTCGCCAGGCCCCAGGGCCTTGGGCGGTTCGGCAGCCTGCAGGCTGGCGCTGGCCAGCACGGCACCGGTCATGGCGCCGAGCAATGCGGTCTTGTGCACTGACATGGTGTTCCCTCTTTTTGGAGATCTTGTTCGGGGCAGTCATCAAGCAAGCGGTGAAGCAATCGTTATAAGCGTAGTGCGATCGCGCGAGGTATTGGCGATATCGAGTCTAGTTGGCTTTTTGCCAGCCAATGCAACATCCGGAAGCAAATCCGCGATGGCGTGCGTTCTGCCAAGCCTTACTCTGGCGGTTGAATCTTCTTGCGTGGAGACACATGAATGAACACTCGGGGCTTGCTTGATCAACTCCTCAAATCCGGCCAGCAGATGCTCGAAAAACAGGGGGGCGCCAACAAGTCCGGCAGCGCTGGCGGTGGGCTTGGCGGGCTGTTGTCCGGTGCCGGTGGCGGCCTGCTGGGTGGGGGCGCCCTGGGCCTGCTGCTCGGTAGCAAGAAAGCCCGCAAGTACGGCGGCAAGGCCCTGACCTACGGCGGCCTGGCTGCGCTGGGTGTGCTGGCCTACAAAGCCTACGGCAACTGGCAGGCCAATCAGCAGGGGGCCGCAGCCGAACCGCAAACCGTCGACCGCCTGCCGCCTGCCCAGGTCGAGCAGCACAGCCAGGCGGTGTTGCGGGCACTGGTAGCGGCGGCCAAGTCCGATGGCCATATCGACGAGCGCGAACGGGCGCTGATCGAGGGTGAATTTACCCGCCTGGACAGCGACCGTGAACTGCAGCACTGGCTGCATGCCGAGCTGAACAAACCGCTGGACCCGGCCGAAGTGGCCCGCGCCGCGCAAACACCAGAAATGGCCGCCGAGATGTACCTGGCCAGCGTGATGATGGTCGACCAGGAAAACTTCATGGAGCGTGCCTACCTGGACGAACTGGCCCGCCAGCTGCGTCTGGACCCGGGCTTGCGCCAGGAGCTGGAAAGCCAGGTACGGCTTGCTGCTGGCCAATAACGGGGGCTGCGTTGCAGCCCATCGCCGGCAAGCCAGCTCCCACAGGGTTATCACAACCTTCGACATTTCGCTGATACCTGTGGGAGCGGGCGTGCCCGCGAAGGGCTGCACAGCAGCCCCAGTGACATGTCCATCAGCAGCGATGCCTGTTTACCCCTCACTTCACCCGCAAATCTGTAAGGCCTCTGGGCTATACTTCAGCGATTTTTCCCGCTCGTTGTGAATTCCTGAGGGCTGAATGTGAAGAACTGGACCTTGCGCCAACGGATCCTGGCAAGTTTCGCCGTGATCATCGCCATCATGCTGCTGATGATCGTGGCCGCCTACTCGCGGTTGGTGGCCATCGAAACCGCCGAGGAGGCAGTGGGGACCGACAGCATTCCCGGGGTCTACTACAGCTCGATGATCCGCAGCGCCTGGGTCGACAGCTACGTCACCAGCCAGCAACTGGTGGGCCTGTCCAACCACCGTGAAATCACTTCGGCCGACATGGAGCTGTTCAAAAGCTTCGAAGACAGGCTGAAACAGCACATGGCCAGCTACCAGGCCACCATCCAGGACAAAGACGACCAGACCCGCTTCGAGAGCTTCGTGCAACTGGAGGAGAACTACCTCAGGATCGTCAATCAGGTGCTGGAGGCGTACCGCCAGCGCAACTACGCCGAAGCCGAACGGCTGATCATGGAGGTGCTGACGCCGGCCTGGGTGGAAGGGCGCAAGCACCTGAATGAAGTGATCGAATTCAATCGGGCGTCTGCCGAGTCCGCGACCAGCGAGATTGTCAGCGCCGTCAGCACGGCCAAAGGCAGCATGGTGGTTTCGCTGCTGCTGGCAATCGTTGCGGCCGCCATTTGTGGCCTGCTGCTGATGCGTGCCATCACCGCCCCCATGCAGCGTATCGTGCATGCCCTCGACAGGCTGCGCTCCGGCGACCTGAGCATGCGCCTGAGCCTGGACCGCAAGGACGAGTTCGGCGCCATCGAAAGCGGCTTCAACGAAATGGCCGAGGCGCTGGCCAACCTGGTGGCCCAGGCCCAGCGTTCGTCAGTGCAGGTAACCACGTCGGTGACCGAGATCGCCGCCACGTCCAAGCAACAGCAGGCCACCGCCACCGAAACCGCCGCCACCACCACGGAAATCGGCGCCACCTCGCGGGAAATTGCCGCCACCTCGCGTGATCTGGTGCGCACCATGACCGAAGTCACCTCCGCCGCTGATCAGGCTTCCAGCCTGGCCGGCTCTGGCCAGCAGGGGCTGGCGCGGATGGAAGAGACCATGCACCAGGTGATGGGCGCTGCCGACCTGGTCAACGCCAAACTCGGCATCCTCAACGAAAAGGCCAGCAACATCACCCAGATGGTGGTGACCATCGTCAAGGTTGCCGACCAGACCAACCTGCTGTCGCTCAACGCCGCCATCGAAGCGGAAAAGGCCGGTGAGTACGGGCGTGGCTTTGCCGTGGTAGCCACCGAAGTGCGCCGCCTGGCCGACCAGACCGCCGTGGCCACCTACGACATCGAGCAGATGGTGCGTGAAATCCAGTCGGCGGTGTCTGCCGGGGTCATGGGCATGGACAAGTTTTCCGAAGAAGTGCGCCGCGGCATGTTCGAGGTGCAGCAGGTGGGCGAGCAGCTCAGCCAGATCATTCACCAGGTGCAGGCCCTGGCGCCGCGTGTGCTGATGGTCAACGAAGGCATGCAGGCCCAGGCCACCGGTGCCGAGCAGATCAACCAGGCGCTGGCGCAGCTCAGCGATGCCAGTACCCAGACCGTCGAGTCGCTGCGACAGGCCAGCTTTGCCATCGATGAATTGAGCCAGGTGGCCGCCGGCCTGCGTGGCGGCGTGTCGCGTTTCAAAGTCTGAACGCGATGAACGACTTGCCACCGCACGCTGCATCCGCGCACAACGCCAAGGGCGCGTTG
This sequence comes from Pseudomonas sp. TSO6, assembly GCF_056098905.1. Lineage (NCBI taxonomy): Bacteria > Pseudomonadati > Pseudomonadota > Gammaproteobacteria > Pseudomonadales > Pseudomonadaceae > Pseudomonas > Pseudomonas sp. TSO6. The sequence continues at coordinate 105,617 of NZ_JBLZWV010000061.1, read as the reverse complement.
TACCTGCAGTTTCGCCTCAGGGAACAGCGCTTTGCCCTGAGCGTGCACGAGGTGATCGAGGTGCTGCCGCGCCAGCCGCTCAAGCCGATTGCCCAGGCACCTGCCTGGGTCGCGGGCATCCTCGCCCATCGTGGCCATCTGGTTCCTGTGATCGACCTTGCCGCGCTGAGTTTCGGCCAGCCGGCGGCGCAGCGCACCAGTACGCGCCTGGTGCTGGTGCATTATCGTGGCAGCCTGCAACTCGGCCTGATCCTGGAGCAGGCCACCGAGACCCTGCGTTGCCACCCGGACGAGTTCCAGCCTTATGGCGTGGACAGCGGCGAAGCCCCGTATCTGGGCCCGGTACGCCAGGATGAGCAGGGCCTGCTGCAGCGCATCGAAGTCAACGATCTGCTGCCTGATGCCGTGCACCACCTGCTGTACACGGATGAGCCGACAGGGATGCCGACATGAACGAACAGCGTTTCTTCCGCTTCTTGCGCGAGCGCATCGGCCTGGACGTTGAGTCGGTAGGTGCGCCCATGGTCGAGCGCGCGCTGCGTCAGCGTTGCGTGGCCGTGGGCGCCGTCGACCTGGACCATTACTGGCTGCGCCTGCAGCAGTTGGCGGATGAGCAACAGGCGTTGATCGAGGCGGTGATCGTCCCGGAAACCTGGTTTTTCCGTTACCCGGAGTCTTTTACCGCCCTGGCCAGCCTGGCACACAAGCGCCTGGCCGAACTGGCCGGGGCCCGCCCACTGCGCCTGCTCAGCCTGCCATGCTCGACCGGCGAGGAACCCTATTCGCTGGCCATGGCCTTGCTCGACGCGGGCATTGCGCCTGGGGCGTTTCTGATCGATGGCATGGATATCAGCCCCAGTTCGGTGACCAAGGCCGGGCAGGCCGTGTATGGGCGCAATGCGTTTCGCGGCAGCGACCTGGGCTTTCGCGAGCGCTACTTCGATGCCCTCGATGAAGGCCACCGCCTGCACGGTCGGGTGCAGCAGCAAGTCAGCCTGCAGGTGGGCAATGTGCTCGACCCCGCGCTGGCCAGCCGCGACGGCCTGTACGACTTCGTGTTCTGTCGCAACCTGTTGATCTATTTTGACGTGCCGACCCAGCAGCGTGTATTCGAGGTGCTCAAGCGCCTGCTGCATCCGCAGGGTGTACTGTTCATCGGGCCGGCCGAAGGCAGCTTGCTGGCGCGGCTGGGCATGCGCCCGCTAGGGATCGCCCAGTCGTTTGCCTATGTGCGCCAGGAGGGTGGCAATGCCCCGTTGGCAGTGGCACCCGTGCAACCCGCACGGCGCACCGTACCGCCGCTGGCCACGGCGGGTTATCCGCCACCCGGCGCGCCGCTGCCGCGCCCGCTGCGTGTACTGCCGATGGCGCCCAAGCCAGCGCCGGCCCGCGAGCATGCGCGTGAGGGCGCGAGCGAGCTGCTGGCCAGCATCGCCCGGCTTGCCAACGCTGGCGCCAGCGAGCAGGCGCGTGCCGAATGCCAGCGCTACCTGGGCCAGTTCGCGCCGTCGGCGCAGGTGTACTACTGGCTGGGGCTGCTCAGTGATACCGAAGGCGATGCGCAGCAGGCGCTGACCCATTATCGCAAAGCCCTGTACCTGGAGCCGCAGCACCCCGAGGCGCTGGTACACCTGGCGGCCTTGTTGGCGTCCCAGGGTGACCTGGCCGGTGCCCGGCGCCTGCAGGACCGCGCTGCACGGGTTGGCAGGGAGCCTGAACGATGAAGGGTGAAATGGCGATGCAGCTGCTGGCCGAAGATGACGCGCACATCGACGACTGCTGGAACCGCATTGGCGTGCACGGCGACAAGCAGTGCCCGCTGCTGGAGCGGCATGTCCACTGCCGAAACTGCGACGTGTATGCGGCTTCGGCCACCCGGCTGCTTGACCGCTACGCGCTGATGCAGGACCACCAGGCTGCGCCGGCGCAGCCAGTGGAGGAAAACACCGGTCGCTCCATGCTGCTGTTCCGCCTGGGCGAAGAGTGGCTGGCGCTGGCCACCGCCAGCCTGGCCGAGATCGCCCCGATGCAGGCCGTACATTCGCTGCCGCATCAGCGCTCGCGCCTGCTGCAGGGGGTTGCCAATGTGCGCGGTGCGTTGGTGCCGTGCCTGTCTCTGGCTGACTTGCTGGGTGTGCAGGCCGACACCGCCGAGCAACGCAGCGGTCGGGCCATGCCACGCATGCTGATTCTGGCGGCCGAGGGAGGGCCGGTAGTGATGGCCGTTGAGGAAATCGACGGTATTCACCGGCTAGACCCACTGCTGCTGGGCGGCGGCCAGGACGTCACCCGCTTTACCGCCGCAGTCCTGCAGTGGCGCGGCCGCAGCGTGCGGGTGCTGGACGATCAACACTTACTGTCTGCCGTGCAGCGGAGCCTTTCATGACCCCAGAGCAAATGCGCGACGCATCGTTGCTCGAACTGTTTAGCCTGGAGGCAGAGGCGCAGACCCAGGTCCTCAGCGCCGGCCTGATGGCGCTGGAGCGCAACCCTACCCAGGCTGACCAGCTTGAGGCTTGCATGCGCGCCGCCCACTCGCTGAAGGGCGCGGCGCGCATCGTTGGGGTGGATGCCGGCGTCAGCGTCGCCCACGTCATGGAAGACTGCCTGGTGGCGGCACAGGAGGGCCGCTTGCGCCTGAGTGCCGAGCACATCGACGCGCTGTTGCAAGGCACCGACCTGCTGATGCGTATCGCCACACCGGGCGACGTCGGGGCGCAGGCGACCCTGCCCGTATTCCTGGCGCAGATGGCCAGCCTGCTCGACCCAGGGGCTGTGGCCATGCCTGCCGTGCCGCCGCCAGTGCCCGTGCTGCCAGACTTGCCGCTGGCAACCTTGCCAGCCGAGCCTATGGCGTTGCCAGTTGATGCTTTGGAGTCCGACCCCGAACCTGCCCCGCGCCGCAAGGCCGGCAAACGCGGCGGCGAAGGTGCCGAGCGGGTGCTACGGGTCACCGCCGACCGCCTCAACAGCCTGCTCGACCTGTCCAGCAAGTCGCTGGTGGAAACCCAGCGGCTCAAACCTTACCTGGCCACCTTGCAGCGGCTCAAGCGCATGCATGGCCAGGGTATGCAGGCGCTTGATGGCCTGCGCATGCAGTTGGAGGACAGTGGCCAGGGCAGCGAGGTGCTCGAAGCCCTAACACAAACCCAGCGTCTGCTGGCCGAAACCCAGCAGATCCTGCAGCAGCAGGCCGCCGATCTGGACGAATTCGGGTGGCAGGCCAGCCAGCGTGCACAGTTGTTGTACGACACCGCCCTGGCCTGCCGAATGCGGCCGTTCGCCGATGTGCTGACCGGCCAGAGCCGTATGGTCCGAGACCTTGGCCGCTCGCTGGGCAAACCGGTACAGCTGGCGGTAGAGGGGGAAAAGACCCAGGTCGACCGCGATGTGCTGGAAAAGCTTGAAGCACCGCTGACCCACCTGCTGCGCAACGCGGTTGACCACGGCATCGAGCTGCCGGAGCGTCGCCTGCTGGCGGGCAAGCCAGAGGAAGGCGTGATTCGCCTGCGCGCCTCGCACCAGGCCGGCATGCTCAGCCTGGAACTGATCGACGATGGTGCCGGCATCGACCTGGAGCGCTTGCGCAGCAGCATTGTCGAGCGCGCCCTGTCGCCTGCCGACACGGTGGCGCGGATGAGTGATGCAGAACTGCTGACGTTCTTGTTCCTGCCCGGCTTCAGCCTGCGCGACAAGGTCACCGAGGTGTCTGGGCGCGGCGTGGGGCTGGATGCGGTGCAACACATGATCCGCGAGCTACGCGGCTCCATCGAGCTGACCCAGGTGGCGGGGCAGGGCTGTCGCTTCCATCTGCAGGTGCCATTGACCCTGTCGGTGGTGCGCAGCCTGGTGATCGAGGTGGGTGGCGAGGCCTATGCCTTCCCGCTTGCCCACATCGAACGCACGCTGGAAGTGACCACCGAGCAGATTGTGCAGATCGAAGGGCGCCAGCATTTCTGGCACGAAGGCCGGCTTATCGGCCTGGTGGCGGCCAGCCAGTTGTTGAACCGGCCTGCCGGCCAGGCGCAAGACGGCAGCCTGCGGGTGGTGGTGATCCGTGAGCGCGAGCAGCTGTACGGCGTGGCCGTGGAGCGGCTGATAGGTGAGCGGGTACTGGTGGTGATGCCGCTCGACCCACGGCTGGGCAAGGTGCAGGACATTTCTTCCGGCGCCTTGCTCGATGACGGCTCGGTGGTGTTGATCGTCGATGTCGAAGACCTGCTGCGTTCGGTGGAGAAACTGCTCAGTACCGGCAGCCTGGAGCGCGTCGAACGCGGGAGCAGCGGCGCCCGTGGTGTGGTGCGCAAGCGCATCCTGGTGGTCGACGATTCGCTGACCGTGCGCGAGCTGCAACGCAAGCTGCTGGGCAACCGTGGCTACGATGTGGCGGTTGCGGTAGATGGCATGGACGGCTGGAACGCCCTGCGCAGTGAGGACTTCGATCTGCTGATCACTGACATCGACATGCCGCGCATGGACGGCATCGAGCTGGTGACCCTGGTGCGTCGCGATCAGCGCCTGCAATCGCTGCCGGTGATGGTGGTGTCCTACAAGGACCGTGAGGAAGACCGACGGCGTGGCCTGGATGCAGGCGCCGACTACTATTTGGCAAAGGCCAGTTTCCACGACGATGCGTTGCTGGATGCTGTGGTGGAGCTGATCGGAGGTGCTCAGGGATGAAGATCGCCATCGTCAATGACATGCCTATGGCCGTCGAGGCGCTGCGTCGGGCGGTCGCCCTGGAGCCTGCGCACCAGGTGGTATGGGTGGCCAGCAATGGCGCCGAGGCGGTGCAGCGCTGCGCCGAGCAACTGCCGGACCTGATCCTGATGGACCTGATCATGCCGGTGATGGACGGCGTGGAGGCCACGCGGCGGATCATGGCCGAAACCCCGTGCGCCATCGTCATCGTCACGGTCGACCGCAAGCAGAACGTGCACCGGGTGTTCGAAGCCATGGGCCATGGCGCCCTCGACGTGGTCGACACCCCGGCACTGGGCGCTGGCGATGCCCGCGAAGCGGCGGCGCCACTGCTGCGCAAAATCCTCAATATCGGCTGGCTGGTCGGCCAGCAGCGCACGCCAGCGGCAAGGCCGGTGGCTACACCGCTGCGTGAGGCCTCGCAGCGTCGCGGGCTGGTGGCGATCGGTTCGTCGGCGGGTGGCCCGGCAGCCCTCGAAGTGCTGCTCAAGGGCTTGCCTGCAGCGTTTCCGGCGGCCATCGTGCTGGTCCAGCATGTGGACCAGGTGTTTGCTGCCGGCATGGCAGAGTGGCTCAGCAGCGCAGCCGGCCTGCCGGTGCGCCTGGCCCGTGAAGGCGAGCCGCCGCAGCCGGGCCAGGTATTGCTGGCCGGCACCAACCACCACATTCGCCTGCTACAGAATGGCCAACTGGCCTACACTGCCGAACCTGTCAATGAAATCTACCGGCCCTCGATCGATGTGTTCTTCGAGAGCGTGGCACGTTACTGGAATGGCGATGCGGTGGGCGTGCTGCTCACCGGCATGGGGCGCGACGGCGCCCAGGGCCTGAAGCTGATGCGTCAGCAGGGGTTTCTGACCATTGCCCAGGACCAGGCCAGCAGCGCAGTGTACGGCATGCCCAAGGCCGCCGCGGCAATCGATGCCGCAGTGGAAATTCGCCCGCTGGAACGCATCGCCGGGCGCTTGATGGACTTTTTCGCAAAATGACGAAATGTATTGAATCACGCCGCCAGAACGGCAGTGATCGGGTGAACAGGTATGAATGACTTACCGATCGAAGGTTTTGCCACCACCAACGAAAACTCGGCGATGGTGCTGCTGGTCGACGACCAGGCCATGATCGGCGAGGCGGTGCGGCGTGGTCTGGCCAATGAAGACAACATCGACTTCCACTTCTGTGCCGACCCGCACCAGGCGGTGGTCCAGGCCATGCGCATCAAGCCCACGGTCATCCTCCAGGACCTGATCATGCCTGGCCTGGACGGCTTGACCCTGGTACGCGAATACCGCAACAACCCGGCCACCCAGGACATCCCGATCATCGTACTGTCGACCAAGGAAGACCCGCTGGTCAAAAGCGCGGCGTTTGCCGCCGGGGCCAACGATTACCTGGTCAAGCTGCCGGACACCATCGAACTGGTAGCGCGCATTCGCTACCATTCGCGCTCCTACCTTACCCTGCTGCAACGCGACGAGGCTTACCGCGCCCTGCGCGTCAGCCAGCAGCAGTTGCTCGACTCCAACCTGATGCTGCAGCGGCTGATGAACTCCGATGGCCTGACCGGGCTGTCCAACCGCCGCCACTTCGACGAGTACCTGGAGCTGGAATGGCGGCGCGCCATGCGTGAACAGCAGCAGTTGTCGTTGCTGATGATCGATGTGGACTATTTCAAGGCCTACAACGACAGCTTCGGCCACCTGGCCGGCGACGAGGCCTTGCGCCAGGTGGCCGAGGCGATCCGTGGCTCATGCTCGCGGCCGACCGACCTGCCGGCCCGCTATGGCGGCGAGGAGTTTGCCCTGGTGCTGCCCAACACCTCGCCAGGCGGGGCACGCCTGGTGGCTGAAAAGCTGCGTCAGACCGTTTTTGGCCTTGGCATCCCGCACAGCGCCCCGGTGGCCGACTCGCACCTGACCGTGAGCATCGGCCTGGCCACCCAGACCCCGGCCGTCGGCAGCCACTGCCGGCAGCTGATTTCGGCGGCGGACAAAGGCTTGTACCAGGCCAAGAACAGCGGGCGTAACCAGGTCGGCATCGCCTAAGTCTCCAGGGCTTACGCCGTCTGTGTGGGAGCGGCCTTGTGTCGCGAAAGGGCCGCACAGCGGCCCCGGCAATATTTGCTGCGAAGCTGAAAACCTGGGGCCGCTGCGCGCCCCTATCGCGACACAAGGCCGCTCCCACATCGATCTACAGGCTACCGCCCGGCGGGTCTGCCGCCGTGCTGCGGACTCGGTTATACTCGCGGGCTTTTCACCGAATTCGTACGAGAGCCGCGCGCCCATGGAAATCCAACCGATTCTGAACACCATCAAGGACCTCACCGAGCGTTCCCAGTCCATTCGGGGGTATCTTTGACTACGATCACAAGCATGACCGCCTGATCGAAGTCAATCGCGAGCTGGAAGACCCAAACGTCTGGAACAAGCCCGAATACGCCCAGGAACTGGGCCGCGAGCTCGCTGCCCTGAAGCAGATCGTCGAAACCCTGGATGAACTGTCCGGTGGCCTGAACGACTGCCGCGACTTGTTGGACATGGCCGTCGAAGAAAAAGACGAAGCCGCTGTCGAGGACGTGACCGCCGAGCTGCAGCGCCTGGAAGAAGCCCTGGCGAAGCTTGAGTTCCGCCGCATGTTCAGCGGCGAGATGGACATGAACAACGCCTACCTGGACATCCAGGCCGGTTCCGGCGGCACCGAAGCCCAGGACTGGGCCAACATTCTGTTGCGCATGTACCTGCGCTGGGCCGACAAGCGCGGTTTCGACGCCACCATCATCGAGCTTTCCGAAGGTGAAGTCGCCGGCATCAAAGGCGCTACCGTGCACATCAAGGGCGAGTACGCCTTTGGCTGGCTGCGCACCGAGATCGGCGTGCACCGCCTGGTGCGCAAGAGCCCGTTCGACTCTGGCGCCCGTCGTCACACCTCGTTCTCGGCGGTATTCGTGTCGCCCGAGATCGACGACAAGGTCGAGATCGACATCAACCCGTCCGACCTGCGTATCGACACCTACCGCTCCTCGGGCGCCGGTGGTCAGCACGTGAACACCACCGACTCCGCGGTACGTATCACCCACGTGCCGACCAACACTGTGGTGGCTTGCCAGAACGAACGCTCCCAGCACGCCAACAAGGACACCGCCATGAAAATGCTGCGGGCCAAGTTGTACGAGCTGGAAATGCAGAAGCGCAACGCCGCTTCGCAAGCGCTGGAAGACAGCAAGTCGGACATCGGCTGGGGTCACCAGATCCGCTCGTACGTGCTCGACGCGTCGCGGATCAAGGACCTGCGTACCAACGTTGAACGCAGCGACTGCAACAAGGTGCTCGACGGTGATATCGACGAATACCTGGAAGCCAGCCTGAAACAGGGCCTGTAAGCTTCACTCCTGCTGAAAGACCCTCGCCTGCGGGCGAGGGCAATGAATTCCCTGATGGAAGATGTGACGACATGAGCGACCTCAAGACCGACTCGCAAGACCTGCAACAGGAAGAAAATGCCCTGATCGCCCTGCGCAAGGAAAAACTTGCCGCCGAGCGCGCCAAAGGCAACGCCTTCCCCAACGACTTCCGTCGCGACAGCTACTGCAACGACCTGCAGAAACAGTACGCGGACAAGACCAAGGAAGAGCTGGAAGCAGCCGCGATTCCGGTCAAGGTTGCCGGCCGTATCATGCTCAACCGTGGCTCGTTCATGGTTATCCAGGACATGACCGGTCGCATCCAGGTCTACGTCAACCGCAAGACCCTGTCGGAAGAAACCCTGGCCGCAGTCAAGACCTGGGACCTGGGCGACATCATCAGCGCCGAAGGCACCCTGGCACGTTCCGGCAAGGGTGACCTGTACGTCGAAATGACCAACGTGCGCCTGCTGACCAAGTCGCTGCGCCCGCTGCCCGACAAGCACCACGGCCTGACCGACACCGAACAGCGTTACCGCCAGCGTTACGTCGACCTGATGGTCAACGAAGAAACCCGCCACACCTTCCGTGTGCGTTCGCAGGTGATCTCGCACATTCGCAAGTTCCTCACCGAGCGTGACTTCCTCGAAGTCGAGACGCCGATGCTGCAAACCATCCCGGGCGGCGCGGCGGCCAAGCCGTTCGAAACCCACCACAACGCCCTGGACATGGCCATGTTCCTGCGTATCGCGCCGGAGCTGTACCTCAAGCGCCTGGTGGTGGGTGGCTTTGAGAAAGTGTTCGAGATCAACCGCAACTTCCGTAACGAAGGTGTTTCGACGCGTCATAACCCCGAATTCACCATGCTCGAGTTTTACCAGGCCTACGCCGACTACAACGACAACATGGACCTCACCGAGGAACTGTTCCGCGAGCTGGCGCAGTTGGTACTGGGCAGCACCGACGTGCCTTACGGCGACAAGGTGTTCCACTTCGGCGAGCCGTTCGTGCGCCTGTCGGTGTTCGACTCGATCCTCAAGTACAACCCGGAACTGACCGCTGCCGACCTGCAGGACGTTGACCGCGCCCGCGACATCGCCAAGAAGGCCGGTGCCAAGGTGCTGGGCCACGAAGGCCTGGGCAAGCTGCAGGTGATGATTTTCGAAGAGCTGGTCGAGCACAAGCTGGAGCAGCCTCACTTCATCACCGAGTACCCGTTCGAAGTGTCGCCGCTGGCTCGTCGCAACGACGACAACCCGGCCGTTACCGACCGCTTCGAGCTGTTCATCGGTGGCCGCGAAATCGCCAACGCCTACTCCGAGCTCAACGATGCCGAAGACCAGGCCGAGCGCTTCCTGGCCCAGGTGGCCGAGAAGGACGCGGGTGACGACGAAGCCATGCACTACGATGCCGACTTCGTGCGTGCGCTGGAGTACGGCATGCCGCCGACCGCCGGTGAAGGCATTGGCATCGACCGCCTGGTGATGCTGTTGACCAACTCGCCGTCGATCCGCGACGTGATCCTGTTCCCGCACATGCGTCCACAGGCCTGAGTGAATTGAACAAGCCGCCTTTCGAGGCGGCTTTTTCTTGCCTGAAGCTTTATTGTCTGTACTGGCTCCATCGCCGGCAAGCCAGCTCCCAAAGGTGCTGCATAGGTCCTGACTATGGTGCGGGCCTGTGGGAGCTGGCTTGCCGGCGATGAGGCCAGTGCAGGCCGCAGATGACTTGAACCGTGAGGTATCCCCCGTGACACCCGCCATGCCTGACCAAGGCGCCGCCGGCATCGCTACCGCCGTCGCCGAAAGCGTGCAATACCAAGGCCGCAAGACTGCCCGCCAAGGCAGCGAACAGCGCCGCCAGCTGATCCTCGACGCCGCCATGCGTATCGTCGTGCGCGATGGCGTGCGCGGTGTGCGCCACCGTGCGGTAGCCGCCGAGGCCGCTGTGCCGCTGTCGGCCACCACCTACTACTTCAAGGACATCGAGGACCTGCTCACCGATACCTTCGCCCAGTATGTCGAGCGTAGTGCCGCCTACATGGCCAAGCTGTGGGCCAACACCGAAGTGGTACTGCGCCAGTTGCTGGCCCAGGGTGACGGCAGCCCGGCGGCACGGGCGCGGCTGGCTGACGAAGTGGCGCGCATGACTGCCGACTATGTTCAGCGGCAACTGCTGAACCGCCGCGACTTCCTGATGGCCGAACAGGCCTTCCGCCAAGAGGCGCTGCTGTGCCCACGCCTGGCTGAGCTGGTGCGTGCCCACGAGCAGATCCTGCTGCACGGCACCCGTCAATTGCTGCAGGTGGTGGGGTCGCGACAACCAGAACAGGACGCCCAGATGTTGACGGCGATTATCGAGCAGATGGAATATCAGGGCCTGCTCAAGGATGCGAACGCGCAAGTCGATGGGCAGATGCTCGCTATGCTTACCCGATACCTGCAGCTGGTGCTGGCATCGGCCTGAGCCGAGACCGATTTTTCAAGGAGAACCTGATGAAAGCCTGGCGTGTGGTGTTGTTGACTCTGTCATTCCTGCTGCTGGGCGGTTGTCTGGTGACCTTCCATGAGCCCTTGCCCAGCAACCAGGCGGCGCCCCAGGCGCTGCTCGGCAAGTGGAGCAGCAAGGACGCCTGGGGCGAGCCGTTGAAGCTGACCATCAGCCGCAGCGGCGGCGGTGCCTACAAGGCGGTGGCCACGGCCAAGGGCAAGGCCCCTGAGGAATACGTGTTCACCGTGTCGCGCCACGGCAACCGCTGGTACCTGTCGGCCGGCGTGCCCAAACGCCTGGGGGGCAACTTCCTGATCGGCGGTTTCGACATCGTCGAGGGCAAGGAGCTGGTGGTCTACAACCTGGATGTCGAGCAGGTGCAGCAGGCGGTGGACAAGAAGGAACTGACCGGGCGCAGCACCGAGGTGCCTGAAGACAACGGCGACGGCGTGCTGATCGATAGCCCCTCGGCGCGGGTGCTGGCGTACCTGGACGACCCGGCCAACTCCGACCTGTTCGTCGAAGTGGCGCGGTTCCAGCGTACTGGCAAGTAGTTACCTGTGCCGGCCTCTTCGCGGCTAAAGCCGCTCCCACAGGTACTGCACCAGGCTTGAGACCTGTGCGGTTCCTGTGGGAGCGGCTTTAGCCGCGAAGAGGCCAGCACAGGCAACACAAGGCTTGGCTCATTGTTGCAATAAGGAGTCCCCAGTGGACGAATACCAGCAAACCATCCGCGCCCTGTCCGACCGCATCGTTGCGGCGCAGACCCCGATCCGGGTGCTGGACGCGGTGAAATGGGACGAAAACATTCGTCAGGGCTTCCTCAAGGCCAAGGGCAAGGAGCCGCCGGCCGTCGACCGTGCCTATTACCAGTCGCGCCCGCTGGCGTTCGACTCCGGCGCGGTCAAGGCCGAGTTCCAGGGCATCGAGCGTGACATCATCCGCCAGCTAGGTCAGTTCAACCCGGTCGGGCAGATCATGAAGCGCATGTGCCGTGAGTACCGCATGGTGGTGCGCATGCTCGAAGCGCGCGGTACCGAGGACTTCGGCCTGATCTCCCAGGAGCTGTATGGCGCTGCCTCCGACGCCTTCCATGCCGGTGACCCGACCCTGGCCGACCTCGGTCTGATGCTGTCGGATTACCTCAACAATATCGATGGCCGGGGCGACCTGAAGGACGAGCCGAAGAACCTCACCGCCAAAGAGGCGGTGGAGATCCTCCAGCGCCGGCTGAACAAGGTGTTCGGCGAGGCCGAGGAAACCATCCGCGTGTTCGAGTCCGACGGTATCGTCGCCGATGCCGCGGCCGGTGCCGACTACATCAAGGTGCGCGCCGATGCCATGTTCAACGCCCGCGACGTGCGCGCCCTGGAGGTGCACGAAGGGCTGGTGCATGTCGGTACCACGCTCAATGGCCTGAACCAGCCGATCTGCACCTTCCTGGCCAAGGGCCCGCCCTCGTCGACGGTGACCCAGGAAGGCCTGGCCATCCTCATGGAAGTGATTGCCTTCGCCTCCTACCCCAGCCGGCTGCGCAAGCTCACCAACCGCACTCGCGCCATCCACATGGTCGAGGAGGGCGCCGATTTCCTCCAGGTGTTCGATTTTTTCCGTGGGCAAGGCTTCGAGATGGCACAGAGCTACAGCAACGCCAGCCGGGTGTTCCGCGGTTCGGTGCCCAATGGCCTGCCATTCACCAAGGACTTGTCCTACCTCAAGGGCTTCATCATGGTTTACAACTACATTCAGTTGGCCGTGAAGAAGGGCAAGCTCGAACAGATCCCGTTGCTGTTCTGTGGCAAGACCACCCTGGAAGACATGCGTACCTTGCGCCAGCTGGTGGAGGAGGGCCTGGTTGCGCCGCCCAAGTACTTGCCCGAGCAGTTCCGCGACCTTAACGCGCTGTCGGCCTGGATGTGCTTCTCCAACTTCCTCAACCACCTGAGCCTGGACCGTATTGAAGCCGACTACGCGAACATTCTCTGAGTGCTGCCGCCTGCTGGCCTTGGGCTTGGTCCTGCTGGGCCTAGGCGGCTGCAGCAGCCTGCTGTTCTACCCCGAGCGTGGTCAGGCCTTTACGCCTGAGCGGGCCAAGCTGGCGTACCGCGATGTAACGTTGACCACAACGGATGGCATCCGCCTGCACGGTTGGTGGTTGCCGGCCAAGGCCGGGGTCGAGGTCAAAGGTACGGTACTGCACTTGCACGGCAACGGCGGCAACCTGCCGGGGCACCTGGGTGGCAGCTACTGGCTGCCGGAGCAGGGCTATCAGGTGCTGATGATCGATTACCGCGGTTATGGCCTGTCGCAGGGGGCGCCAAGCCTGCCAGAGGTGTACGAAGACATCGCCGCCGCCATGGCCTGGCTGGACCAGGCGCCCGAGGTAAAGGGCAAGCCCCTGGTGCTGCTGGGGCAAAGCCTTGGCGGCGCCATGGCCATTCATTACCTGGCGGCCCACCCCGAGCAGCGCCAGCGCTTCAGTGCCCTGGTGTTCGATGGTGTACCGGCCAGTTACCGTTCAGTCGGGCGCTTTGCCCTCAGCACGTCGTGGATGACCTGGCCGTTGCAGGTGCCGCTGTCGTGGCTGGTGCCGGACGGCGACAGTGCAATCCGTTCGATCGAGCAACTGAGCAGCCCGCCCAAGCTGTTCTTCCACAGCATCGACGACAACCTGGTGCCGATGGACAACGGTATTCGCCTGTACCAGCACGCGCCACCACCGCGGGTGCTGCAACTGACCCGCGGTGGCCACGTGCAGACCTTCGCCGACCCCACATGGCGCCAGGTGATGCTGCGTTTCCTCGACGACCCTAGCCATTTCAACGGCCTGCGGCGGCTTGCCGAAGTGCCCAATTTCCCTGACGAGAAGAACAAGCAATGAGTGAAGAACGCAACGCCATCCCGCTGATCCTGACCGGCGTCGGCAGCATCATCGTGACGGTGGGGGCCTTGTGGTACTACGGTTACCTGCATTTCGCCAAACCCGAGGATGCCCTGTTGCTGCAGGACTTCACCATGCTCAAGACCATCCCCGGCGAGGACTACAAGGTTTCGCTGGATCCGGCGCCGCAAGTGGCCCAGTGCGTCGATGGCGTGCTGGTGTTGTTCGACACCGAGCAGAAAGGCCTGACCGGCGTGCTGGTGGACAACCGCAAGCGTGCGGTGCGCTGCATGGGCGAGGAAACCCCGCAGCAGGTGAAGTGAGCCGGCCTTTTCAGCGCCTGTTCCGGCCCATTCGCGGCTAAAGCCGCTCCCACAGGGACCGCTTCAGTTTCGGGGTGGGGCAATACCTGTGGGAGCGGCTTTAGCCGCGAAGAGGCCGGTACAGGCAAAAAAAAGCCCCACGTCGAGCGCGGGGCTTTTTTTCAGCCAGCCAGCCTTACCGCTGAACCTGGCTCACCGAACGGGGTGCCACCGGTTGGTTGTCGTTGGAGATGGTTACCTCCACGCGACGGTTTTGCGCACGGCCCGAGTTGCTGCCGTTGTCCGCTACCGGGTACTCCTTGCCATAGCCCTGGGAGACGATGCGCGCCGGGTCTACGCCGGCACGTACCAGTGCCATGCGTACGCTGTTGGCGCGGCGCTCGGACAGGGTCTGGTTGTAGTTGGCCGAGCCGACGCTGTCGGTGTAGCCCTCGACAATCACCTTGCGCTCCGGGTTTTCCTGGAGGAACTGGGCCAGCTTGGTGACGTTCGGGTAGGCGTTGCTCTTGAGCTCGGCCTTGTTGAAGTCGAACAGCACATCGCCAAAGGTCACCAGCGTACCGCGGTCGGTCTGCTTGGCGTTGAGGCTGTCCTGCAGCTTGGCGATCTGCGCGTCGCGGGCATCCAGCTTGGCCTGTGCGCGTTGGGCCGAGGCATTTTTCAGCTCGCCTTCGGCGGTGCGCAGGGCAATGGTCTGCTTGGCCACTTCAACACGCTGGTTGGTCAGATAGGCCAGTTGGTCGACCTTCTTCTCGTCTTCACGGTCCATGTAGGCCTTGTCGGCCTTGTTCAGCCAGTCCTGGGCGTCCTTGGTCTCCAGTGCCGCGACCTTGCTCGATTGCGGATCGCTCTGCAGCGAGGAGAAGTTGGTGCGGGCCGATTCCAGGTTGGCGTTAGGGTCGTGCGAGCAGGCAGCAAGACCAACGCTGAGGGCCAGCAGGGCGGGAATCATGACGTGTTTGCGCATAGTGTTCATCCTTTGATCGAGTGCGAAGGCTAAGGTTGGCGGGGCAGGGCTCACTGAGCGCTGCGCAGGCCTTCCTCACGTACGTCCTGAACGCCCTGACGGGCATCCTGCACGGCCTTCTGGGCCTTGGCCGCCTGGGCCTTGCGTTCGGCGAGGCGTGCGTCCCACTCGGCCTGTTGGGCCAGGCGCTTGGCCTCGTCGTACTTCTTGTCGTGCATGGCGATTTCGGCTTGCTTGAACTTGTCCTGGGCCGCTTTCATTTCCACGGCAGCGAACTCGGTGCCACCCGCGCTCACGGCGGAGTTCACGGCGGATTGGGTAACGGCATACTGCTCGGTGGGCGGGTTGCCCGCACAGCCGGCCAGGACCAGGCTACTGCCCAGGGCCAGCGCGGCCAGCTTGAACCCGCGCACATGAGTAGATGACAGTTTGCTAGTGCGGGTCTTCATGGTGGTCAGCTCCATTGGATCACTCCTGATAACGACGATGTCCGTAGCAGTCCATCGCTTATTCCCTGACAAAACCGCGCGCTTCAGCTGAACGGTGCACGAGGGCAGTGTGCAGGGTTTTAGCGTGATGGCTATTGGCTCCGACTCGACCGTTTTTGGAATGGTTCAGAAAAAAGTGCACTGAACGAGGAATTATTTCTGACTGATCGGTCAGCGCGATTTGCCTGGAACTTTTGCAGGCAAAGGCGGTATTCCGGGCCTTGCCGAGGCCCGGAACGGTGGGGCGGGTGGTTATCTTTCGCTATCGTCGTCGGTGGTGCTCAGGCTGTGCAGGTGCTGTCGCGAGAGGGACAGAAAGCGCGGAGTAGAGCCGACATCCTCGTACAGCGGGTCACCTTCTTCATCGGTGGCGATGACTTGGTGACCCTGCACATAGGGGAAGCTGGCTTCCAGCTCTTCGAGGGCGGCCGCCACCAGCTCGCCGAGCAGTTCCTCGGCGGTGCGCTTGGGGTACATGTCGATCAGCGCGGCCAGGCGCGCCTCGGATTCCAGGTCCAGATGCAATACATGGCCCGTGCGGCTGAGAGTGCCGGCGGCATTTTGTTCCCAGTGCTGGGCGAGTTCACGGATTTTCATGATGACCTCTGTTGACGCCTGCTAAGGCTGCATTGCATGGGAGTGCTTGCTTTCACTTTAGTTTGCTTTGGCTGATCACGGCTTGCCATTGGCGCTCGGCTGGGGGCACTCTTCGGTAGAGTTGTGTACAAGAGTGCGCCAGAGCCGCGCCAAAGAGAGGGCCAATGACCGATATCGATGTGCGTTTGCGTGAAGATGTCCATGTGTTGGGTGAGCTGCTCGGCGAAACCATTCGCCAGCAGCATGGCGATGCGTTCTTGCAGAAAATCGAAGACATCCGCCACAGCGCCAAGGCCGACCGCCGCGGCCCCGGCGAGCAATTGACCTCGACCCTGGCCGACCTTGCCGAAGAAGACTTGCTACCCGTCGCCAGGGCCTTTAACCAGTTCCTCAACCTGGCCAACATGGCCGAGCAGTACCAGTTGATCCGCCGCCGCGACGCCGGCCAGCCCGAACCCTTCGAGGCCCGTGTGCTGCCCGAATTGCTGGCGCGCCTGAAGCAGGCCGGGCATAGCAACGATGCCCTGGCCCGGCAACTGGCCAAGCTCGACATCCAGCTGGTACTTACCGCACACCCCACCGAGGTGGCCCGCCGCACGTTGATCCAGAAGTACGACGCCATCGCCGGCCAGCTGGCTGCCCAGGACCACCGTGACCTGACCCCGGACGAACGCCATCAGGTGCGTGAACGCCTGCGCCGGCTGATTGCCGAGGCCTGGCACACCGAAGAAATCCGCCGCACCCGGCCGACGCCGGTAGACGAAGCCAAGTGGGGCTTCGCGGTGATCGAGCATTCGCTGTGGCACGCCATCCCCAGCCACCTGCGCAAGGTCGACAAGGCCCTGCTGGATGCCACCGGCCTGCGCCTGCCGCTGGAGGCCGCGCCAATCCGCTTTGCCTCGTGGATGGGCGGTGACCGTGACGGCAACCCCAATGTGACTGCCGCTGTTACCCGGGAAGTGCTGTTGCTGGCGCGCTGGATGGCCGCCGACCTGTTCCTGCGCGACATCGATGCACTGGCCGCCGAGTTGTCCATGCAGCAGGCCAGTGGCGCGTTGCGCGAACGGGTGGGCGACAGTGCCGAACCCTACCGCGTGGTGCTCAAGCAACTGCGCGACCGCTTGCGGGCGACGCGTGCCTGGGCGCATTCGGCATTGACCAGCAGCCAACCGGCCAGCGCCGAAGTGCTGGTGGATAACCGCGACCTGATTGCGCCGCTGGAGCTGTGCTATCAGTCGCTGCACGAATGCGGCATGGGCGTTATCGCCGAAGGGCCGTTGCTCGATTGCCTGCGTCGCGCCGTCACTTTCGGCCTTTTCCTGGGCCGCCTGGACGTGCGCCAGGACGCTGCCCGCCACCGTGACGCGCTGACCGAAATCACCGACTACCTGGGCCTGGGCCGCTATGCCGACTGGGATGAAGATCGCCGCATCGAATTCCTTCAGGCCGAGCTGAAAAACCGCCGCCCGCTGTTGCCCGCGCACTTCAGGCCGCAGGCAGACACCGCCGAGGTGCTGGCCACCTGCCGGGAAGTCGCCGCCGCGCCCGCTGCCTCGCTGGGCTCCTATGTCATTTCCATGGCCGGTGCCGCTTCGGATGTGCTGGCGGTGCAACTGTTGCTCAAGGAAGCCGGCCTGACCCGCCCCATGCGTGTGGTACCGCTGTTCGAGACCCTGGCTGACCTGGACAACGCCGGGCCGGTGATGCAGCGCCTGCTCGGCCTGCCGGGATACCGGGCCGGCCTGCGCGGCCCGCAGGAAGTGATGATCGGCTACTCCGACTCGGCCAAGGATGCTGGCACCACGGCGGCGGCCTGGGCGCAGTACCGGGCCCAGGAAAACCTGGTACGCATCTGCGCCGAACACCAGGTCGAACTGCTGCTGTTCCACGGCCGGGGCGGTACGGTAGGGCGCGGCGGTGGCCCGGCTCACGCAGCGATCCTGTCGCAGCCACCGGGTTCGGTGGCGGGGCGGTTCCGCACCACCGAGCAGGGCGAAATGATCCGCTTCAAGTTCGGTTTGCCGGGCATCGCCGAGCAAAACCTGAACCTGTACCTGGCCGCTGTGCTCGAAGCCACGCTGTTGCCACCGCCGCCCCCGCAACCGGCCTGGCGCGAGGTGATGGACCAGTTGGCTGCTGATGGCGTCAAGGCGTACCGCAGCGTGGTGCGCGACAACCCCGATTTCGTCGAGTACTTCCGCCAGTCGACGCCAGAACAGGAACTGGGGCGCCTGCCGCTGGGCAGCCGCCCGGCCAAGCGCCGGGCAGGCGGGATCGAAAGCCTGCGGGCCATCCCATGGATCTTCGGCTGGACCCAGACCCGGCTGATGCTGCCGGCCTGGCTGGGCTGGGAAACCGCGCTGAGCAATGCCTTGGCCCGTGGCCAAGGTGAGTTGCTAGCACAGATGCGCGAGCAGTGGCCGTTTTTCCGTACCCGCATCGACATGCTGGAAATGGTGCTGGCCAAGGCCGATGCGCAAATAGCCGAGGCCTACGACGAACGTCTGGTGCAACCGGACTTGCTTCCTTTAGGTGCACACCTGCGCGACCTATTGTCGCAGTCTTGCCAGGTGGTACTGGGGCTGACCGGGCAGCAGGTGCTACTGGCGCACAGCCCTGAGACGCTGGAATTCATCAGCCTGCGCAACACCTACCTGGACCCGCTGCACCGCCTGCAGGCCGAGTTGCTGGCCCGCTCGCGCAGCCGCGAAGCCGCTCTGGACAGCCCGTTGGAGCAGGCCTTGCTGGTGACCGTGGCGGGTATTGCCGCGGGGCTGCGCAATACCGGCTGAAGGTGTGCCCAAGCCAGCAGGGGTGAGTGGCGTGCAGGCCATGCACGGATAAGGGGAGGGTGGTTGCGCCGGGCGCAACCACATGCCCGGTCGGCCACAAGTGGCGCATTCCTGCAACTTTGGGACGCTTGTATGGCTGCCGGGCGCTGTGTATCTTGAGCAGCCTTCTGACCGTTTTATGGTCATACCCGATTTTCCGGACTTGGCCCTGGTTGCCGAATCCATTGAATTTCATAAAAAAATTTGAGGAGCACAAGATGCGCGTAATTCTGCTGGGAGCTCCCGGGGCCGGTAAAGGTACTCAGGCAAAGTTCATCACCGAAAAGTTCGGTATTCCACAGATCTCCACCGGCGACATGCTGCGTGCCGCCGTCAAGGCCGGCACCCCGCTGGGCCTGGAACTGAAGAAAGTCATGGATGCCGGCCAGCTGGTCTCCGACGAGCTCATCATCAGCCTGGTCAAGGAGCGCATCGCCCAGCCTGATTGCGCCAACGGCTGCCTGTTCGACGGCTTCCCACGCACCATCCCGCAGGCCGAAGCCATGGTCTCTGCCGGTGTCGACATCGACGCCGTGGTCGAAATCGCCGTGGACGACGAAGAAATCGTCGGCCGCATGGCTGGCCGCCGCGTACACCTGGCCTCGGGCCGTACCTACCACATTCAGTTCAACCCGCCGAAAGTGGAAGGCAAGGACGACGTCACTGGTGAAGACCTGATCCAGCGCGACGACGACAAGGAAGAAACCGTTCGTCATCGCCTGTCGGTCTACCACACCCAGACCAAGCCGCTGGTGGAGTTCTACCAGAAGCTGTCGGCCGCCAATGCCGGCAAGCCGAAGTACAGCCACATTGAAGGTGTCGGTTCGGTCGACGCCATCACTGCCAAGGTCCTGGCAGCCCTGAGCTGATCAGCGCCTGACGCCCCCCGACAACGGCCCGCTAGCGGGCCGTTGTCGTTTCCGGCCTGCGATCCACGGCCTGGCGCTCCTACAGGGACCGCGCCAGGCCACCTGCAAAGGCCGCACAGCGCCCCTTCGGGACACAACGCCGCTGCTGCTCTATACTGCCGCTCTTTTCATTCGCACCTGGATACCCGTTCGATGACCACCCTGCTGGCCCTGGATACCGCCACCGAAGCCTGTTCCGTCGCGCTGCTGCATGACGGCAAGGTAACCAGCCATTACGAGGTGATCCCGCGTCAGCACGCGCAGAAGCTGCTGCCGATGATCAAGCAGTTGCTGGCCGAATCCGGCGTTGCGCTGAATGCACTGGATGCCATCGCCTTTGGCCGTGGCCCGGGCGCCTTCACCGGCGTGCGCATTGCCATTGGTGTGGTCCAGGGCCTGGCCTTCGCGCTGGAGCGCCCGGTGCTGCCGGTGTCCAACCTGGCCGCGCTGGCCCAGGGTGCCTTGCGCGAGCAGGGCGTGCAGCAGGTGGCGGCTGCCATCGATGCGCGCATGGATGAAGTGTACTGGGGCTGCTACCAGGCCACGGCCGGCGAAATGCGCCTGGTCGGCCGCGAGGCGGTGTTGCCGCCCGAACAGGTAGCGCTGCCGGCGGGCAGCAGTGGCGAGTGGTTCGGTGCCGGTACCGGATGGGGCTATGCCGAGCGCCTGGCGATACAGGTGGCGGCCAGCAACCCTGGCGCCTTGCCCAATGCGCTGGACATTCTCAGCCTGGCTACCTTCGCCTGGGCTCGTGATGAGGCAATCGTTGCCGAGCAGGCGCAACCGGTCTATCTGCGCGATAATGTAGCTACGCCCAAGAAGCACTGAGTGCTGTTCGTCGGTTATCGCCGATCACTCTAAAACCTTTTGCGCGATCTGTGGTCCAGTTATCAGTCAAGCATTAGCGACGGAACCCTGATGCTGCTAAATTGCCATCATTGGTCCTGAGTGCTCATGCCATGCGTATCGACGGTTTCTCATCGCAGTCCTACCCGGTCAAGCGCACCCCGCGCAAGGCACCGGCGCGTGACGAGGCCATCGATGATGCCGAGCTGATAGATGACAGCCAGGGCGCCCCCGTGGATGCCACCGCCCGCCGCCGCAGCGGTGGCCTGCCAGCCCGCCAGCAAGACATGGTCTTCCCCCGCGCCCGTGACCGGCGCACCGCCACTGCCTTGGCCAGCTACCTGAGCACCGCCGGTTTCACCGACTGGGACATGGAAGTACTGGGGCTCGACCTGTACATTTAGTGGATGAGTCCACCACCACTGCCTTACTTTCTCGGTTGCCCGTCCTGGAGCGAAAACGCCTGGCGCGACTACCTCTATCCCGCCGACGCCACCAGCAACGAAATGCTTGGCCTCTACAGCCAGGTGTTCAACGCCGTCGAGGGCAATACCACCTTCTATGCACGCCCCGCCCCCGGCACCATTGCCCGCTGGGCGCAGGTGATGCCCGGGCACTTCCGTTTCACCGCCAAGTTTCCCCGGGACATCAGCCACGAGGGTGACCTGCGTGATCAACTGGAGCCTGCCTTCGACTTCACGCGGCTGATGGCACCGCTGGGCAAGCGCGTTTCGCCGTACTGGCTGCAGTTGCCGGCCCAGTTCGGCCCGGGGCGCCTGGGCGAGCTTTGCCACTTCCTCGACGAAATCGGCTTGCCGGTGGCCGTGGAAGTGCGCAACCAGGCCTTCTTCGCCAAGGGTGAAGAAGAACGCCTGCTCAACCGCCTTCTGCACGAACGTGGCGTGGAGCGCATCTGCCTGGACCCGCGTGCGTTGTTTAGCTGCACCTCGCGCGACCCTGCCGTGCTGCATGCGCAGTCGAAGAAGCCCAAGGTGCCGCCCCGCCCGGCGGCCTTCAGCCAGCACCCACAGGTGCGCTTCATCGGCCACCCGGAGCTGGAGGCCAATCACTCCTTCCTCAGCCCCTGGGTAGAGAAAGTCGCCGACTGGATCGAAGAAGGCCGCAACCCCTACATATTCCTGCACACCTCGGACAATCGCCTGGCTGCGGCGTTGGCCCAGCATTTCCATCAACGCCTGATGGCACGCCTGCCAGGTCTTGCACCTTTGCCGGAATTGCCGCGCGCGCCCGAGGTCGAACAACTGGGCTTACTCTGACCTTTCCCTGACTGCCGGAGGTTGAACCATGGATGTGCAAACCCTGCGAGCCGAAGCCTTCAAGGCTTTACACGAGCATGAAGGCGCGTTCGTCATCCCCAACCCGTGGGATGCCGGCTCCGCCAAGCTGCTTGCCAGCCTGGGTTTCGAGGCGCTGGCCACCACCAGTGCCGGCCTGGCGTTCAGCCTGGGCCGGCCAGACGCCGAAGGCGCCTTGAGCCTGGACGATACCCTGGACAATGCCGGCGAGATCGTCGATGCCACTGCGTTGCCAGTGGCCGCGGACCTTGAGAACGGCTTCGGCGACATGCCTGAAGATTGTGCCCAGACCATCTTGCGTGCGGCCGAAATCGGCCTGGTAGGTGGTTCCATCGAAGATGCCAGTGGCCGCAGTGATGCGCCCATCTATGACCTGGGACTGGCCGTGGAGCGCGTACGCGCCGCCGTGCAGGCTGCGCGTAGCCTGCCATTCCCTTTCACCCTGTGCGCCCGGGCAGAAAACCTGCTGCATGGCCGCATGGACCTCGACGACACCATCCTGCGCCTGCAAGCCTATGCCGAGGCCGGCGCCGATGTGCTCTATGCCCCCGGGCTGCGCACCGTCGAAGAAGTCCGTGCGGTGGTACAGGCGGTCGCCCCGCGGCCGGTGAATGTACTGATGGGCATGGCGGGTGTGCCGCTGAGCGTGAACCAGTTGCAGGACCTGGGCGTGCGGCGCATCAGCGTCGGCTCGTCGCTGGCCCGTGCTGCGCTGGGGGCCTTCCACCGTGCCGCGCTGGAAATTCGCAACGAGGGTACGTTCGGCTACGGTGAGCAGGCACTGTCGTTTGCCCAGCTCAACGACCTGTTCCGCCGCTGATGCGGGCAATGCTGGCGCTGCTGGCCGGCCTATTGGTGCTGGTCGGCCTGGCCTGGCACTTCGGCTGGCGCCTGCCTGCCGTGTGGAACCCCTGGGCGCCGCTGGACGTGCGCCAGCCGCCCAACCTGCTGACGCCGTACAAGCTTTCACGCCTGCGCGATGACCCGGCCTTGTGCCGGCAGGCACTGGAAACCAGCCAGCTGCGCTACCAGGCGCAAGCCGACAGCCCGGCCTCGGCCAACTGCCCATTGCAGAACGTGTGGCGTATCGAGGGCGGTCAGGCGCGGCTAAGCAGCAGCTTCCTGGCCAGTTGCCCGCTGGCGGTGGCCTACGCGCTGTTCGAGAACCATGGCTTGCAGCCGGTGGCGCAGCGTGTGCTGGGCCAACCAGTGACCCAGGTCGATCACCTGGGCAGCTTTGCCTGCCGCAATGTCTACCACCGCAAGCAGGGTCGCCTGAGCCAGCACGCTACGGCAAATGCGCTGGACATCAGCGGCTTTCGCCTACAGGACGGTCAGCGCATCGTGCTGGCGCGCGACTGGCAGGCGGGTGGGCAGAAGGCAGAGTTCTTGCGGCAGGTGCAGCAGGCGGCTTGCGAGAGCTTCAGCACGGTACTGGGGCCGGATTACAACGCCGCGCACCACAATCACTTCCACCTGGACATGGGGCGCTGGCAGATCTGCCGTTAGCTTCAGGCGTGAACGCGCACGTTGTTCAGCACCACCGGGCGCGCCCAGTGGATGTCGAACTCCAGGTCGTTTTGTTGTTTGGCCAGGGTGGCGTCGTCGAACGGTTCGGGTGCCGGGTCCAGCAGGTTGGTCTCGAACTCGGCAATGGGCAGGAACAAGGACCGCGGGGCAGGGCCCGGGCCGGGCTCGGCAATCGGATGGCCCTGGCTCATCACCACCGGGCGCATCCAGCTGTTGCTGGTGTCGAGCTGGCGCTGCTGTTCAATCAGTTCCATGGCACTGAACGGCTCAGGCGCAGGCGGCAGCAGGCTGGCTTCAAGCTCTGCCTTGGGCAAGAACAGCGGCTCGGGCGGTGTTACCTCGGTGTCCAGCACCGGGCAGGCGCGCTGGGCGTCGATCAGGGCCAGCGCACGGGCGCCGCCTATGGGTTCGCCGCTGTCGTGGTCGTACTGCACGAACGACTGGCTGACGCTGTCTACGGGCTCTTCCTGCTGCTCGGCCATGGCCCGGGCAAAGAAATCCTGCCACAGGTGGCTGACGCCCCCGAGTGCCTGGGTGTTGTGCTGACTGTAGTTGCCGACAGGCGACAAATAGGTCAAGCCGATAGGAAGAGTATCTGACATGGCAGTCGCGCGCGTTGTGCTCTGGCAGAATAGCGGGATATTGCCTGTATCGGCCGTGGCTGCTGATTCATTAAGGCTTGGTTTGATTTTTTAGGTGTGGACGATGGAAGAGCAAGGCACGGGTATCAGGGTCGAGGCGATGTCGGCTGAGTATGCGGAGCAGGCCAAGGTGTGGGCTGAACGCCTAAGCCTGCCGCTACAGGACGAGAGCGCCGGCTTCGCCGTGCAGGTGGGCGCCGAGGGTTTGCAGATCCAGCAGCTTGGGCCGCAGGCACCAGGGCCGGTGCGGGTGGACTTTGTCGAAGGCCAGGCCGCGCACCGGCGCCAGTTTGGTGGTGGCAACGGGCAGATGATCGCCAAGGCCGTGGGCATTGCCCAAGGTGTGCGGCCACAAGTGCTGGATGCCACGGCAGGCCTTGGCAAGGATGCGTTTGTGCTGGCCAGCCTGGGCTGCCAGATGACCCTGATCGAGCGCCAGCCGCTGATTGCCGCGCTGCTGGAAGATGGCCTGGCGCGGGCGCGCTCGGATGACGAGGTGGGCCCGATCGTCGGGCGCATGCGCCTGCTGACCGGCAACGCCATCGAGCGCATGCGCGCCTGGGAAGGCGAAGCGCCGCAGGTGATCTACCTCGACCCGATGTTCCCGCACCGCGACAAGAGCGCCCTGGTGAAAAAGGAAATGCGCGTGTTCCGGCCCTTGGTGGGGGACGACCTGGATGCTCCGGCCCTGCTCGAAGCGGCCCTTGCGCTGGCCAGCCACCGGGTGGTGGTGAAGCGCCCGCGCAAGGCGCCGATTATCGAGGGGCCGAAGCCGAGCCATAGCCTGGAGGGCAAGTCGAGCCGGTATGACATATATCCGAAGAAGGCGTTGAAGGCCTAATCCTGACGCAGGCGTCTCAGACGTTCTAGCAGCTCTTGGTCTACCTGATCTTCCGGAATGGAAGGGTCAATGGTTGTAGGGCTGCTAAGTATTTTTTTAGCTAGATTACTGGTAGGACCGGCATGGACTGGAATGTGCCCATGCAGTTCTCGCGTAAGGTGGGTAGTGTCATAATTAAAACGCCCGTTTTTGTCCCGTGACAAAAGGCCCAGTCTTGCGCGTTGCTGATCAAGCTTGTTTATTTCATCGAATGCGTGTTCTGTTGTACGGGGAAGGCCATTAGTAAGTCCGCCGTCTAGCTTACTCTCAGCTCGGAGTTGGCGCTTCTTGATAGAATTTGACAGCGCATTGTATTCATTTTTAGATAGGTTAGGGCTCGCTTCATTCAGGCGTGGAGCCAGTTTTTGGTACGAATAGCCCTGATTAAACCGTTTGAACAGCCCTCGGAAAAATCTGCCGGTAGGGTCCACCCTGTTGATGGGGTCGTTGCCGCAATAAGCATAGGTGTTAAGGCCACCTCTTGCGAACGGCGACAAACTGTCCGGACTGAGAAAGCGCATCAGCCCTGGATTGAACAGACGGTGACCATTACCCAGCAAGTAGCCTATGGCAGGGGGTAGCCAAGTTTGCCCGGTAAAGCGAGACAGTATCTGGTGAGCGGCCGGTAAACTATCATCGCCATAAGGGCTGTAGGCAATGTCCGTTTGGCTTCCTGCATGGGCGGTAACTGTTGACGCTTGGGCATCGGTGGCCAAAAGCTGTGTTTGCGTGGATTGGCTGTTCGTTTCGCACAGGTTCTGGTTATTTGCGCTGACAACTGAATAATGAGCACTCCCTGAGTGCACTGTCGAAAGTTTGCTGACCTTATAGAAGAGTTTAAGTGTTTGCGTGGACATGGTGGTGCGCTCATGGGGGGCTACATGAGAGTGTGTCAAGAGGATGCCTGGTCGGATACTGGCAAAAATGTCAGGTAGTACGCCGGTGGGGGCGCGGTCAATGGCATACGCGCGCCTACAAAGTGACCGCGTGTGCCAGAAGATGCTTTCAGGGTTGGTACGCTCGCAAGAATACCCCCACCACTTCGCGCACATGCGCCTCGGCCTCGTCGCCCTCCAGCGGCCCCGCGCACCCCAGCAGCAAGCGGTAATCCGGTGCCCCCTTGACCAGGCAGAAGAAGTGCTCCGCCGCACGCAGCGGGTTGTCGATGCGCAACAGCCCGCGCTCATCCGCGCCGCGCAGCAGCGCTTCCATCCCCGCCAGCACGCGCTTGGGCCCGGCTTCGTAGAAGTATTCGCCAAAGCTTGGGTCCAGGCTGCCCTGGGCCATGATCAGGCGGCTGAGCTTGACCGCTTCGTCGCTGCTGATCAGTGCCTGGAAGCCACGGGCAATGGTCAACAGTACCTCCTCCACCGGTGCCCCCTCGGGATACTCGAACAGCAGGTCAGGTAGCTGGATCTGGCAGGTGGCCATGACTGCCGAACAGAACAGGGTCTGCTTGTCGGTGAAGTGGCTGTACACGGTGAGTTTTGAAACACCTGCCGCCGCAGCGACCGCATCCATGCTGGTGTTGGCGTAACCAAGGCTGAGGAACAGGGCCTTGGCCGCTTCGAGAATCGCCTCGCGCTTGACCAGGTCCTTTGGCCGGCCTGGGCCGATGGGTGCGTCGTTGGGCATTGTGGTCTGCATCTTGTTGAAGGATCACCATCTTAACGGGTCGGGCGCGATCCGGCTAAAACCAGGTCACATTGCCTGCTGTCTGCCAGCGGACAGTTGCTCGACAGTGATGTCTTTGCTCAGGCATCAGTGCTGTTTGTTTTCGTGCAACATAACCTGGCCAAGCTGCTGGAGCGCGGCAGGTTAGACGGCATCTCCATTGCCGAGGTGATCGGCATCTACGATGTGCTGGGCGGCAATGGTGACGCGGCCATCCGCCAGGCGGCGCAGGTGGGTCGAGCTGCTGGTACCCGAGCTGCAGCAACTCGGCGCCGACAAGACCGAATGCGACCCCAGCCGCCAGCACGAAACACTCTGAAATAGTCGGGGCCGGTGTCGTCGCGGCGAGCGAACAGGGGGGGGATTTTTGGCGCCTGTGAGATCGAGCGCCGCCCGCGCGGCGCATCGCGAGCTGCGCTCGCTCCTACGTTTGTTTCGGGCCAGTAGCGCCTGTGACAGGCGCGCGCGACCGCCTTGTTAGTGCGACGGGATATCCAGCCAAACTCCAAAGCGTTCGCGCATAAATACAACAGGACTAACTGGCCCGAAACAAAGGTAGGAGCGAGCGCAGCTCGCGATGCGCCGCGCGGGCGGCGCTCGATCTCTCAGGCGCCAAAAGACTCCAGCCGTACCCCTGAAAAACCACAGCAAACCCTTCCCGGCACCGGCGGCCTGATTTAATATACTTTCCAGTACAAATATTCGAAGTGCCCTCCGCGAAAGGATTCATCATGTTGCGCCATGCCTTGTCCATCGCCTTGCCCGCCGTTGCCGCGTTGCTACTGACGGCATGCGGTCAGGAAGCCACCCCGCCTGCCGCGCCGCGTCCGGCGCTGGTGGTGCAGCCGCAGCCGGCCGAAGCGGCTGCCGACAGTTACCCCGGCGAAGTACGTGCGCGCTTCGAGCCGGACCTGGCCTTCCGCATTGGCGGCAAGGTCACCAAGCGCCTGGTGGAGGAGGGGCAGCGGGTCAAGGCCGACCAGCCGCTGGCTGAGCTGGACCCGCAGGACGTCCGCCTGCAACTGGAAGCCAACCGCGCCCAGATGGCGGCTGCCGAGGCCAACCTGGCGCTGGTGCGCGCCGAGCGTGACCGCTACCAGAAGCTGCTGGACCGGCAGATGGTCAGCCATTCCCAGTTCGACAATGCCGAAAACCTGTACCGCGCCGGCCTTGCCCGGCTGAAACAGGCCAAGGCCGAGTTCGACGTGGCTGGCAACCAGGCCGAATATGCCGTGCTGCGCGCGCCGCAGGCCGGGGTGGTTGCCAAGCGTCAGGTCGAAGTGGGCCAGGTGGTTGCCGCCGGGCAAACCGTGTTCACCCTGGCCGCCGATGGCGAGCGCGAAGTGGTGATCGGCCTGCCGGAGCAGCAGTTTGCCCGCTTTGCGGTGGGCCAACCGGTGAGCGTGGAGCTTTGGTCGCACCCGCAAGAGCGCTTCCAGGGGCGCATCCGCGAATTGTCGCCAGCCGCCGACCCACGCTCGCGCACCTTCGCTGCGCGCATCGCCTTTACCTCGACTGCCACGCCGGCGGAACTGGGCCAGAGTGCCCGGGTGTTCATCGCTCACGAGGGGCTGATCCCGTTGGCAGTGCCGCTGTCAGCGGTTACTGCGGAAAACGGCCAGGCCTATGTGTGGCGGGTCAACAAGGACAGCCGCCTCGAGCGGGCCGTGGTGCGCCTGGGGGCGTACGGCAGCGACAGCGTGCCAGTGCTCGAGGGCCTTGCCCCCGGCGACTGGGTGGTCGCCGCCGGTGGCCATGTACTGCGTGAGGGCCAGGAAATACGCCCTGTGGACCGCAGCAACCGTGTTGTGAAGCTGACGGCCAAGGAGTAAGTCCCGATGGGTTTCAACCTTTCTGCCTGGGCGCTGCGCAACCGCCAGATCGTCCTGTTCCTGATGATCCTGCTGGCGGCCATTGGCGCCATGTCCTACACCAAGCTCGGCCAGAGCGAGGACCCGCCATTCACCTTCAAGGCCATGGTCATTCGTACCCTGTGGCCGGGCGCCAGCGCCGAGGAAGTGTCGCGCCAGGTCACCGAACGTATCGAGAAGAAGCTGATGGAAACCGGCGAGTACGAGAAGATTGTCTCGTTCTCGCGCCCCGGCGAATCGCAAGTCACCTTCATGGCCCGCGACTCGCTGCATTCCAAGGACATCCCCGAGTTGTGGTACCAGATCCGCAAGAAGGTCGCGGACATTCGCCACACCCTGCCACCGGAGATCCAGGGCCCGTTCTTCAACGATGAGTTCGGCACCACCTTCGGTAATATCTATGCGCTGACCGGTAAGGGCTTCGACTACGCGGTGCTCAAGGATTATGCAGACCGCATCCAGATCCAGCTGCAGCGGGTCAAGGATGTGGGCAAGGTCGAGCTGGTGGGCCTGCAGGACGAGAAAATCTGGATCGAGCTGTCCAACCTCAAGCTGGCCACCCTCGGCGTACCCCTGGAGGCTGTGCAGCAGGCCCTGCAGGAGCAGAACGCGGTGAGCACCGCCGGCTTCTTCGAGACGCCCAGCGAGCGCCTGCAACTGCGGGTGAGCGGGCGCTTCGACAGCGTCGAGCAGATTCGCCAGTTTCCCATCCGCGTAGGTGACCGCACGTTCCGCATCGGCGATGTGGCCGAAGTGCACCGTGGCTTCAATGACCCACCCGCGCCACGTATGCGCTTCATGGGCGAGGATGCCATTGGCCTGGCCGTGTCGATGAAGGACGGCGGCGACATCCTGGTACTGGGCAAGGCCCTGGAAGGCGAATTCGAGCGCGTGGCGCGCAACCTGCCGGCCGGCATGGAGTTGCGCAAGGTCTCGGACCAACCTGCGGCGGTCAAGGCCGGTGTGGGCGAATTTGTCCAGGTGCTGGTGGAGGCGCTGGTCATCGTGCTGCTGGTGAGCTTCTTCTCGCTGGGCCTGCGCACCGGCCTGGTGGTGGCGCTGGCCATCCCCCTGGTACTGGCCATGACCTTCGCCGCCATGCACTATTTCGGCATCGGCCTGCACAAGATTTCCCTCGGCGCGCTGGTGCTGGCGCTGGGCTTGCTGGTGGACGACGCGATCATTGCCGTGGAAATGATGGCGATCAAGATGGAGCAGGGTTACGACCGGCTCAAGGCAGCCAGCTATGCCTGGAGCAGCACTGCCTTCCCAATGCTGACCGGTACCCTGATCACTGCGGCAGGCTTCTTGCCCATCGCCACTGCTGCTTCCAGCACTGGCGAATACACCCGCTCGATTTTCCAGGTGGTGACCATCGCCCTGTTGACCTCGTGGGTGGCGGCGGTGGTGTTTGTGCCGTACCTGGGCGAGCGCCTGCTGCCAGACCTGGCCAAGCTGCACGCTGCGCGTCATGGCAAGGACGGCCACGCGCCAGACCCTTACGCCACGCCGTTCTACCAGCGTGTGCGGCGGGTGGTGGAGTGGTGCGTGCGGCGGCGCAAGACGGTGATCCTGCTGACCATCGCGGCCTTTGTCGGCAGTATCCTGCTGTTCCGCTTCGTGCCCCAGCAGTTCTTCCCGGCCTCCGGGCGCCCGGAGCTGATGGTTGACCTGAAGCTGGCCGAAGGCGCCTCGCTGGCCAATACCGCCGAGCGGGTCAAGCAATTGGAGGCACTGCTCAAGCAGCAGGACGGCATCGATAACTACGTGGCCTACGTGGGCACCGGCTCGCCGCGCTTCTACCTGCCGCTGGACCAGCAACTGCCTGCAGCCAGCTTTGCCCAGTTCGTGGTGCTGGCCAAGTCGATGGAGGACCGCGAGCGCTTGCGCAGCTGGCTGATCAGCACCGTGGACCAGCAATTCCCCGACCTGCGTGCCCGGGTCACGCGCCTGGAAAACGGCCCGCCCGTGGGCTACCCGGTGCAGTTCCGGGTCACCGGCGAGCATATCGAGAAGGCCCGTGCGCTGGCCCGCGAAGTGGCCGACAAGGTGCGCGAGAACCCGCATGTGGTGAACGTGCACCTGGACTGGGAAGAACCCAGCAAGGCCGTGTTCCTCGAAATCGACCAGGACCGCGCCCGCGCCCTGGGCGTGAGCACCGCGCACCTGGCCAGCTTCCTGCAAAGCTCGTTGACCGGCACCACGGTCAGCCAGTACCGCGAGGACAACGAGCTGATCGAGATCCTGCTGCGCGGCACCCAGCAGGAGCGCGGTGACCTGGGTAACCTCGGCAGCCTGGCGTTGCCGACCGACAATGGCCAGAGCGTGGCGCTGTCGCAGGTAGCGACCCTGGAGTACGGCTTCGAGGAAGGCATCATCTGGCACCGCAACCGCCTGCCCACGGTGACCGTGCGCGCCGATATCTACGACAAGGAGCAACCGGCCACGCTGGTGAAACAGATCGAGCCGACCCTGCAGGCGATACGCGCCAAGCTGCCGGACGGCTACCTGCTGGAAGTGGGCGGCACGGTTGAAGACTCCGAGCGTGGGCAGAAGTCGGTGAACGCCGGCATGCCGCTGTTCGTGGTAGTGGTGCTGAGCCTGCTGATGATCCAGCTGCGCAGCTTCTCGCGCACGGTAATGGTGTTCCTCACCGCACCGCTGGGGCTGATTGGCGTGACCCTGTTCCTGCTGGTGTTCCGCCAGCCGTTCGGTTTTGTCGCCATGCTGGGCACCATTGCCCTGGCGGGCATGATCATGCGCAACTCGGTGATTCTGGTGGACCAGATCGAGCAGGACATTGCGGCAGGGATGGAGCGTTGGCAGGCGATCATCGAAGCCACAGTGCGGCGCTTCCGGCCAATCGTGCTGACTGCGCTGGCGGCGGTGCTGGCGATGATCCCGTTGTCGCGTAGCGTGTTCTACGGGCCGATGGCGGTGGCGATCATGGGTGGCCTGATCGTGGCCACGGCGTTGACCCTGTTGTTCCTGCCGGCGTTGTATGCGGCGTGGTTCAGGGTGAAGAAAACCTGACTGACCTCACCGCCCCTGTACGAACAGCCTTGCGCTGCGAAGAGGCCGGTGCAGCAAATGAAAATTCATCTTGCTGTCCCGGCCTCTTCGCAGCACAAGGCTGTTCGTACAAGGGTACTGCGGCCGTTGCGGATCAGAGGGCGCCGAAGACCTTCTTGGCCAGGCTGGTAGCGGCCTGCGCCGGGTTCTGGCGAATGCTCTGCTCCTGCTTGCCAATCATCTCGAACAGGCCGTCCAGCGCCTTCTCGGTCACGTAGTTCTCGATGCTGGCGCTCTTGGCGTCGACCACACCCAGTGCCACCGCCTGCCCGGCGAAGTTGTTGTACTGCTGGGCCAGGCCGACCTTGTCGGTGGCTTGCTTGACGATTGGCAGGAACTTGGCGCGGATCTGCTCGCGGCTGCTCTTGTTCAGGTACTGCGTGGCCGAGTCGTCACCGCCGCTGAGGATGCCTTTGGCATCGGTCACGCTCATGTTCTTCACGGCATCGACCAGAATCGCCTGGGCCTGCGGCACGGCGGCTTCGGCGGCCTTGTTCATGCTGGCTTCAAGGGCATCGACCTGTGCACCTTTGCCGAACATCTTCATGGCCTTGGCCGCTTTGCCCAGGTTGCCCGGCAACTCGATGCGCACGTCGGGGTTATTGCTGAAACCGCCCGGGGTGCTCAACTGCTTGACGGCCAGCTGCGCACCCTGGGTCAGGGTATCTTTCAGGCCGCCAGTGGCGTCTTTCTGGCTCAGGTCGCCCAGCGACAGGGCCAGTGCGCTGGCCGACAGCAGCAGGCCGGCGCACAGGGTGGAAAAACGCAGGGAAGTGCGGATCATGAAGCTTTCCTTGTAAACAGATGAATACGGGTGTCAGCGAACCTGGTCGACCTTGATGCGTACAGTTTTCGGGTCACTGCCGTCGAGCATGACACCATGGTGTTCGGTGTTGATGAACAACAGCTTGCCATCCAGCTCGATGCGCGCACTCACCGCATAGCGGTGGCCGGCTTTGACCTGGGCTGGGTCGTAGCTGAGGTGGAACGGCAGCGGCACATTGCCTTTGACCGGGCCGGCCTGGCGGGCGAGGGTCACGGCAGGGGCGTCCATCAGCGAAACATCCTGCAGCTCCACGCTCAAGGTAGCCGCAGGCGGCAGGGCGATACGCTGCAGGTAGAAGACTTCGCCGTCCAGGCTGGCCTGGGTGGATGGGCTTTGGCTGGAACAGGCTGCGAGCAGGGATGCGCAACACAGCATAAAGAGCTTTTTCATGGAATCTCCATAGGTCCTTGGAGCTGGCTTGTGGCCAACCCCAGGGACTTTAGCGGATTTTCCCGGTAGATGAACCGTTAGAGGGTCGAAGTTTCCAGGCCATCGTCACGGTGCAGGGCCACCTGGCGGATCGACAGGCGCAGCTCGGCCGACAGCACACGCTTGGCCACGCCCTCGGCCAGCTCGGCGAGCTTGTCGTGATAACCCAGCTTGCCTTGCCCGTCTGCATGCACCACGCCTTGCTGGAGCAGGGTCTGGATGAAGTGGCGGAACAGCGTCTTGTCGAAGAACTCAGGTGCATTCAGGCCATGCAGGATCGACAGGCGCTGGGCCATCATCACGCAGAGGTCTTCCAGCGCTTCGGCGCTGAGTGTGTTTTGCCCGCTGTTGAGCAGCAGCGAGGTGGCCATGTAGAAGCGCTGCAGGGTCTGGGTGATGGTGCGGGCGAGCAGGGTCAGCAGCACGAACTGCCGCGAGCTGGGCGCCGGGCGTACGTACACGTCGTTCTCCTGGCGCAGCAGGCCTTGCTCGACCAGCGCGGCCAGCCATTGGTCGATCACCTCGTCCAGTTGCTCTGGCGTCCAGCGCAGGAACAGTTCGGCCTGCAGGTATGGGTACAACGCGTGCACATACTGGCCCAGCAGTTCGCGGCTCATGCGCGAGCTGCTGAGGAAGAAGCTGGCCAGCAGCGCCGGCAGGGCGAAAATGTGCAGCACGTTGTTGCGGTAATAGGTCATCAGTACCGCATTGCCCTCATCCAGGTAGAGGATGCGGCCCAGGGCGTCCTTCTGCTCGGCCACCAGGTTCATGCTGCGCACGTGTTCGATCAGTGCCTGGCCGTCGCCGTCGGGCAGGGTGGTGTGCGGCGAGTAGGGCACCTGGTGCAACAAGGCCAGGTAAAGGTCGAGCACGCGGGTCAGGGCGCGTTCGTCCAGGGCCAGGCGGCTGGTGGACAGCAGCGCCAGGGCCACTAGGTTGACCGGGTTGATGGCGGCCGCCTCGTTGAGGTGACGGGCCACGGTTTCGCCCAGGCGGGTAGTGGCGGCGTTGAGCCAGGCCGGGCGGTACTGCGGGCCGTGATCCTGTTCACGCCAGCCGGGGTGTTGCTCATCGAGGAAACCGGCGAGACGGATCGGTTCACCGAAGTTGACGTAGACCTGGCCAAAGCGCTGCCTGAGCGCGCCAAACACCTTGAAGATGTCGAACACCGACTCCTTCTTTTTGCTGGCACCGCGCAACTCGCCCAGGTAGGTGCGGCCTTCGAGCACGCGCTCGTAGCCGATGTACACCGGCACGAACACGACCGGCGTGCGTGACGAGCGCAGGAAGCTGCGCAGGGTAATGGCCAGCATCCCGGTACGCGGCTGCAGCATGCGCCCGGTACGCGAGCGGCCACCTTCGACGAAGTACTCGACCGGAAAACCTTTGGTGTACAGGGTATGCAGGTACTCGTTGAACACGGCGGTGTACAGCGGGTTGCCCTTGAACGTGCGGCGCATGAAGAAGGCGCCGCCACGGCGCAGCAGGTTACCCACCACCGGCATGTTGAGGTTGATGCCTGCGGCCACGTGCGGTGGGGTAAGGCCGTTGCGGAACAGCAGGTACGACAGCAGCAGGTAATCGATGTGGCTGCGGTGGCACGGCACGTAGATCACTTCGTGGCCGGGTGCTATGCCCTGAACCTGTTCGATATGGTTGACCTTGATGCCGTCGTAGATCTTGTTCCAGAACCAGCTGAGCACCACTTCGAGAAAGCGGATGACCGTGTAGGTGTAGTCCGAGGCGATCTCGTTGCCATAACGCAGTGCCTGTGCTTCGGCCTTGGCCAGCGGCAGGTTCTCGCGTTGGGCCTCGTCGGCGATGGCCTGGCGCACCTGCGGGGCATGGATCAGGCCTTTGACCAGGTTGCGCCGGTGCGAGATATCCGGGCCGATGACGGCGGTCTTGAGGTTGCGAAAATGCACGCGCATCAGGCGCTGGGCCATGCGCACGGTGCGCTCGTGGCCCTTGTTGTGCTGCACCAGTTCGCGCAGGTGGATGGGCGCGGAGAACTGCACCCGGGTCTTGCGCCCCAGGATCAGCACGGTCAGCAGCCGGCGCAAACGCCCGGTCACCGCCCAGCTGTCGGCGAACAGCAGCTTCCATGGGCTGGACTCACTGGCCGGCGTCTGGCCCCAGAACACGCTGACCGGGATGATCTGCGCATCTTCTTCGGCATGCTGGCTGACGGCAGCCACCAGGCGCTCAAGCGTGGGCGGGGCGCCGCTTTTGTCCTGGCGGCCAAGCCAGTCCGGGTCGGGGGTCAGGTAGAAGAACCCGGCCGGCTCCTGCAGCGGGCCGACAGCCACCGGCAGCACCGGGCGCGGCAGCCCCGCCTTGGTGCACTCGTGGTCGAGCACGGCCAGGTCGGTGAGCGCGGGCGAGGGCAGCGCATAGAACACCGGCCGACTGCGGTCGAGGTTGAGGGACATGGAAGACTGGTTGATGGTCTCGGAGCGCACCCACAGGTACAACAGGCGACGCAGGCCGCCGAAGATCAGGCGGTGCAGGGGGGAACGGGTCATGGGGTGAGTGCCCTGGGTGTGATTTTCAGGTGAGTATCCAGCTATTTAGTCTGCCGTATCGGCGTAAGTTCAGCAAAAAACGGCCAACGGCGGGACCGTCATCAATTTTTTTTGTTCTGTGTCATATACTCGGCCTGCCACTTGCAGGATATTTCAGCAAGCGGCGTTGGCACGGGGCCGTGAGCTCATGCCTACAAGGCGATCTTCACAATAAAAATCCGGAGTAGTTCAGATGTCGTCTCGTGAGACTGGGAATGTAAAGTGGTTCAACGATGCCAAAGGCTTTGGCTTCATTCAGCGCGAAGGTGGTGCGGATGTGTTCGTCCATTATCGGGCGATCCGCGGTGAGGGGCATCGTTCCCTGGTCGAGGGGCAGCGGGTTGAGTACTCCTGCGTGCAGGGCCAGAAAGGCCTGCAAGCCGAGGACGTAGTAGGGCTCTGAGCCTCAAGCTGTAAGCCTCAAGCTGCAAGTGACCGTGTACTTGCAGCCTGATGCGATCCGTCTTGGCGCTTGCAGATCAAAGCTTGTAGCTCAAGAAGTGCGCCAGGTGATTTCCTCTTCACCGTCGGCGCTGATGCGGACCCAGCGGTCGGCATCTTCTTCCCCGTCTTCCTCGACCCAGCCACCCGGCGCGCAGCGCACTTCCACACCCAGTGCGGCGAATGCAGCGCGGGCGCAGGCGATATCATCCGCCCATGGCGTCTGATCGCTTTCCAGGTACAGGCTGTTCCATTTCCCTACAGCCTTGGGTAGCCAGGTGACTGGAATGTTACCGGCCTTGCATTTGAACGTCTGGCCTTTCTGCTGCCATTCGCTGCACGGGCCAATCGCCTGGGCGAGCCACTCGGCAATCTGCTTGTGGTCGACGTCGGCGTCCTTCAGGTAGATCTCGATATCGGGTTGGCGCATAAGGGCTCCGGGTGTGCTCAGTCTTGGCGCACGAAATAGTCATAACGCATTGAAACCGTGACCTCGAACGGCTCGGGCTGGTCGATCACCCTGGCTCGTTTTTCGGCGCTGGCGCGCCACCCGTGCGGGGTCATCGCCAGCAGGTCGGCGCGTGCCTTGGGCACGGCCAGGCTCAGGCGGAACTCGAGCGTTTCGCTGTGGGCGTGGGCCATGCCTTCGGGGACGAGGGCCAGGTGCTTGTCGTCGGCGTAAGGGCGTACTTCATCGTACAGCACCTCGCGCAACTCCATCAGGTGGCCGCTGGTCGGGCCCACCCGCATCAGGCCACCGCCGGGGCTGAGCAGGCGCTTGGCCTCGGCCCAGTCCAGCGGGCTGAACACGCTGGCGATGAACTGGCAGCTGGCGTCGGCCAGCGGCACGCGGGCCATGCTGGCGACCATCCAGGTAACCTGGGGCGCGCGGCGGCAGGCACGCTTGACCGCCTCGCGGGAGATGTCCAAAGCGTAGCCGTCGGCAGCCGGCAGGGCCTGGGCCAGCAGCGCGGTGTAGTAACCCTCGCCGCAGCCGATGTCCAGCCAGGCGCCGGGCTGGCGCTCGGCGGCCAGCTCGGCCAGGCGGCGGGCTACCGGGGCGTAGTGCCCAGCGTCGAGGAAGTCGCGGCGGGCCTCGACCATGGCCTGGTTGTCACCTGGGTCGCGGCTGTTCTTGTGCTGCACCGGCAGCAGGTTCAGGTAACCCTGGCGGGCGCGGTCGAAGCGGTGGCCGGCCGGGCACACCACACTGTTGTCGAGCCGGCTCAGCGGCGCCTGGCAAAGGGGGCAGGCGAGCATCAGGCGAGCAACCGAACCAGAGTCTGATAGTAGATTTCGGTCAGCAGGTCGAGGTCGCTGGCCAGGATCCGCTCGTCCACCTGGTGAATGGTGGCGTTGACCGGGCCAAGCTCGACCACCTGGGTGCCCATGGTGGCGATGAAACGGCCATCGGAGGTGCCGCCGCTGGTGGATGGCTGGGTATCGCGGCCGGTGACGCCCTTGATGCTGTGTGCCACGGCGTCGAGCAGTTCACCAGGTTCGGTGAGGAACGGCAGGCCAGAAAGCGCCCAGTCGATCGACCAGTCCAGTTCATGCTTGTCGAGAATCGCCGACACCCGCGCCTGCAGGCCTTCGACAGTCGACTCGGTGGAGAAGCGGAAGTTGAACAGCGCGGTCAGGTCGCCCGGTACCACGTTGGTGGCGCCGGTGCCGGAATTGAGGTTGGAGATCTGGAAGCTGGTCGGCGGGAAGAACGCGTTGCCTTCGTCCCAGTGCTCGGCTGCCAGTTCCGCCAAGGCCGGGGCGGCCAGGTGGATCGGGTTACGTGCCAGGTGCGGGTAGGCCACGTGGCCCTGCTTGCCGCGCACGGTCAGCTTGGCACCCAGCGAGCCACGGCGGCCGTTCTTGACCACGTCACCCAGCAGGGTGGTGCTGGAGGGTTCGCCGACGATGCACCAGTCCAGGCGTTCGTTGCGTGCTTTCAGGCGCTCGACCACTGCCTTGGTGCCGTGGTGGGCCGGGCCTTCCTCGTCGCTGGTGATCAGGAAGGCGACCTTGCCGCGGTGGTTCGGGTAGTCGTGCACGAAGCGCTCGCTGGCGATCACCATGGAGGCCAGGCTGCCTTTCATGTCGGCGGCGCCGCGGCCGCAGAGCATGCCGTCAGCGTCGATCAGCGCTTCGAACGGTTCGTGCTGCCATTGCTGCACCGGGCCGGTGGGCACCACGTCGGTGTGGCCGGCAAAGCACAGCACCGGGCCGTCCTGGCTGCCGTGGGTGGCCCAGAAGTTGTCTACGTCTTCAATGCGCATCGGCTCGAGCTCGAAGCCCACGGCGCCCAGGCGTTTCATCATCTGCGCCTGGCAGTCGGCGTCGACAGGGGTGACCGAGGGGCGACGGATCAGGTCGCAGGCCAGTTGAAGGGTAGGCGAGAGCTCGGCAGGGGCCGTCATGGGGGACTCCGGGGCAAGGCAAGGCGGGGAAATCTGAGGGGCGTTATCTTATATCAAACCGAAGGGCCAATGGGGCCGCTTTGCGGCCCTGTCGCGACGCAAGGCCGCTCCCACAAGCGATCGCGGGTAATCTGGCTGCCGCGGTCCCCTGTAGGAGCGGCCTTGTGCCGCGAAAGGGCTGCAAAGCAGCCCCGGCAATCTCAAGCCTGTTGCGGCTCGGCAGCCTTCTCCACTGGCTTGGGCAGCGAAGACAGCAACGCCATCACCAGCGCCGCCACATAAGGCAACGACTGCACCAGCAGCATCGCCACCCAGAAGCGCATGTCCGAACTCGGTAGCCCCTGCACCAGGTAGATACCCAGCGCCGCGCCCCACAGCAGCAACATGATGAACAGCTCTTCCCGCGCTTCGGAAAGTGCCACCAGCAGCCCATGGCTGTCGGCATTCTTTGGCGTGCGGAAGAACGGCATGCTGCTGGTGAAGAAACCGTACAGCACCGCCTTGGCAATGGTATGCGACAGCGCCAGCCCGGCCAGGGCTGCGGCAAAGGCGTCCTTGAGGTTGACCCCCACTGCGCGGCGGTAAAGGAAGATGATCTTGCCGACCTTGAAGAAGAACAACGCCAGCGGCGGGATGGCGAAGATCATCAGCGGCGGGTCGACCCGGTGCGGCACGATGATCATCGCCGCCGACCACAGCAGCGCGCCTATGGTGAAGAAGATGTTCATGCCGTCGGCGACCCACGGCAGCCAGCCGGCCAGGAAGTGGTAGCGCTGGCCGCGGGTCAGCTCGCTGCCCTTGCCGCGCAGCAGTGCACTGGCGTGGTGCTTGATGATCTGGATGGCGCCGTAGGCCCAGCGGAAGCGCTGCTTCTTGAAGTCGATGAAGGTGTCGGGCATCAGGCCCTTGCCGTAGCTGTTGTGGGCGTAGGCGGCCGACAGGCCCTTCTCGAACACGCGCAGGCCCAGCTCGGCGTCCTCGCAGATGCACCATTCGGCCCAGCCCAGCTCTTCCAGTACCGTGCGCCGGGTCATGGTCATGGTGCCGTGCTGGATGATGGCGTCACGGTCGTTGCGGGTGACCATGCCGATGTGGAAGAAGCCCTTGTACTCGCTGTAGCACAGCTTCTTGAAGGCGCTTTCGTGCTGGTCGCGATAGTCCTGCGGCGACTGCACCACGGCAATTTTCGGGTCGGCGAAATGCGGCACCATGTGCTTGAGCCAGTTGCGGTCGACGCAGTAGTCCGAGTCGATCACTGCGATCACCTCGGCGTCCTTGGCCGTATGCGGGAGCAAGTAGTTCAGCGCGCCGCCCTTGAAGCCGGCCAGTGGCGCGACGTGGAAGAACTTGAAGCGCTCGCCGAGCTTCTCGCAGTGGGCCTTCAGCGGCTCCCATACGGCCGGGTCCTTGGTGTTGTTGTCGATCACCAGCACTTCGTAGTCGGGGTAGTCCAGCGCGGCCAGGGCGTCGAGGGTCTGCTTTACCATCTCGGGTGGCTCGTTGTAGCACGGCACATGCACCGACACCTTGGGCCGGTAGGCGCTGTCGGCCTGCACCGGCAGGAACTCGCGTCGGCGCTTGTGTATCCATACTGCCTCGGCCAGTTCATGGGCCTCGGTCAGCAGCACGATGAACACGCCCAGCGCGCCAAGGGCAAGCAGCACGCCCACGGTGAGGCTGAACCAGGTGCTGTATTGCTGGCTGTAGTCATAGGCAATCCACACCAGCACCGACCCGCACAGGAAGGTGATGAAGGTGAGGAATGTGCGGCCGCGCTGGCGCAGCGCCGAGCCGTCGATGAACAGCACCATCAGCGCAATCATCGCCAGCACCACCGACGCTACCGCCAGGGCACGCCACTGCGGGATCGCCACCACGGGGCCGTCGAAGTTGAATTTTTGCTGGCGCTCGGCGTTGTACACGCCCCAGTAGGCGCCCACCGAGCCTTCGTCGCTGGCCTTCCACGGCTGGTCATAGGCTTCGATGACGAAGTAGTTGTAGCCACGGCGGTTGAGGGTGTTGACCAAGGTGCGCAGGTAGATGGCCTGGTCGGCCTGGCTGGCATCGGCACCCCCGCGCATGCGACCGTTGCTCGGCCAGCCGACCTCCGACAGCAGCAGCGGTTTGCGCGGGAACTGGTGCTTCAGCTCACGGGCGCGGTCGAGCACGAACTCGACCGAATCCTTCATCGGCACGAATTCCCAGTAGGGCAGGATGTGCGCGGCAATCAGGTCGACGTGCTTGGCGATCTCCGGGTTTTCCTTCCAGATGTGCCATTGCTCACTGGTGGTCACCGGTACCTTGACGGCTGCGCGTACCCGGTCCAGGTATTTGATCAGGTTTTCCGGGGTGACTTCTTCCCGGAACAGCGCCTCGTTGCCGACCACTACCCGCACCACGCTGCGCGACGTGTTGGCCAACTGGATGGCCGTGGCGATTTCGCGTTCGTTGCGCTCCAGGTCCGGGCTGATCCATATCCCCAGGGTCACGCGCAGGCCGAATTCCTCGGCCAGACGCGGGATGTCGGCCTGGGTGCCCTCCACCGTATAGATACGGATGCTGTCGGTCAGTTTGCTCAACTGCTCCAGGTCCTGGCGCATCTCGTCGTCAGTGGGGTACTGGCCCTTCTGCGGGCTTTCACCCAGGCGGAACGGCGAATACGAAAAGCCAGAGATCTGCTCTGGCCAGGCGGGGGCGGAGACCGGGCGGTTGATCAGTGCCCAGAACCCGGTGAACAGCGCGGCGATGGCCAGCACCACAACCAGGTTCAGGCCGAATTTACGTGAAGACATTGTCGTCCATTTGTGTCGAAGTGATAGGACATTAAAGCAGGGTTGGTAGTGTCTTTCCTAACGATGCAGGCCATGGGCCCGCTGGCATATAATGCGCGCCGGTTTTTTGGGGTATGAACATGAGCACAGATGATCCACGCTTCGCCGGCGTTGCCCGGCTGTATGGCGACCAGGGGCTGCAACGCCTGGGCCAGGCCCATGTGGGCGTGGTCGGTATTGGCGGGGTTGGCTCATGGGTGGCCGAAGCGCTGGCCCGCAGCGGCGTGGGTGAAATTTCCCTGTTTGATCTGGACGACGTCTGCGTCAGCAACACCAACCGCCAGGCCCATGCCCTGGAAGGGCAGGTGGGGCGGCCCAAGGTGGAGGTCATGGCTGAGCGCCTGCGGGCGATCAACCCGGCATGCACGGTGCATGCGGTGGCCGACTTCGTCACCCGTGAAACCATGGCCGAGCACATCCACGAGCAACTTGACTGTGTAATTGACTGCATCGACAGCGTCATGGCCAAGGCTGCGTTGATTGCCTGGTGCCGGCGGCGCAAGATCGCCATCGTGACCACAGGTGGCGCTGGTGGTCAGATCGACCCGACACAGATCCAGATCGCCGACCTGAACAAGACCTTCAACGACCCGCTGGCCTCGCGGGTGCGCTCCACCCTGCGCCGCGATTACAACTTCTCGCGCAATGTCAGCCGCAACTATGGTGTGCCGTGCGTGTTCTCCAGCGAACAGCTGCGTTACCCCAAGGGCGATGGCAGCGTTTGCCTGCAGAAGAGCTTCGTGGGTGAGGGTGTAAGGCTGGACTGCTCGGGTGGCTTTGGCGCGGTGATGATGGTGACCGCGACCTTTGGCATGGTGGCGGCGAGCAAGGCGATCGAGAAGCTGGTGGCAGGTGCGCGGCGGCCTTCGGAACGTATCAAGCCTGAGTAATCATTCACAGGCCAACTCGGTCCTTGTAGGAGCGGCCTTGTGCCGCGAAAGGGGCGCGTAGCGGCCCCATTTCAGCCTCTCCACGAAGATTGCTGGGGCCGCTGGGCGGCCCTTTCGCGGCACAAGGCCACTCCTACAGGGAGCAGCGTATGCCCTGGATTTAGCGGGTAGACGCCAATTCTGCCATCCGCTGCAACACCGCATGCAGCCCATTGCTGCGTGACGGCGAGAGCTGGCGCTCTAGCCCCAGTTGGGTGAACCACTCGCGCAGATCAAGCCTGGCCAGCTCTTGACTGGTCAAACCCTGCACTCGCACCAGCAACAACGCCAGCAGCCCGCGCAACAAGCGTGCATCGCTACTGGCCTTGAACCGCCACTGCCCATCGACGAGTTCGGCCACCAGCCAGACCAGGCTTTCGCAGCCATGCACCCGGTTGGCTTCGGTCTTGTCAGTCTCGGCCAGTGGTTCCAGGCGGTCGCCCCACTGCATCAGCAGCCGGGCGCGCTGTTCCCAGCCCTTGCCTTGCTCAAACGCTTCCAGCGCCTGGCGCGCCTGTTCCGGCATGCTCATCGCAGCAACTCCAGGCCCTGATCAAGCGCAGCGAAGAAGCGCTGCAAGTCGTCGCTGTCGTTGTACAAGCCCAGCGATACGCGGATTGCGCCCTCCAGTCCCAGCCCTTGCAAGAGCGGCATGGCGCAGTGGTGTCCGGCACGCACGGCTATCCCTTGCTCGGTGAGCAGGTGGGCGATATCGGCGTTGTGCACGCCCTCGATGACGAAGCTGGCCAGCGCCGTCTGCGGTGCCCCCAATACCCGCACGCCCTCACGGTCAGCCAGGCCGCGCAGCAAATGCTGGTGCAGGCTGGTTTCGTGGGCTTCGACAGCCTGGGCGTCGAGGCTGGCCAAATAATCCAGGGTCGCCCCCAGGCCTATCACCCCGGCGATTGGCGGCGTACCCGCCTCGAACCCCAGCGGTGCGGGGCGGAAGCTGGCGCTCTGGTACTCGGCCAGTTGCACCATCTCGCCACCGAACTGCCAATGGCGCAGCAGCTCCAGCGCCCTAGTGTGGCCGTACAGCACGCCAACCCCATCCGGGCCGTACAACTTGTGGCTGGAGAACACATAGAAGTCGCAGCCCAGTTGCTGCACATCGTGGCGACCATGCACCACGCCCTGGGCACCGTCGACCACGGTCAGCGCGCCTTGTGCGCGGGCATGGGAAAGCAGGGCCGGCAGCGGTTGCCATGTACCCAGTACGTTGGACAGCTGGCTGACGGCGAGCACCCGGGTGCGCGGGCCTATCAGTTGCAGTGCCTGGTTCAGGTCGATGCGGCCAAATGCATCCAGCGGCAGTATCACCAGGCGCAGGTTGCGCCGGCGTGCCAGCTGTTGCCAGGGCAGCAGGTTGGCATGGTGCTCCAGCGCGCTGATGGCAATTTCGTCACCGGCTTCGAAGCGGTGCTCAAGGCCATAGGCCAGCAGGTTCAAGGCCGAGGTGGCACCGTGGGTGAACACGATCTGCCGTGAGTCCGCAGCATTCAACCAGGCGGCGACCTTGTCGCGGCTGGTTTCGAAGGCCTGGGTCGCCAGTGCACCGGGCAGGTGCTGGGCACGGTGTACGTTGGCCGCGCCATGGCCGTAGTAATGGCTCAAGGCATCGATCAGGGCTTGCGGCTTTTGGGTGGTAGCGGCGCTGTCCAGATAGGTCTGGTGCTGCCGTTGCAGGGCGGCGATGGCGGGGAAGTCGGCACGCCAGGGGGAGGGCTGGAACATGTTCACGGGGCCTGGAATGAAAATCGGGTCTGGCGTGGTGCCAGACCCGATCTTAACATTTCAAACGCCGAGCATGCTCAGTTGTGAGCGTGCAGGGCCTCGTTCAGCTCGATGGCCGACTTGTGGGTCTTGCACTCTACCGCGCCGTTCAGCGAGTTGCGGCGGAACAGCAGGTCGGTCTGGCCGGCCAGGTCGCGGGCCTTGACCACTTTGACCAGCTCGTTGTTTTCGTCCAGCAGGTTCACCTTGGTGCCAGCGGTGATGTACAGGCCGGCTTCAACGGTGTTGCGGTCGCCCAGCGGGATGCCGATACCAGCGTTGGCGCCGATCAGGCAGCCTTCACCCACCTTGATGACGATGTTGCCGCCACCGGACAAGGTGCCCATGGTCGAGCAACCGCCGCCCAGGTCGGAACCTTTGCCAACGAATACGCCGGCGGACACGCGGCCTTCGATCATGCCCGGGCCTTCGGTGCCAGCGTTAAAGTTGACGAAGCCTTCGTGCATGATGGTGGTGCCTTCGCCGATGTAGGCGCCCAGGCGC
This sequence comes from Pseudomonas sp. TSO6, assembly GCF_056098905.1. Lineage (NCBI taxonomy): Bacteria > Pseudomonadati > Pseudomonadota > Gammaproteobacteria > Pseudomonadales > Pseudomonadaceae > Pseudomonas > Pseudomonas sp. TSO6. The sequence continues at coordinate 61,493 of NZ_JBLZWV010000061.1, read as the reverse complement.
ACACGGGCGGTATCGGCGATGCGCACGCCGGCCGGGACCACGTAGTCGGTCATCTTCGGGAACTTGTCCACCGAGAACACTTCCAGCAGCTCGCCCTTCAGACGCGCTTCCAGTTGCAGCTCGGCCAGTTCGGCCAGGTCGACCGCGCCCTGGTTGGTCCAGGCTACGTTCGGCAGCAGCGGGAAGATGCCAGCCAGGCTCAGGCCGTGTGGCTTGACCAGACGGTGCGACAGCAGGTGCAGCTTGAGGTAGGCCTCCGGGGTGGAGGTCAGGGCAGCGTCTTCGGCGAGCAGGGTGGCGACCAGCGGCTTGTGGCTTTCGGCCAGGCGGGTCAGCAGGGCGGCCTGGGCAGCATCCACGCCTTTCAGGGCTTCGGCCAGTTTCAAGGCCTGGCCGTTGCTGAAGGCGATGGCCTGGTTGCCACCTTCGTAACCGAGAACAGGGGCCACAGCGGCAACCAGCTCGGCGCTCGGGTTGAGCAGCGGTTGTGCGTAGAACACTTCCAGCCAGGCGCCCTGGCGGTTCTGGGAGCCGACACCAAAGGCCAGGCTGAACAGGGTATTGGACATGTGATTACCTCGTGCGAAATAGGGTGGGGGCTCAGGCCAGGGCAGCGGCGTACAGGTCCGGCTTGAAGCCGACCAGGGTGCGCGCGCCAAGGTCCAGCACCGGGCGTTTGATCATCGACGGCTGGGCCAGCATCAGCTCGACGGCCTTGGCCTGGTCGAGGTCTGCCTTGCTGGCGTCGTCCAGCTTGCGGAAGGTGGTGCCGGCACGGTTGAGGATGACTTCCCAGCCGTGTTCGTCGCACCAGCGGTTCAGGCTGTCGCGGTCGATGCCTTGGGTTTTGTAGTCATGGAATTCGTAGGCGATGGCTTTGTCTTCGAGCCAGGTACGCGCCTTTTTCATGGTGTCACAGGCTTTGATGCCGTAGAGCGTGTAGGTCATTGTGTACATTGGGGTTACAAGTCGCCCCAATCTCTCCGTTTTTCGATGTCAGTCGCGGGATTATGCGGGAACGATCCTCGCGGCGCCACGCCCGTGGCGCCCCTGTTTATTGATCAGGATGTGTTCAAGCGACCAGGCGCTGGACCGATCCGATGATCTCATCGCCGTGTTGCTGTTCGGCGGTGCGCAGATCGAAGGCCGTCTGCAGGTTGAGCCAGAACTCAGGGGTGGTGTCCAGGCAGATGGACAGACGCAGTGCCATGTCGGCGGAAACACCGCCCCGTTCGCGCAGGATGTTGTTGACGGTTGGCGTTGCTACACCCAACGCCCTGGCCAGAGCCGCGGCGCTGAAGCCCATCTCCTTCTGGAAGTCCTCCCGCAGGATTTCACCCGGATGGATTGGACGCATACCGTTCTTGAGCATGATGCACCTCAGTGGTAATCGACAATTTCAACGTTAATTGGCCCGTGTTCTGTCCAGGTGAAGCACAGCCGCCATTGGTCATTTACACGGATACTGTGTTGGCCGGCGCGGTTGCCGCTCAGTGACTCGAGGCGATTGCCAGGTGGCGACCTAAGGTCTCGCAACTCTGTTGCGGCATCGAGCATGGCCAGTTTGCGCTCCGCGACTGACTTGATAACTGACCAACGCCGTGTCTTTCCCGTAGTGAAGAGCGCTTCCGTGTCGGCACAGCTAAAGCTTTGAATCATGAGCTTGAACGCTTAACGTTATTCGTTAATATCGATTATACGACGGGATCGCTGTAGTTCAAGCCTTCATTAACGGGGCACGCGACTCGCAAGCCCCGGTCACATTAGCTGGGTATCATCATGTTACATATTCCCCCGTCACCTGCGACTATCGTGCAGCGGTCCCGAACTGTCGGTCGCCGCTAACATATTGTTCCAATGGCGATGTTTCGCCTTGCTATCGTTTCTGGTTCACAAAGGAAGCTTTCCCGGATGCAGTCCGCCTACACCGTCCTCATCCTGCTGACGCTGGTCAGCCTGTCGAAGCTGGTCGGCCGCATGATTCCGCTGCCCCTGCCGCTGGTACAGATCGCTGCCGGTGCCTTGCTGGCCCTGCCGACCCTGGGCCTGCACGTGGCCCTGGACCCCGAGTTGTTCCTGTTCCTGTTCTTGCCGCCGCTGCTGTTTGCCGATGGCTGGCGCATTCCCAAGCGTGAGTTGTGGCGCATTCGCGGGCCAGTGGTGGCGCTGGCCGTTGGTCTGGTGCTGTTCACCGTGGTCGGGGCCGGCTATTTCATTCACTGGCTGCTGCCGAGTATCCCCCTGCCGGTAGCGTTCGCCCTGGCGGCGGTACTCTCGCCGACCGATGCCGTGGCGGTTTCGGCCATCGCCCAGGACCGCCTGCCCACCCCGCTGATGCACATGCTGCAGGGGGAGGCCCTCATGAACGATGCATCGGGCCTTGTCACCTTCAAGTTCGCCCTCGCGGCGGCGATCACCGGGGTGTTCTCGCTGACTGATGCAAGCTTCAGTTTCGTCCTGGTGGCGCTTGGCGGCCTCGCGGTGGGTGTGGGCCTCAGCTGGCTGGTGGGCCGCCTGCGCGCCTGGATGATCGCCCGCGGTTGGGACGACCCGGCCACCCACGTGGTGTTCATGTTGTTGCTGCCATTCGCCGCCTACGTGCTGGCAGAGCGCCTGGGCGTGTCGGGCATCCTGTCGGCGGTGGCGGCCGGCATGATGCAAAGCTGGCTTGACTTGCTGCCGCGGCAGACCAGCACCCGCCTGCTCAACCGCAGCGTGTGGTCGCTGCTGGAGTTCGCCTTCAATGGCCTCATCTTCCTGCTATTGGGCCTGCAGTTGCCGGACATCATCAAGGCGGTGGTCAGCCACGAAGCCACCGTGTGGCCGACCCTGGCCTACCGATGCCTGGACGTGGTGGCGATCTTTGCTGCCCTGATCCTGCTGCGGTTCATCTGGGTGCAGAGCATCTGGCGCTCGATCGGCGTGGTGCGCCGCTGGCGCGGCAAACCGGCGCTGGTGCTGATGCCTACGGCGCGCTCCTGCTGGCTGCTGACCCTGGGCGGTGTGCGCGGTGCGGTGACCCTGGCGGGTGTGATGTCGGTACCGTTGCTGATGGGCGCGGGCAAGGCCTTCCCTGAGCGTGACTTGCTGATCTTCATTGCCGCCGGGGTGATCCTGCTGTCGTTGATCAGCGCCTGCATCGCGCTGCCGATATTGCTGCGCGGGGTGACCAAAAGCCCGGACGAGCGCTTGCACCAGGAAGTGCAGGAAGCCTGGCGGCGCACGGCCGAGGCGGCGATCCATGCCCTGGAGGCAGAAGAAGTGATCGAGGCCAATGCCCCGCAGGATGCTGCGCAGGCAACCTTGGCGACCGAGCTGAAGGCGCGCTTGATGGCTGAGTACCGGGATGAGCTGAACAGCTACAACGACAGTGCCGAAGCCAAGGCCCTGGCCGACCAGATGGACTTGCTGGAGCGGCGCTTGCGCTTGCGTGCGCTGAGGGCGCAGCGGCTGGAGCTGTATAACCTGCATCGCCAGCACCTGGTGGGGGATGAGGTGGTGCGGCAGGTGCTTGGGGAGCTGGATATGAGCGAGGCCAACCTGGGGCAGGTCAGGTAGACCCGCAGGGGGCCGCTTTGCGGCCCTGTGGGAGCGAGTTCACTCGCGAATCAGGCGACACGGTGTATGGCACCGGCTGCGCCGGTGTTCGCGGGTGAACCCGCTCCCACAGGTTCTGCACAGAATTAAAGCATTGCTGAATCAGCGGTTCTGCAGGAAGGCACGAATCCGCTCGGCCGCCTCGATGCATTCGGCCAGCGGTGCCACCAGCGCCATGCGCACACGCCCTGCGCCCGGGTTCACGCCATCCACATCACGCGACAGGTACGACCCCGGTACCACCGTCACATGCTGGGCTTCGAACAGGTCGCGGGTGAACTCGGCATCACACCCCGGCACCTTGGCCCACAGGTAGAAGCTGCCGTCCGGGCGCTGCACGTCCAGCACCGGCTGCAGGATGTCCAGCACGGCATCGTACTTGGCGCGGTACTGGTCGCGGTTCGCGCGTACATGCGCCTCGTCCTGCCAGGCGGCGATGCTGGCCAGCTGGGTTTGTACCGGCATGGCGCAGCCGTGGTAGGTGCGGTACAGCAGGAACGGTTTGATGATCTCGGCATCGCCAGCCACGAAGCCCGAGCGCAGGCCCGGCAGGTTGGAGCGCTTGGACAGGCTGTGGAACACCACGCAGCGCTTGAAATCACTGCGGCCGAGCTCGGTGCAGGCGGTCAGCAGGCCCGGTGGTGGCGCGTCTTCATCGAAGTAAAGCTCGCTGTAGCACTCGTCGGCAGCGATCACGAAGTCGTGTTCGTCGGCCAGGGCGATCAGCTTCTTCAGGGTGTCCATCGGCACCAGCGCGCCGGTGGGGTTGCCCGGCGAGCACAGGAACAGGATCTGGCAGCGCTTCCACACCTCGGCCGGTACGGCGTCGAAGTCAGGGTTGAAACCGTTGTTTTCCAGGCACGGCAGGTAGTGCGGGGTAGCCCCGGCCAGCAGCGCTGCGCCTTCGTAGATCTGGTAGAACGGGTTCGGGCTGATCACCAGGCCGTCATCGGCACGGTTGACCACCGCCTGGGTGAAAGCGAACAGCGCTTCACGGGTGCCATTGACCGGCAGGATGTGACGGTCGGCATCCAGCCAGCCGGCTGGCACGCCAAAGCGACGCTCGCACCACTGGCCGATCGCCTGGCGCAGGCCCGGCAGGCCGATGGTGCTGGGGTATACCGCCAGTTTGTCGAGGTTGTCGGCCATGGCCTGGGCGACGAATGCCGGAGATTCGTGCTTTGGCTCACCGATTGACAGGGCGATGGCGCGTTTGTCTGCCGCAGGCTTCCCGCTGCCCAGCAGGGCACGGAGTTTCTCGAACGGGTAGGGCTGAAGCTGGGTCAAGGCATGGTTCATCGGCGCAAGGTCTCGTCAATCGTCTAGTCGTTAAAAGGTCACGCGGGTAGGGCTGGCATCGCTGGCCTGGCCGGCCTGCAACTGCTGGACGATGGCCTCCTGCAGGCGGCTGCACAGCTGCGGGTCGGACAGCGGCTGGTTGTCGGCGTCAGTGATGAAGAACACGTCTTCCACCCGTTCGCCGAGGGTGGCGATCTTGGCGTTCTGCAGCGACAGGTCGAACTCCAGGAAGATCCGCCCCAGCCGGGCCAGCAGGCCTGGGCGGTCTGGTGCGGTGATTTCGAGGATGGTCACCGGCCGCTGGGCATCGTTGAGGATGGTCACCTGCGGCGGGAAGTTGAAGTGTTTGAGCTGGCGCGGTACCCGGCGCTGGATGATGGTCGGGTAGTCCTCGGGGTTGCGCAGCGCTTCGGTCAGGCCGTCGCGAATCTGCTTGACCCGCTGCGGGTTGTCGCCGATAGAGCCGCCGTCGTTGTCCAGCACGATGTAGGTGTCGAGGGTGAACTGGCTGCTCGACGTGATGATGCGTGCATCGTGGATGTTCAGGTTCAGCTGCGACATGGCCGCCACCGTCACGGCGAAGAAATCGTGCTGGTCAGGGGCGTAGATGAAGATCTGCGTGCCGCCTTCGAACTCGCGCTGGGTGGTTTCCTTGATCAGCACCAGCGGCCCGCCATCGGCCGGTTGCTGCAGGATCGCGTCCGTGTGCCAGGCCACATCGCCGGCGTTGTGCTTGAGAAAGTAGTCATCGCCCAGCTGCGACCACAGTTGCTCGACATCGTCCGGGTCGGTGCCCTCGCGTACAAGGATGTCCAAGGCTGCAGACTGGGTCTGGCGAATCTGTTCTTCGCGGTCCAGCGGGTTTTCCAGGCCGCGGCGCAGGGCGCGCTTGGTCTCGCTGTAGAGCTGGCGCAGCAGGCTGGCCCGCCACGAATTCCACAGGCTGGGGTTGGTGGCGTTGATATCGGCCACGGTCAGCACGTACAGGTAGTCCAGGCGCGTCTCGTCGCCCACGTGCAGGGCAAAGTCGTTGATCACCTGCGGGTCGGACAAGTCCTTGCGCTGGGCGGTGGTCGACATCACCAGGTGGTTTAGCACCAGCCAGACGATCAGCCGGCTGTCCCAGGCCGGCAACTGGTGGCGCTCGCAGAACTTCTGCGCATCCACCGCGCCCAGCTCCGAATGGTCGCCCTGGCGACCTTTGCCGATGTCGTGGTAGAGGCCGGCCAGGTAGATCAGCTCGGGCTTGGGCAGGCGCCCCATCAGCTTGCTTGCCAGCGGGAATTTCTCGGACACCGGCGTGTACTGCAGCTTGCGCAGGTGCTTGATGAGGTTGAGCGTGTGCGCATCGACCGTATAGATGTGGAACAGGTCGTGCTGCATCTGCCCGACGATCAGGCCGAACTCCGGCAGGTAGCGGCCAAGGATGCCGTAGCGGTTCATCCGCCGCAGGTTGCGGTGGATGCCGATTTCGCACTTGAACAGCTCGATGAACAGGCTGGTGTTGCGGATATCGGTGCGGAAGGTGTCGTCGATCAGGTGGCGGTGCTCACGCAGCAGGCGCACCGTATCGGCACGCACGCCCTTGATTTCGGGGTGCTGGGCCATCAGCACGAAGATTTCCAGCATGGCGAACGGTGTGCGCTTGAACACGTTCGGGTTGGTAGCCTCGATATAGCCGTCATGCAGGCGAAAGCGTGCATTCAGCGGCTGGGTGGTGCCGCTGTCTTCGTCGGCGAGGATGACCTCTTCGAAGTGCTGAATGATCAGGTCGCACAACTGGCTGATGCTCATCACCACCCGGTAGTACTGCTGCATGAACTGCTCGATTGCCCGCTTGGGGTTCTCGTCGCTGTAGCCCAGCAGTGCGGCGAGGCTGCGCTGGTGGTCGAACAGCAGGCGGTCCTCGGCGCGACCGGCCAGCATGTGCAGGGCGTAGCGCACTTTCCACAGAAAATCCTGGGACGAAGCCAGCAGTTCGTTCTCGCTTTCCAGCAAGAAACCTTCGCCGGCCAGCGCGTGCAGGTTCAGGGTGCCGTACTGGCGGCGGGCCACCCAGAGCACCGTCTGGATGTCGCGCAGGCCACCGGGCGAGCCCTTGACGTTGGGTTCGAGGTTGTACTCGGTGTCGTTGTACTTGTGGTGACGGGCCTTGAGCTCGGCGCGTTTGGCCAGGAAGAAGTCTTTGCTCGGCCACATGTGCGCGGTGCTGGTCACCTCCAGCATGCGCTGGCGCAGGGCTTCGGGCCCGGCAATGGTGCGGCTTTCCATCAGGTTGGTAATCACCGTCAGGTCGGCGCGGGCCTGTTCGGCGCACTCGTCGACGGTGCGCACGCTCTGGCCCACTTCCAGGCCGATGTCCCACAGCAGGGTGAGAAAACGCTCAATGGCGTTGCGGTACTGCTCGTGCTCGGCGGCGCCCAGTAAAATGAGCAGGTCGATGTCTGAATGCGGGTGCAGTTCACCACGCCCGTAGCCACCCACTGCGACCAGGGCGATACCGCTGTGGTCGCCCCAGTCGAACTGGTTCCAGGCCTGTTGCAGGATATTGTCGACGAGCCAGGCGCGGGCTTCGATCAGCGGGCGGATTTCGTCGCCACTACGAAAACGCTTGTCGAGCACCTCGCCGGCCTGGCGGATGGCTTTCTTGAAGGCGGCGATGGGGCTCGCCTTGAGGGCCAGTTCCGCCTGGAACTGGCCGCGATCGAACAGCTCGGGGTCCACCTGGGGCATCGCGTCACGTTCCTGTCGTCGGGTGGCCTGTCTCGGTGCGGTCAGGCCGAGGTGCGCGGGATGGTGTCGTCCTTGCGCAGGGTGAAGATCTCGTAGCCGGTAGCAGTCACCACCAGGGTGTGTTCCCACTGAGCCGAGAGCTTGCGGTCCTTGGTGATGGCGGTCCAGCCGTCGCCCAGCACCTTGGTGTCGGCCTTGCCCTGGTTGATCATCGGTTCGATGGTGAAGGTCATGCCTTCTTTCAGTTCCATGCCGGTGCCGGCGCGGCCGTAGTGCAGGATCTGCGGCTCTTCGTGGAATACCTTGCCGATGCCGTGGCCGCAGAACTCGCGCACCACCGAGAAGCCGTTCTTTTCAGCGTGCTTCTGGATCACTTCGCCGATATCGCCCAAGCGGCAGCCCGGCTTGACCAGCTCGATGGCCTTGTACATGCACTCCTGGGTAACCTTAGACAGGCGCTCGGCCCACACCGGCACGGTACCGACGTGGAACATGCGGCTGGTATCGCCGTGGTAGCCGTCCTTGATCACGGTGACGTCGATGTTCAGCGTGTCACCGTCCTTGAGCGGCTTTTCGTTGGGGATACCGTGGCAGACCACATGGTTGATCGAGGTGCAGATCGACTTCGGGTAGCCCTTGTAGTTGAGGGGCGCCGGGATGGCCTGCTGGACGTTGACGATATAGTCGTGGCACAGGCGGTCGAGCTCTTCGGTGGTAACACCGGGCTTGACGTGCTCCTCGATCATTTCCAGCACCTCGGCGGCCAGGCGGCCGGCGATGCGCATCTTCTCGATGTCTTCTGCGGTCTTGATGTTGACGGTCATTACAGGCTCTCTACGGCGCCGCACGCGGCGCGAACAAACGGGAAAGGCCGGATTCTAGCAGAGCAGGGCGGCATTCTGTCGGGATAAAGGCGGCCATGCTGCTGTCTACAGGAGGCATTCTGGCCTGTTTGGCGGGGCGCTGCAAAAACCGCTGACAGACGCAACCTCATTCGGGTTTCGTTCGCTCGCGGTCTGTGGTATAACATGCGCCGCTTTCGGGGACGACCCCGTGAGCTTAAACCCACACACGTGTCGACACGATGACCTGGGTGCCCCGGATTTTCGAATTTGCGGGTTGGTCATTGGGATGCGTGGAGGCCCAACCCGACTTATCAAGGAACTATCATGTCCCAAGTCAACATGCGCGATATGCTGAAGGCCGGTGTGCACTTCGGCCACCAGACCCGTTACTGGAACCCGAAAATGGGCAAGTACATTTTCGGCGCGCGTAACAAGATCCACATCATCAACCTGGAAAAAACCCTGCCAATGTTCAACGAAGCTCTGGCTTTCGTAGAGCGTCTGGCTCAGGGCAAGAACAAGATCATGTTCGTCGGCACCAAGCGTTCCGCCGGCAAGATCGTCGCCGAGCAAGCTGCTCGTGCCGGTTCGCCATACGTTGACCACCGCTGGTTGGGCGGCATGCTGACCAACTACAAAACCATCCGTGCTTCGATCAAGCGTCTGCGCGACCTGGAAACCCAGGCCGAAGATGGCACCTTTGCCAAGCTGACCAAGAAAGAAGCCCTGATGCGTTCGCGCGATCTGGAAAAGCTGGACCGCAGCCTGGGTGGTATCAAGGACATGGGCGGTCTGCCTGATGCCCTGTTCGTGATCGACGTTGATCACGAGCGCATTGCTATCACCGAAGCTAACAAGCTGGGCATCCCGGTTATCGGCGTTGTCGATACCAACAGCAGCCCGGAAGGTGTTGACTACATCATCCCAGGCAACGACGACGCCATCCGCGCCATCGAGCTGTACATGACTTCGATGGCCGACGCCATCATCCGCGGCCGCAACAACGTTGCTGGCGGCACCGAAGTCTATGTTGAAGAAGCGGCTGCACCTGCTGCTGAGTAATAGGCGCTAGCGTCTACTTGGCACGCAAAAAGGGGGCTTTGCCCCCTTTTTGCCACCTTGAAATCCTGCTGTCAGCAAGGGCCCCGCATTATGGGTTGGCTGAGATAACAACAGCGGATTCGCAGAATTTAACGCCCGTGTCGAGCGGGTGGAATGGTTGAAAAACTTTCCAAGAGGATTTTGAAATGGCAGCAATTACTGCAGCGCTGGTAAAAGAACTGCGCGAGCGTACTGGCGAAGGCATGATGGATTGCAAGAAAGCCCTGGAAAAGGCTGGCGGCGACATCGAAAAAGCCATTGACGACATGCGTGCCTCGGGCGCCATCAAGGCCGCCAAAAAGGCTGGCAACGTCGCTGCTGAAGGCGCTATCGCGGTCAAGGCCGACGGTAAATCCGCCGTTCTGCTGGAAGTGAACTCGCAGACCGACTTCCTGGCCCTGCAAGACGACTTCAAGAACTTCGTTGCCGAAAGCCTTGAAGAAGCCTTCGCCCAGAAGCTGACCGACGCTGCTCCGCTGATCGCATCGCGTGAAGCTGCTCGTGAAGCCCTGGTTGCCAAGTGTGGCGAAAACGTCAACATCCGTCGCCTGGTGCGCGTTGAGGGTGACGTTGTTGGTGCCTACCTGCACGGCAACAAGATCGGCGCTGCCGTCGTTCTGAAAGGCGGTGACGTCGAGCTGGCTAAGAGCATTGCCATGCACGTTGCAGCGTCGAACCCTGAGTTCCTGGATTCGTCGGAAATCTCCGCCGAGGCCATCGAGCGCGAGAAGAATGTCTTCCTGCAGCTGAACGCCGACAAGATCGCCGGCAAGCCGGAAAACATCGTTGAGAACATGATCAACGGCCGTATCACCAAGTTCAAAGCCGAAGCTTCGCTGAAAGAGCAGGCTTTCGTCATGAACCCAGAAGTCAAGGTTGGCGAGCTGGCCAAGAAAGCCGGCGCTGAAATCGTTTCGTTCACCTACTTCAAAGTAGGTGAAGGCATCGAGAAGCCAGTCGACGACTTCGCTGCTGAAGTTGCTGCTCAGGTAGCTGCTGCCAAGCAGTAAGACAGCCCCGTCTGTCGCCCCAAAGAGGCTGCCCGCTCACGCGCGCAGCCTCTTTGTCAAAGCGGGAGCGGTTTACGAGACCGTTGCTCGCTGACGCAGTCGCTGCGTCACGTTAGAGTTACATGCAGGCTCAAGCAGCCCGCCAGAATTTTTTACAAACGCCGCAGGAGAGATTCGCAATGGCTCAGCAGGGCAGTGGTCATCAGGCTCGCTATAAACGCATTCTACTCAAACTTAGCGGCGAGGCCCTGATGGGCTCGGAAGAGTTCGGGATCGACCCAAAAGTCCTGGATCGCATGGCGCTGGAAGTCGGCCAACTGGTCGGCATCGGTGTTCAGGTAGGTCTGGTGATCGGCGGTGGCAACCTGTTCCGTGGTGCGGCGCTCAGTGCAGCCGGCATGGACCGCGTCACCGGCGACCACATGGGCATGCTGGCGACCGTAATGAACGCCCTGGCCATGCGCGACGCGCTGGAGCGGGCGAACATTACCGCCATTGTCATGTCGGCTATTTCCATGGTTGGCGTGACCGATCACTATGATCGCCGCAAAGCCATGCGCCACCTGAACGCCAAAGAAGTCGTAATTTTCGCTGCCGGTACCGGCAACCCGTTCTTCACTACCGACTCTGCTGCCTGCCTGCGCGCCATCGAAATCGATGCCGACGTGGTATTGAAGGCAACCAAGGTCGATGGTGTATACACTGCTGATCCATTCAAGGACCCGCATGCCGAGAAGTTCGATCATCTGACCTACGATGAAGTGCTGGATCGCAAGCTGGGTGTGATGGATCTGACGGCAATCTGTCTCTGCCGCGACCACAAGATGCCGCTGCGCGTCTTCAATATGAACAAGCCCGGCGCCCTGCTGAACATCGTGCACGGCGGCGCGGAAGGAACCCTGATCGAGGAAGTTCAAAAATGATCAACGCTATCAAGAAAGACGCCCAAGACCGCATGGGCAAGTCCATCGAGGCGCTGGGTCGTCACCTGGCGGCGATCCGTACCGGTCGTGCCCACCCAAGCATCCTGGACAGCGTCAAAGTCACTGCCTGGGGTAGCGAAATGCCGCTGAACCAGGTCGCTGCGATCAGCGTCGAAGATGCCCGCACCCTGAAGATTGTCGCTCACGACAAGAACCTCAGCGCTGCCATTGAGAAGGCGATTCTTACCTCCGACCTGGGCCTGAACCCGTCCAGCGCCGGCACCACCATTCGCGTGCCGATGCCAGCCCTGACCGAGGAAACCCGCAAGGGCTACACCAAGCAGGCCAGCGGTGTGTGCGAGGATGCCAAGGTAGCCGTGCGCAACGTGCGCCGCGACGCCCTGGCCGACCTGAAGAAGCTGACCAAGGACAAGGAAATCAGCGAGGACGAAGAACGTCGCGCCGCTGACGAGATCCAGAAGCTTACCGACAAGTTCGTTGCCGAAGTCGATGCTGCCTTCAAGGCCAAGGAAAAGGACCTGATGGCCGTCTAAGGCCGGGGTTTCTTAATGGAAAAGACCAAGCCAGTGGCGCCGTCCTCGGTGCCGCGTCATGTCGCGATCATCATGGATGGCAACAACCGCTGGGCGAAAAAACGCCTGCTGCCCGGCGTTGCCGGGCACAAGGCGGGTGTCGACGCCGTTCGCGCGGTCATCGAGGTGTGTGCCAAGTCCGGGGTCGAGGTATTGACCCTGTTCGCGTTCTCAAGCGAAAACTGGCAGCGCCCCGCCGAAGAGGTCGGTGCGCTGATGGAGCTGTTCTTCTCGGCCCTGCGCCGTGAAGCCAAGCGCCTCAACGAGAACAACATCAGCTTGCGCATCATCGGTGACCGCTCGCGCTTCCATCCCGAGCTGCAGGCTGCCATGCGCGAGGCCGAGGCACTGACCGCCGGCAACAACCGCTTCATCCTGCAGATCGCGGCCAACTACGGTGGCCAGTGGGACATCGCCCAGGCCGCACAGCGGCTGGCGCGGGAAGTGCAAGCCGGGCACCTGCGCCCGGAAGACATCACCCCGGGTTTGCTGCAGACCTGCCTGGCGACTGGCGAGCTACCGCTGCCGGACCTGTGCATTCGCACCGGTGGCGAGCACCGCATCAGCAATTTCCTGTTGTGGCAGCTGGCCTACGCCGAGTTGTACTTCTCCGACCTGTACTGGCCGGACTTCAAACACGAGGCCATGCGCAATGCCCTGGCCGATTTCGCTTCGCGCCAGCGCCGCTTCGGTAAGACCAGCGAGCAGGTCGAGGCTGGAGCTCGTGCTTAATGCTTAAACAACGCATCATTACTGCGCTGATCCTGCTGCCGATCGCGCTGGGTGGCTTCTTCCTGCTCAACGGCGGGGATTTCGCCCTGTTCATCGGCTTCGTGGTGACCCTTGGCGCCTGGGAGTGGGCCCGCCTGGCCGGGCTGATGGCCCAGCCGCTGCGTATCGCCTATGCCGCGGTGGTCGCTGGCGCGCTGATGCTGCTGTACATCCTTCCGGAGCTGGCGCCCTGGGTGCTGGGTGCTGCGGTGATCTGGTGGGGGCTGGCCACCTGGCTGGTGCTTACCTACCCGCGCAGCAGCGAGCTGTGGGCCAGTGCGGCCTGCCGGTTGCTGATCGGCCTGCTGGTATTGCTGCCGGCCTGGCAGGGGCTGGTGCTGCTCAAGCACTGGCCGCTGGGCAACTGGCTGATCCTGTCGGTCATGGTGCTGGTGTGGGCTGCCGATATTGGCGCCTACTTCTCTGGCAGGGCTTTCGGCAAGCGCAAGCTGGCCCCGCAGGTCAGCCCGGGCAAGAGCTGGGAAGGCGTGTATGGCGGCCTGGCGGTCAGCCTGGCAATTACGTTGGCGGTCGGCATCAGCCGCGACTGGGGTTTCGGCCAGATCCTGCTGGGCCTGCTGGGTGCCGCGCTGCTGGTCATGGCCTCGGTGGTCGGTGACCTCACAGAAAGCATGTTCAAGCGCCGTTCCGGCATCAAGGACAGCAGCAACCTGCTACCTGGCCATGGCGGTGTACTCGACCGCATTGACAGCCTTACGGCGGCGATCCCGATTTTCGCCGTGCTGTTGTGGGCTGCCGAATGGGGTGTGATGTGAGCCGCCCGCAACGTATTACCGTACTCGGGGCCACCGGCTCCATCGGCCTGAGCACGCTGGATGTGATTGCGCGCCACCCTGATCGCTATCAGGTGTTCGCCCTCAGCGGGTATTCGCGGATCGACGAGTTGCTGGCCCTGTGTGTACGCCATCGCCCTGCGTTCGCGGTAGTGCCGAGCGCCGAGGCGGCCGTACGGCTGCGCGAAACCCTGGCAGCGGCCGGCTGCGCCACCGAGGTGCTGGAAGGCGAGGCCGGGCTCTGCCAGGTGGCTTCGGCAGCGGAAGTGGATGCAGTGATGGCAGCGATTGTCGGTGCCGCCGGCCTGCGCCCGACCTTGGCTGCCGTGGAGGCGGGCAAAAAGGTGTTGCTGGCCAACAAGGAAGCCCTGGTGATGTCCGGTGCGCTGTTCATCGAGGCAGTGCGGCGCAGCGGCGCCGTATTGTTGCCGATCGATAGCGAGCACAATGCGATCTTCCAGTGCATGCCCGGCGACTACGCTCGCGGCCTGAGCGCGGTTGGCGTGCGTCGGATTCTGTTGACGGCTTCCGGTGGCCCGTTCCGCGAGACACCGGTCGAGGCGTTGCTCGATGTGACGCCGGAGCAAGCCTGTGCGCACCCCAACTGGTCGATGGGGCGCAAGATTTCCGTGGATTCGGCCAGCATGATGAACAAGGGGCTCGAACTGATCGAGGCTTGCTGGTTGTTCGATGCCGCACCGGCCAAGGTCGAGGTGGTGGTGCACCCACAGAGTGTCATCCACTCCCTGGTCGATTACGTGGACGGCTCGGTATTGGCGCAGCTGGGTAACCCGGACATGCGCACGCCCATCGCCAATGCCCTGGCCTGGCCTGAGCGCATCGATTCCGGGGTGGCTCCGCTGGACCTGTTTGCCATCGCCCGTCTGGATTTCCAGGCGCCCGACGAACAGCGCTTCCCTTGCCTGCGCCTGGCGCGGCAGGCTGCCGAGGCCGGCAACAGCGCACCCGCCGTACTCAATGCGGCCAACGAAGTGGCGGTCGAGGCATTTCTTGAGCGGCGTATCCGCTTCCCGGAGATCGCGGGTATGATCGAACAGGTGCTCGATCAGGAGCCCGTTGTGCCGCTGCCGTCGCTGGACGCGGTGTTCGCCGCCGACCAGCGTGCCCGGGAGCTTTCCCGTGAGTGGCTGAGGCGTCACGGTCGCTGATGCAAGCCCGCCCAGGTTCGTGAGGGGGTTGGCATGATGCCGGCCCGCTGAACATCATTCGGAGATGGACATGACAGCGCTCTACATGATTATCGGCACCCTCGTGGCTTTGGGTGTGCTGGTCACTTTCCATGAATTCGGCCACTTCTGGGTGGCACGCCGCTGCGGCGTCAAGGTGCTGCGCTTCTCGGTGGGCTTCGGCACGCCGCTGCTGCGCTGGCATGACCGCCATGGCACCGAATTTGTGGTCGCAGCAATTCCGCTGGGCGGCTACGTGAAGATGCTCGACGAGCGCGAGGGCGAGGTACCGCCTGCGCTGGCTGATCAGTCGTTCAACCGCAAGTCCGTGGGCCAGCGTATCGCGATTGTCGCGGCGGGCCCGATTGCCAACTTCCTGCTGGCCATCCTGTTCTTCTGGGTGCTGGCGATGCTGGGTACCCAGCAGGTCCGTCCCGTGATCGGTACGGTCGATGCTGGCAGCCTGGCAGCATCGGCCGGGCTGACCGCAGGTCAGGAAATCGTTTCTATCGACGGCAAGCCGACCAACGGTTGGTCGGCGGTCAACCTGCAGCTGGTTCGTCGCCTGGGCGAAAGCGGCACGTTGCAGGTTGGCGTGCGCGACGAAGGCGCCACGGCCGAGCGCCAGCTGCAGGTCAAGCTGGACAGCTGGCTCAAGGGTGCTGACGAGCCGGACCCTATCCAGTCCTTGGGGCTGCACCCTTGGCGCCCGGCGATGGTGCCGGTGCTGGCCGAGATTGATCCGAAGGGGCCGGCTGCCGCTGAGGGCCTCAAGACAGGCGACAAGCTGCTGAGTGTCGATGGCGTGCCGGTGACGGAATGGCAGCAGGTTGTCGACAGCGTACGTGCCCGCCCGGACGCCAAAGTGGTCGTGCGTGTGGAGCGCGACGGCGCTGCCCTGGAGGTGCCGGTGACCCTGGCACGCAAGGGTGAGGGCAAGGCTGCCGGTGGCTATCTTGGCGCCGGGGTAAAAGGTGGCGAATGGCCTGCCAGCATGCTCCGCGAAATCAGCTACGGCCCGCTCGAGGCAGTGGGTGAGGGCTTGTCCCGTACCTGGAACATGAGCGTGCTGACCCTTGAATCGCTGAAGAAAATGCTGTTCGGGGAGCTCTCGGTAAAAAACTTGAGTGGACCGATAACCATTGCTAAAGTGGCGGGCGCTTCAGCCCAGTCCGGCGTGGGGGATTTCCTGAATTTCCTGGCCTACCTGAGCATAAGCCTGGGGGTTCTTAACTTGCTGCCCATCCCGGTACTGGATGGGGGGCATTTGCTGTTTTACCTGGTCGAGTTGGCGCGCGGTCGTCCGCTGTCAGATCGGGTGCAAGGTTGGGGGGTCCAGATCGGTATCAGTTTGGTCATAGGGGTGATGTTGCTCGCCCTGATCAACGATCTGGGTCGACTATAAAGCTTCGCTCAATTGCGAACCTGCCGCGTTGTCGCGGCAGGTTGTTTATTGCCAGTTGGAATAAAAGGACTTCATGAAACGTCTGCTGCTAACTGCGGTCATGTCCGCACTGATGATCGCTGAAGTTCACGCCGAGTCCTTCACCATCTCCGATATTCGCGTCAACGGCCTGCAGCGGGTTTCCGCTGGCAGTGTCTTCGGTGCCTTGCCGCTGAACGTCGGCGATCAGGCCGATGACCGCCGCCTGGTGGACTCGACCCGTTCCCTGTTCAAGACCGGGTTCTTCCAGGACATCCAGCTGAACCGCGATGGCAATGTGCTGATCATCAACGTGGTCGAGCGCCCGTCGGTGTCGAGCATCGAGATCGAAGGCAACAAGGCGATCAGCACCGAAGACCTGATGAAGGGCCTGAAACAATCGGGCCTGGCCGAAGGCGAGATCTTCCAGCGTGCCACCCTTGAAGGTGTGCGTAACGAGCTGCAGCGCCAGTACGTGGCCCAGGGCCGCTATTCGGCCGAGGTCGACGCCGAAGTCGTGCCGCAGCCGCGCAACCGCGTGGCGCTGAAGATCAAGATCAACGAAGGCACCGTCGCTGCCATCCAGCACATCAACATCGTTGGCAACAACGTGTTCGATGATGACACCCTGGGCCAGCTGTTCGAGCTGAAGACCACCAACTGGCTGTCGTTCTTCAAGAACGACGACAAGTATGCCCGCGAAAAACTGTCCGGTGACCTGGAGCGCCTGCGCTCGTACTACCTGGACCGCGGCTACATCAACATGGACATCGCTTCCACCCAGGTGTCCATCACGCCAGACAAGAAACACGTCTACATCACTGTCAACATCAACGAAGGCGAGAAGTACACCGTTCGCGACGTGAAGCTGTCCGGTGACCTGAAAGTGCCGGAAGACCAGGTCAAGTCGCTGCTGCTGGTGCAGCCGGGCCAGGTGTTCTCGCGCAAGGTGATGACCACCACCTCCGAGTTGATCACCCGCCGTCTGGGCAACGAAGGCTACACCTTCGCCAACGTCAACGGCGTGCCACAGCCGAACGACCAGGACCACACGGTCGACATCATGTTCGTGGTCGACCCGGGCAAGCGTGCCTACGTCAACCGCATCAACTACCGCGGCAACACCAAGACCGAAGACGAAGTGCTGCGTCGCGAAATGCGCCAGATGGAAGGCGGCTGGGCTTCGACCTACCTCATCGACCAGTCCAAGACCCGCCTGGAGCGGCTGGGCTTCTTCAAGGAAGTCAACGTCGAGACCCCGCCGGTGCCAGGCACTGACGACCAGGTCGACGTCAACTACAGCGTCGAAGAGCAAGCCTCTGGCTCGATCACCGCCAGCGTCGGTTTCGCCCAGAGCGCCGGCCTGATCCTCGGTGGTTCGATCAGCCAGAGCAACTTCCTCGGTACCGGTAACAAGGTGTCCATCGGCCTGACCCGTTCGGAATACCAGACCCGCTACAACTTCGGCTTCGTGGACCCCTACTTCACTGCCGATGGCGTCAGCCTGGGTTACAACGCCTTCTACCGCAGCACCGACTACGACGACCTCGACGTCGATGTGGCCAGCTATGCGGTGGACAGCCTGGGTGCCGGCGTCAGCCTGGGCTACCCGATCAGCGAAACCTCGCGCCTGACCTATGGCCTGAGCGTGCAGCAGGACAAGATCAAGACCGGTAAGTACACCGTTGACGAGATCTTCGATTTCCTTGACCAGGAAGGCGAGAATTTCCTGAACTTCAAGGCCTCGATCGGCTGGTCCGAGTCCACCCTCAACAAAGGCGTGCTGGCCACCCGTGGTCACTCGCAAAGCCTGACCCTGGAATCCACCATTCCGGGCAGCGACCTGTCGTTCTTCAAGCTCGACTACCGTGGCCAGCTGTTCCAGCCGATCAGCAACGACTACACCCTGCGCCTGCACACCGAGCTGGGCTATGGTGATGGTTATGGCAGCACCTCGGGCCTGCCGTTCTACGAGAACTACTTCGCAGGTGGCTTCAACTCTGTCCGTGGCTTCAAGGACAGCAGCCTTGGCCCGCGCAGCACCCCGAGCCGTGGGGCAGACGATCCCAACGGTAAGCCGGGTACTATCCGTGACCCGGATCAGGATCCGTTGCCGTTCGGCGGTAACGTGCTGGTACAGGGTGGTGTCGAGTTGCTGTTCCCGCTGCCGTTCGTCAAGGACCAGCGTTCGCTGCGCACCTCCGTGTTCTGGGACGTGGGTAACGTGTTCGACACCAATTGCGGCAACAAGCCTGATTGCGAGAAGGTCGGCTTCTCGGGCATGGCCAGTTCGGTCGGCTTGGGTGTGACCTGGATTACCGCACTGGGCCCGTTGAGCTTCAGCCTGGCAATGCCGGTCAAGAAGCCGGACGATGCCGATACCCAGGTGTTCCAATTCTCTCTGGGCCAGACCTTCTAAGGTCGGCCCTTGCTTAATGACAACGGTTTATCCAGGAGTGCATCGTGCGTAAATTGGCTCAACTGGCCGTAGTGGCCGCGGCGCTGGTCGCCACCCCGGCATTCGCCGAAATGAAGGTTGCCGTGCTGAACTATCAGATGGCCCTGCTCGAATCGGATGCCGCCAAGAAATACGCGGTCGATGCCGAGAAGAAGTTCGGTCCGCAACTGACCAAGCTGAAAAGCCTGGAAAGCAGCGCCAAGGGCATCCAGGACCGCCTGATCAAGGGCGGCGACAAGATGCAGCAGCAGGAGCGTGAGCGCCTGGAGCTCGAGTTCAAGCAAAAGGCCCGTGACTTCCAGTTCCAGTCCAAGGAACTGAACGAAGCCAAAGCCGTTGCTGACCGCGACATGCTCAAGCAGCTGAAGCCGAAGCTGGATGGTGCTGTCGAGGAAGTGATCAAGAAGGGCGGTTTCGACCTGGTCCTCGAGCGTGGTGCGGTCATCGATGTCAAACCTCAGTACGACATCACCCGCCAGGTCATCGAGCGCATGAACCAAGCCCGTTGATATGAGTGTGACCATGACGCTAGGCCAGCTGGCCGAGGCCCTCGGTGCCACCCTCAAGGGGCCCGAGGCGTTGCAGATTACCGGGCTGGCCACCTTGCAGGAGGCAGGCCCCGGTCAATTGAGCTTCCTCGCCAACCCGCAGTACCGCAAGTACCTGGATAACTGCCAGGCGGGTGCGGTATTGCTCAAGGCTGCGGATGCCGAAAGTTTCGCTGGCAATGCCCTGATCGTGGCCGACCCGTACCAGTCGTATGCGCGTATTTCCCACTTGTTCGACCCCAAACCCAAGGCTGTGGCGGGAATCCATCCCAGCGCCGTGGTGGCTGAGGACGCGCAGGTGGACGCCAGCGCCAGCATCGGGCCGTTCGCGGTGATCGAAAGCGGTGCGCACATCGAGGCTGATGTCTGCATCGGCGCGCATTGCTTCATCGGGGCGCGTTGCGTTGTAGGTGAAGGCGGCTGGCTGGCGCCGCGGGTGACGTTGTATCACGACGTCGTGATCGGCAAGCGCGTGGTCATCCAGTCGGGTGCTGTGATCGGCGGCGAAGGCTTCGGCTTTGCCAATGAGAAGGGTATCTGGCGCAAGATCGCCCAGATCGGCGGTGTCACCATTGGTGATGACGTGGAAATCGGCGTCAATACTGCCGTCGACCGTGGTGCGCTGTCCGACACGCGGATCGGCGACGGGGTCAAGCTCGACAACCAGATCCAGATCGCCCACAACGTGCAGATCGGTGACCACACGGCCATGGCCGCTTGTGTGGGCATTTCCGGCAGTACGCGCATCGGCAAGCATTGCATGCTGGCCGGGGGAGTGGGCCTGGTAGGGCACATTGATATTTGCGATAACGTATTTGTTTCAGGGATGACAATGGTAACCCGTTCGATCACTGAACCCGGTTCCTATTCATCCGGCACAGCCATGCAGCCTTTGGCTGACTGGCGCAAGAGCGCTGCGCGGATCCGCCAGCTGGATGACATGGCCAAGCGTCTTCAGCAGCTGGAAAAACGCGTCGATACCGTGACCTCAGGTGGCCTGCCGACATCAGAAGGCTGATACCATTCCCTGAGCAAGAGTGAACAGTCGCTAGCTGGCTCCTCTTTGGATTGCTAAAGGAGCGTGTGGTCAGCACCTGCGCTCCCTATTCTTATTACAGGCTTCCCCCCCGAAATGATGGACATCAACGAGATTCGCGAATACCTGCCTCACCGTTACCCGTTCCTGCTGGTGGACCGGGTGACGGATCTGGACTTCGAGGCCCAGAGCATTCGTGCCTACAAGAATGTCAGCATCAACGAGCCGTTCTTCAACGGCCATTTCCCGGCGCACCCGATCATGCCGGGCGTTTTGATCATTGAAGCCATGGCCCAGGCGGCCGGCATCCTCGGTTTCAAGATGCTCGATGCCAAACCCGCTGATGGCACCCTGTACTACTTCGTCGGTTCCGACAAGCTGCGCTTCCGTCAGCCGGTACTGCCGGGTGACCAGTTGGTGCTGGAAGCCAAGTTCCTCAGCCGCAAGAGCATGATCTGGAAGTTTGAATGCCGCGCCCTGGTCGACGGCAAACCGGTTTGCTCGGCACAGATCACATGCGCGGAACGCTCCCTATGAATTCGATTGATCCTCGGGCCATTATCGACCCGTCGGCCAAGCTGGCCGATGGTGTCGAGGTCGGCCCTTGGTCGATCGTTGGCCCCGATGTGGAAATCGGGGAGGGTACCGTTATCGGCCCGCATGTTGTGCTCAAAGGGCCGACCCGCATCGGCAAGCACAACCGTATCTTTCAGTTTTCCTCGATTGGCGAAGATACCCCGGACCTCAAGTACAAGGGTGAACCGACGCGCCTGGTGATCGGCGATCACAATGTGTTCCGCGAAGGGGTGACCATCCACCGCGGCACCGTTCAGGACCGTGCGGAAACCACCGTGGGCGACCACAACCTGATCATGGCCTATGCCCACATCGGCCACGACAGCGTCATTGGCAACCACTGCATCCTGGTCAACAACACGGCCCTGGCCGGCCACGTGCACGTAGGCGACTGGGCGATCCTGTCCGGCTATACCCTGGTGCATCAGTACTGCCATATCGGTGCCCACGCGTTTTCCGGCATGGGCACGGCTATCGGCAAGGACGTCCCGGCCTTCGTCACCGTGTTCGGCAGCCCGGCCGAAGCCCGCAGCATGAACTTCGAGGGCATGCGCCGCCGCGGTTTCAGCGACGAGGTGATCCACGTGCTGCGCCGTTGCTACAAGATTGTCTATCGTCAGGGCCTGACCGTCGAAGACGCGCTCAAGGAGCTGGCCGAAATGGCCGCGAAACACCCTGAGGTCGAACTGTTCCGTCAGTCGATCGTGAATTCCGCCCGCGGCATCACCCGCTGACATGGCCCCGCTTTGCGTAGCCTTGGTCGCAGGTGAGGCCAGCGGCGATATTCTTGGTTCAGGCTTGATGCGTGCCCTCAAGGCACGCCACCCCGACGTACGTTTCATTGGCGTTGGCGGCCCGTTGATGGAAGCCGAAGGCCTGCAATCATACTTCCCCATGGAGCGCCTGGCGGTCATGGGGCTGGTCGAAGTGCTGGGGCGCCTGCGCGAGCTGCTCAAACGCCGCAAGCTGCTGATCCAGACACTGATCGACGAAAAGCCGGATGTGTTCATCGGCATCGACGCCCCCGACTTCACCCTCAACATTGAACTCAAGCTGCGCCAGGTCGGAATCAAGACCGTGCACTACGTCAGCCCGTCGGTCTGGGCCTGGCGGCAGAAGCGCGTACTGAAGATTCGCGAAGGCTGCGACCTTATGCTGACGCTGCTGCCGTTCGAGGCGCGGTTCTATGAAGAGCAGGGGGTACCGGTGCGCTTTGTCGGTCACCCGCTGGCCGACACCATACCGCTTGAAACCGACCGCCCGGCAGCACGTGCTGCGCTGGGCCTGCGCGAGGGGCCGGTGGTTGCACTGATGCCTGGCAGCCGGGGTGGCGAGGTAGGGCGCCTGGGGGCGTTGTTCCTCGACGCCGCCGAGCGCCTGCAGCAGCAGGTGCCAGGCGTGCACTTCGTGCTGCCCTGCGCCAACGCCGCGCGGCGTGCCCAGGTCGAACAAATGCTCGAAGGGCGCCAACTGCCACTGACCCTGCTCGATGGCCAGTCGCACCAGGCCCTGGCGGCCTGTGATGCAGTACTGATCGCCTCGGGCACCGCCACCCTCGAAGCGCTGCTGTACAAGCGGCCAATGGTGGTGGCCTACCGCCTTGCGCCCTTGACCTACTGGATCCTCAAGCGCCTGGTGAAGAGCCCTTACGTGTCCCTGCCAAACCTGCTCGCCCAGCGTGAACTGGTGCCCGAACTGTTGCAGGACGCCGCCACCAGCGATGCCTTGGCCAACACCCTTGCGCCGCTGGTGCGCGATGGCAGCCAGCAGACCGAACGTTTCGACGAAATTCACCGCACCCTGCGCCGTGACGCCTCCAACCAGGCGGCCGAGGCGGTATTGGCCTTGCTCAAGGACCGCTGACATGCAAATTGGACTGGACTTCAACCTGGTCGAAGACCTGGTCGCCGGCGTCGACGAAGTGGGCCGCGGGCCGCTGTGCGGCGCGGTGGTGACCGCGGCGGTGATCCTTGATCCGGCGCGCCCGATCCTCGGCCTGAACGATTCGAAGAAACTCACCGAAGCCAAGCGCGAGGCGTTGTTCGACGAGATCTGTGAAAAGGCCTTGAGCTTCTGCATCGCCCGCGCCGAGGTCGACGAAATCGACCGCCTGAACATCCTGCAGGCCACGATGCTGGCCATGCAGCGTGCGGTGGAGGGTCTGCACATTACGCCGAAGCTGGCCCTGATCGATGGCAACCGCTGCCCGAAGCTGGCCGTGCCGGCGTCGCCGGTGATCAAAGGCGATAGCCAGGTGCCGGCTATTGCAGCTGCCTCGATCCTGGCCAAGGTAACCCGTGACCGTGAGATGAGCGCGTTCGAGCTGATCTACCCAGGGTATGGCATGGGTGGGCACAAAGGTTACCCGACCCCGGTGCACCTTGAAGCGCTCGCGCGCCTGGGGCCTACGCCCATCCATCGGCGTTCCTTTGCCCCGGTGCGTGCGGCCTGGGAAGCGCGCGAAGGGCTGCGAAGCAGCCCCAAAATCCCCGCCCATTTAAGCTACAATCCCGCCCTTGTCGTTAAGCACTGCTACAGGATCTTCCATGTCGGTTCCCTTCGTTCACCTGCGCGTCCACTCCGAATTCTCGCTGGTCGACGGCCTGGTGCGGATCAAACCGCTGGCCAAGGCGCTGGCCGGGATGAACATGCCGGCGGTGGCGATCACCGACCAGAGCAACATGTGCTCGCTGGTGAAGTTCTACAAGACTGCCATGGGTGCGGGCATCAAGCCGATCTGTGGTGCCGACCTGTGGCTGGCCGGTGCCGATCCGGAGGCGCCGCTGTCGCGCATCTGCTTCCTGGCCATGGACGCCAAGGGCTATCGCAACCTCACCGAGCTGATCTCGCGCGGCTGGACCGATGGCCAGCGTAACGGGTTGGTCATCCTCCAGCGTGAATGGATCGCCCCCGCCAGCGAGGGCCTGATTGCCCTGTCAGCGGGCAAGGAGGGCGATATCGGCATGGCCTTGTTGTCCGGCCGGCATGAAGAAGCCCAGGCCCTGCTGCAAGACTGGATGGGCATGTTCCCCGAGCGCTTCTACGTTGAAGTGCAGCGCACCAACCGCGCCCGCGATGAAGAATACGTGCACGCGGCGGTGGCCCTGGCCGACAAGCTTGGCGCCCCGCTGGTGGCCACCAACGACGTGCGTTTCATCAAGCAGGCGGACTTCGACGCCCACGAAACCCGCGTTTGCATTGGCGAGGGCTGGACCCTTGACGACCCGCGCCGCCCGCGTGGCTACAGTGACCAGCAATACCTGAAATCGTCCGAGGAAATGGCCGAGCTGTTCAGCGACCTGCCCGACGCCATCGCCAACACCGTCGAGATCGCCAAGCGCTGCAACATTCAGGTGCAGCTGGGCAAGCACTTCCTGCCCGACTTCCCCACACCGAACGGTATGGGCATTGACGACTACCTGCGGCTTGTGTCCCACGAAGGCCTGGAAGAGCGCCTGGCGGTGTTGTGGCCGAAAGACACCACACCCAATTACGAAGAGAAGCGCCAGGTGTACCTGGACCGCCTGAAGTTCGAGCTGGATATCATCATCCAGATGGGCTTCCCCGGTTACTTCCTGATCGTGATGGACTTCATCAAGTGGGCCAAGAACAACGGCGTGCCGGTCGGACCTGGCCGTGGTTCGGGTGCGGGCTCGCTGGTGGCCTACGTGCTGAAGATCACCGACCTCGACCCACTGGCCTACGACTTGCTGTTCGAGCGCTTCCTCAACCCTGAACGGGTTTCCATGCCCGACTTCGACGTCGACTTCTGCATGGATGGCCGGGATCGGGTGATCGAATACGTGGCCGATGCCTACGGGCGCAATGCGGTCAGCCAGATCATCACCTTTGGTACCATGGCCGCCAAGGCGGTAGTGCGAGACGTGGCGCGGGTGCAGGGCAAGTCATACGGGCTGGCCGACCGCCTGTCGAAGATGATCCCGTTCGAAGTGGGCATGACCCTGGAGAAGGCCTACGAGCAGGAAGAAATCCTGCGCGACTTCCTCAAGGGCGACGAGGATGCCCGCGAAATCTGGGACATGGCGCTGAAGCTGGAAGGCGTCACCCGGGGTACCGGCAAGCACGCCGGTGGTGTGGTTATCGCGCCGACCAAGCTCACCGATTTTTCGCCGATCGCCTGTGACGAAGAGGGCGGCGGCCTGGTAACCCAGTTCGACAAGGACGACGTCGAGGCCGCCGGCCTGGTCAAGTTCGACTTCCTCGGCCTGCGGACCCTGACCATCATCAAGTGGGCGATGGAGATCATCAACCGCGAGCAGGCCAAGAAAAACCTGCCAGATCTCAACATCGACTTCATCCCGCTGGATGACCGCAAGACTTACGAGCTGCTGCAAAAAGCCGAAACCACTGCGGTGTTCCAGCTTGAATCCCGTGGCATGAAGGAGCTGATCAAGAAGCTCAAGCCCGACTGCCTCGAAGACCTTATCGCACTGGTAGCGCTGTTCCGCCCGGGCCCGCTGCAGTCGGGCATGGTGGACGACTTCATCAACCGCAAGCACGGCCGAGCCGAGCTGGCCTACCCGCACCCCGATTACCAGTATGACGGCCTGCAGCCGGTGCTGGCGCCTACCTACGGCATCATCCTGTACCAGGAACAGGTGATGCAGATCGCCCAGGTGATGGCAGGCTACACCCTCGGTGGTGCAGACATGCTGCGCCGGGCCATGGGTAAGAAAAAACCCGAGGAAATGGCCAAGCAGCGTGGTGGCTTCATCGAAGGTTGCGCCAACAACGGCATCGATGCCGACCTGGCCGGTAACATCTTTGACCTGGTGGAAAAGTTTGCGGGTTATGGCTTCAACAAATCCCACTCCGCCGCCTATGGCCTGGTGTCCTACCAGACCGCCTGGCTGAAAACCCACTTCCCGGCGCCGTTCATGGCTGCCGTGCTGTCGGCGGACATGCACAACACCGACAAGGTGGTGGTGCTGGTCGAGGAGGTGCGCAGCATGAAGCTGCGCCTCGACGCGCCGGATGTGAACTTTTCCGACTTCAAGTTCACCGTCAACAACGATGGCCGTATCGTCTATGGCCTGGGCGCCATCAAGGGTGTCGGCGAAGGCCCGGTGGAAGCGATCGTCGAGGCGCGTGCCCAGGGCGGGCCGTTCAAGGACCTGTTCGACTTCTGTGAGCGCATCGACCTCAAGCGGGTCAACAAGCGCACCCTGGATGCGCTGGTGCGCAGTGGCGCACTGGACCGTCTTGGCCCGCACTTCCATGATGAGATCAAGGCCTACCAGGCCAACATCGACATCAACCGAGCAACCTTGCTCTCGGCACTGGGTGAGGCGATCAAGGCTGCAGAGCAGGCGGCTCACACCGCTGACAGCGGCCATGTCGACCTGTTCGGCAGCATGTTCGACGAGGTGGAAGTCGACGTCTATGCCAACCACCGCAAGGTGCGCGAGCTGACCCTCAAGGAGCGCCTGAAGGGCGAGAAGGACACCCTTGGCCTGTACCTCACCGGCCACCCGATCGATGAGTACGAGACCGAGATCCGCCGCTTCGCCCGCCAGCGCATCATCGACCTCAAGCCGTCGCGCGAAACCCAGACTATCGCCGGCATGATCATTGCCCTGCGGGTAATGAAGAACAAGAAGGGCGACAAGATGGGCTTCGTCACCCTGGATGACCGCTCCGGGCGCATCGAGGCTTCGCTGTTCGCCGATTCCTTCATGGCGGCACAGTCCTTGCTGCAGGCCGATGCGATGGTGGTCGTCGAAGGCGAGGTCAGCAACGACGACTTCTCCGGCGGCCTGCGCCTGCGGGTGAAGCAGGTGATGACCATGGAAGATGCGCGCACCAAGCTGGCGGAGAGCCTGCGCCTGAAGGTGGCACACGAGGCGCTCAAGGGCGACCGGCTGAAGTGGCTGGGTGAACTGATCACCCGCCATCGCGGTGCTTGCCCGATCACCCTGGAGTACACCGGCAGCGACGCCAAGGCCATGCTGCAGTTCGGTGAGCAGTGGTCTATCGACCCGGCCGATGGGCTGATTCAGGCGCTGCGTGACCAGTTCGGGCGTGAGAACGTCTTCCTGCAATATCGTTGAATCGACAAAAAATTTAATCTCGACCTGAATGCGCCTGATCCCTTAAGGTAGGGCGCCAAACGGATCAACCGGCCGGCCGCCTGGCCGTAGACCCAAGACGGATGACTATGAACCCGAATTTTCTCGATTTCGAACAGCCGATTGCCGACCTGCAAGCCAAGATCGAAGGCCTGCGCCTGGTAGGTAACGACAACTCGCTGAACATCAGCGATGAAATTGCCCGTCTGCAAGACAAGAGCAACACACTGACCGAAAGCATCTTCGGCAACCTGACCAGCTGGCAGATCGCCCGCCTGGCACGTCACCCGCGTCGTCCTTACACACTGGACTACCTGGAGCACATCTTCACCGAGTTCGAAGAGCTGCACGGTGACCGCAACTTCTCCGACGACGCCGCCATCGTCGGTGGTACCGCGCGCCTGGATGGCAAGCCGGTCATGGTCATCGGCCACCAGAAGGGCCGTGAAGTGCGCGAGAAGGTACGCCGCAACTTCGGTATGCCGCGCCCTGAAGGCTACCGCAAGGCTTGCCGCCTGATGGAAATGGCCGAGCGCTTCAAGATGCCGATCCTGACCTTCATCGACACCCCGGGTGCCTACCCGGGTATTGATGCCGAAGAGCGCAACCAGAGCGAGGCAATCGCCTGGAACCTGCGCGTGATGGCGCGCCTGAAAACCCCGATCATTGCTACCGTGATCGGTGAGGGTGGTTCTGGCGGTGCACTGGCCATCGGCGTGTGCGACCAGCTGAACATGCTGCAATACTCCACCTACTCGGTGATCTCGCCGGAAGGCTGCGCGTCGATCCTGTGGAAGACTGCCGACAAGGCGGCCGATGCCGCTGAGGCCATGGGCATCACTGCCGAGCGCCTGAAGAGCCTGAACATCGTCGACAAGGTCATCCAGGAGCCGTTGGGCGGCGCCCATCGTGACCCGGTGAAAGTGTCGGAAAGCATCCGTGCTGACCTGATCGAACAGCTGGACATGCTCGGCAAGTTCGATAACGACGCGCTGCTGGCTCGCCGTTACGAGCGCCTGATGAGCTACGGCCTCTGACATACCGCCGGGGCCGCTCTGTGGCCCATTCGCCGGCAATCTCAAGCCATGTGAGGCCCTCATGATCACCCTCACCCCCTGGCTGCAAGCCCCCACCTGGTGCATAGCCTTCTCCGGTGGCCTCGACTCCACCGTGCTCCTGCACCTGCTGGCCACTCACGCCCGCAACCTCGCTTCCCCCCCGCTGCGCGCCATCCATATCCACCACGGCCTGCAAGCCGCGGCCGACGCCTGGCCTGCCCACTGCCAAGCCATCTGCGACAACCTTGGCATCGAACTTCAGGTCATTCACGTCCAGGTCACTCCCGGCGCCAGCCTCGAACAGGGGGCCCGCGACGCTCGCTATGCCGCTTTCAAACAGTCCCTCGGCCCTGGCGACATTCTGTTCACCGGGCAGCACCGCGATGACCAGGCCGAAACCCTGTTGTTCCGCCTGTTGCGCGGCGCCGGGTTGCGTGGCCTGGCGGCGATGCCCGGGCAGCGGGCGCTAGGGCAGGGCACCCTGGTCAGGCCGTTGCTGGGTCGTTCACGCCAGCAACTGCATGACTATGCCAAGGCGAACGGGCTTGCCTGGATTGAAGACCCGTCAAACACCGACACACAATTTGCCCGCAACTACCTGCGCGGCGAAGTGTTCCCGCAGTTGCAACAACGTTGGCCACAGGCCAGCCAGAATCTCGCGCGCGCCGCAGAGCACCTGGGTGAAGCCCTGGGCCTGCTGGATGAACTGGCCCAGGGCGACCTGGCGCCTGCGCAGGAGGGGTCGTCCGTCGCCTGGTCGGGCCTGGACTCCCTTGGCCTGGCCACGCTCATGGCGCTGTCGCCAGCCCGTCAGCGCAATGCCTTGCAATACTGGCTGAGCCGGCGCACCCGTTTGCCCGACACCCGGCATTGGGCCGGCTGGGCAGACCTGCGCGATGCTGCCGCCGATGCCCGGCCGGTCTGGCAGCTTGCCGATGGGCAGTTGCTGCGCAGCGATGGCCGCATCTGGTGGCTGAGCGGCGACTGGCTGCAACAGCCTGTCGGAGAAATGGCCTGGCCGAATTCAACGTTGCCCCTGGTACTGCCAGGTAACGGCAGGGTGCGTCTTGATGTCGCCGTGCCAATGGCTGGTCTGCGCATTGCCTACCGCCAGGGCGGCGAAATGCTGGAGGTTCCCGGCCGCGGCCGGCGCGATCTCAAGCGTCTGCTCAATGAGCGGCGGGTGCCGTATTTCCTGCGTCCGCGCCTGCCGTTGCTGTATCAGGGTGAGCACCTGCTGGCGGTGGCCAACCTGCCCGGGCTGGTGCAGGCGGATTGCCAGCTGCAGTGGCAGTTGCCGACGAGCGCGCAAGGTTTGAGATGAAGGGTACATTCCGGTAGACTACCCTCCCTTCTTGATACAACTTCTGTGGCTTCCGCGAAAACACAGGGGTTGCCGGTTACCAAGCAGTTTTTTGCTGGGCTGATTCTGAAAATGACGAGCGAGCTCCATGCCGGGGATACCCCTGGTCTGTACAGACGCGACAGTTTTTCGAGATGCACTGTGACTGACGCAGGTGATCGGGGGCTTCGGCCTTCCTTCGCTTTCTCCGGCGGCGCTGGCCGCCTTAACGCAGACTTCTAGGGTTTTTCATGACGCGCTACATATTCGTCACGGGCGGTGTTGTTTCTTCATTGGGGAAAGGCATTGCCTCGGCTTCCCTGGCGGCCATCCTGGAAGCGCGGGGCCTGAAGGTCACCATGCTCAAGCTGGATCCGTACATCAACGTCGATCCGGGCACCATGAGCCCGTTCCAGCACGGTGAAGTGTTCGTCACCCACGATGGCGCCGAGACTGACCTCGACCTGGGCCACTACGAGCGGTTCATCCGCACCACCATGACCCAGAACAACAACTTCACCACTGGTCGCATTTACGAGCACGTGCTGCGTAAAGAGCGTCGTGGTGACTACCTGGGCGCGACCATCCAGGTCATCCCGCACATCACCGACGAGATCAAGCGTCGCATCATCAAGGGTGCCGGCGATGCCGACGTGGCCCTGGTGGAAATCGGCGGTACCGTCGGCGACATCGAGTCGCAGCCGTTCCTCGAAGCCATCCGCCAGTTGCGTTTCGAAGTCGGCGCCAAGCGCGCGATGCTGATGCACCTGACGCTGGTTCCGTACATCGCCACTGCTGGCGAGACCAAGACCAAGCCGACCCAGCACTCGGTCAAGGAGCTGCGCTCCATCGGCCTGCAGCCTGACGTGCTGGTATGCCGCTCCGATCACCCGATCGACAGCTCGTCGCGCCGCAAGATCGCCCAGTTCACCAACGTTGAAGAGCGTGCGGTGATTGCGCTGGAAGACGCCGATACCATCTACAAGATCCCGGGCATCCTGCATGCTCAGGGCCTGGATGACTTCGTCACCGAGCGCTTCGGCCTGCAGTGCAACAGCGCCGACCTGTCCGAGTGGGACAAAGTGGTCGACGCCAAGCTCAACCCAGAGCACGAAGTGACCATCGCCATGGTCGGCAAGTACATGGAGCTGCTGGATGCGTACAAATCGCTGATCGAAGCGATGAGCCACGCCGGCATCACCAACCGCACCAAGGTCAACCTGCGCTACATCGATTCGGAAGACATCGAGAACCAGGGCACCAGCCTGCTCGAAGGCGCCGACGCCATTCTGGTGCCGGGCGGTTTCGGCCTGCGCGGCGTGGAAGGCAAGATCACTGCGGTGCAATACGCCCGTGAGAACAAGGTACCGTACCTGGGTATCTGCCTGGGCATGCAGGTGGCCGTGATCGAGTTCGCCCGTAACGTGATGGGCTGGAAAGACGCCAACTCCACCGAATTCGACCGCAACAGCGGCCACCCGGTAGTCGGCCTGATCACCGAGTGGGCTGATGCCACCGGTGCCGTCGAGACCCGTACCGAGGCTTCCGACCTGGGTGGCACCATGCGCCTGGGCGCACAGGACTGCCAGCTGGCCGCCGGCTCCAAGGTGCACGACTGCTACAACAAGGACGTGATCACCGAGCGTCACCGTCACCGCTACGAAGTGAACAACAACCTGCTGCCGCAACTGGTCGATGCCGGCCTGGTGGTTTCCGGTCGTTCCGAAGACGGCGCGCTGGTGGAAGTGGTCGAGTCCAAGGACCACCCATGGTTCGTCGCCTGCCAGTTCCACCCGGAATTCACCTCCACCCCGCGTGACGGCCACCCGCTGTTCAGTGGTTTCGTCAAGGCAGCCCTGGCTCAGAAGAACAAGGCCTGATCAATGACCCAGAAGATCATTCGCGTCGGTAACATCGAGATCGCCAACGACAAGCCGTTCGTCCTGTTCGGCGGCATGAACGTCCTGGAATCCCGTGACCTGGCAATGAAGGTCTGCGAAGAGTACGTGCGGGTGACCGAGAAGCTCGGTATCCCGTACGTGTTCAAGGCCAGCTTCGACAAGGCCAACCGTTCGTCGGTGACGTCCTACCGTGGTCCGGGCATGGAAGAAGGGCTGAAGATCTTCGAAGAGATCAAGCGCACCTTCAACGTGCCGGTGATCACCGACGTGCACGAGCCTTACCAGGCCGAGCCCGTCGCCAAGGTGTGCGACATCATCCAGCTGCCGGCCTTCCTGTCGCGGCAGACCGACCTGGTGGTGGCCATGGCCAAGACCGGCGCGGTGATCAACATCAAGAAGGCCCAGTTCCTCGCACCCCAGGAAATGAAACACATCCTGGCCAAGTGCGCTGAGGCCGGTAACGACCAGTTGATCCTCTGCGAGCGTGGTTCGAGCTTCGGCTACAACAACCTTGTAGTGGACATGCTCGGCTTCGGCATCATGAAGCAGTTCGAGTACCCGGTGTTCTTCGACGTGACCCACGCCCTGCAGATGCCGGGTGGTCGCAGCGATTCCGCCGGTGGCCGCCGCGCCCAGGTCACCGACCTGGCCAAGGCCGGCATGAGCCAGGGCCTGGCCGGCCTGTTCCTCGAAGCCCACCCCGACCCGGACAACGCCAAATGCGATGGCCCATGCGCCCTGCGCCTGGACAAACTGGAGCCATTCCTGGCCCAGCTCAAGCAACTGGACGACCTGGTGAAAAGTTTTCCGACGGTAGAAACCGCGTAAAGCTCATTTCTCGGGTAAAGTACCGCCCGATCCACCCCTGACCAATCGGTCAGGGGCTCCCTTCACCCGGCCTGCCCACTGCAAAGTCCGCCTGGTGAACGGCAAGAATTTCTTAAGCTAGGTTGTTTTCGTCAATTCTGGAGTGCTTACAACAATGGCAAAAATCGTCGACATCAAAGGTCGTGAAGTTCTCGATTCGCGTGGCAACCCCACCGTGGAAGCCGATGTACTGCTCGACAACGGCATCATCGGCAGCGCTTGCGCGCCGTCCGGTGCTTCCACCGGCTCGCGCGAAGCGCTGGAGCTGCGTGATGGCGACAAGAGCCGTTACCTGGGCAAGGGCGTGCTGAAAGCCGTCGGCAACATCAACGGCCCGATCCGTGACCTGCTGCTGGGCAAGGACCCTTCCGACCAGAAGGCCCTGGACCGCGCCATGATCGAACTGGACGGTACCGAGAACAAGGCCAAGCTGGGCGCCAACGCCATCCTGGCTGTTTCCCTGGCTGCCGCCAAGGCCGCTGCCCAGGACCAGGACCTGCCGCTGTACGCGCACATCGCCAACCTGAACGGCACCCCGGGCCAGTACTCGATGCCGGTTCCGATGATGAACATCATCAACGGTGGCGAGCACGCCGACAACAACGTCGACATCCAGGAGTTCATGGTTCAGCCGGTTGGCGCCAAGACCTTCTCCGACGGCCTGCGCATGGGTACCGAAATCTTCCACCACCTCAAAGCCGTGCTGAAGGCCCGTGGCCTGAACACCGCCGTGGGTGACGAAGGTGGTTTCGCGCCTAACCTGGCTTCCAACGAAGACGCCCTGGCTGCCATCGCCGAAGCGGTCGAAAAAGCCGGCTACAAGCTGGGCACCGACGTGACCCTGGCACTGGACTGCGCGGCTTCCGAATTCTACGAAGACGGCAAGTACAACCTGTCCGGCGAAGGCAAGTCGTTCGACGCCGAAGGCTTCGCCGAGTACCTGAAAGGCCTGACCGAGCGCTTCCCGATCATCTCGATCGAAGACGGCCTGGACGAGTCCGACTGGGCTGGCTGGAAGATCCTCACCGACAAGATCGGCGAGAAGGTACAGCTGGTTGGCGACGACCTGTTCGTGACCAACACCAAGATCCTCAAGGAAGGCATCGAGAAGGGCATCGGTAACTCGATCCTGATCAAGTTCAACCAGATCGGCTCGCTGACCGAAACCCTGGAAGCCATCCAGATGGCCAAGGCTGCCGGCTACACCGCGGTGATCTCGCACCGTTCCGGTGAAACCGAAGACTCGACCATTGCCGACCTGGCCGTGGGTACTGCTGCCGGCCAGATCAAGACCGGTTCGCTGTGCCGTTCCGACCGCGTTTCCAAGTACAACCAACTGCTGCGCATCGAAGAGCAACTGGGTGCCAAAGCGGTTTACCGTGGTCGTGCCGAGTTTCGCGGCTAAGCAAGAGATGGTAAAAAGACAGCAGCCGGAGCTGTAGGACGTTCGTACTGAACGTTACTTCGTTCCAACGGGTTTCTGTCTACGAAGCCTGGCCTCGGCCAGGCTTCGTGCTATTTGAGACCCCGAAATGCATAGTGTGCGGCGGTCTTTTTAACCTGGATACCTAGATGCGCAGTCCTTATTGGTTGTTCCTCGTCCTGCTCCTGCTGCTGGGTGGCCTGCAGTACCGCCTGTGGGTGGGTAATGGCAGCCTGGCGCAAGTGACCGAGCTGAAGCAGCAGATTGCCGAGCAGCATGCCGAAAACGAGCGGCTGCTGGAGCGTAACCGTGTGCTCGATGCCGAAGTGCTGGAGCTGAAAAAAGGCATGGAGACCGTTGAAGAGCGGGCTCGCCACGAATTGGGAATGGTCAAAGAGGGCGAAACCCTCTTCCAGTTGCCACAGAAATGATCGATACCTTGCCGGCCTTCTGGGCCGTGATTCCTGCTGCGGGCGTTGGTGCCCGCATGGCTGCCGACCGCCCCAAGCAATACCTGGAGCTGGCCGGGCAGACCCTTCTCGAGCACAGCCTCGACTGTTTTCTTGGCCACCCGGGGCTTAACGGCGTGGTGGTCAGCATTGCTGAAGATGACCCGTTCTGGCCCACCCTGCGTTGCGCCAGCGACTCGCGCATCCAGCGCGCAGCGGGCGGGCGTGAGCGCGCCGATTCGGTGCTTAATGCGTTGCTGTTGCTGCATGCCCAGGGGGCCTCGGACAGCGACTGGGTGCTGGTGCACGATGCCGCGCGGCCGAACCTTGCGCGCAGCGACCTGGACAAGTTGTTGTCGGAACTGGCAAGCGACCCGGTGGGTGGCCTGCTGGCCGTGCCTGCCCGCGACACCCTCAAGCGTGCGGACAGCAATGGGCGGGTGAGCGCCACCGTGGACCGCAGCACTATCTGGCAGGCTTACACCCCGCAGATGTTCCGCCTTGGGGCGTTGCACCGGGCGCTGGCCGAGTGCCTCGTGTCGGACGTGGTGGTGACCGATGAGGCCTCTGCCATCGAATGGTCCGGCCATGCGCCGCGGCTGGTGGAAGGGCGCAGTGACAACATCAAGGTCACCCGCCCCGAAGACCTGGAATGGTTGCGCCAGCGCTGGGCGGGCAGGCGCTGAAATCGCCGGGTCCGCCTCGCGGCCCAATCGCCGGCAAGCCAGCTCCCACAGTATCTCCACAGACCTGAGGGAATCGCGGTTACTGTGGGAGCTGGCTTGCCGGCGATTGGGCCGCGAAGCGGACCCCTTTGCAATCAGATCCCGCGATATTCCGGCAACCCCGCCAACCCTTCCTTCAGGTAATCCACCAGCCGCCGCACCTTCGGCGACAGGTGCCGCTGCTGCGGATACAGCGCCCACACTGCCGTATTTGGCGGCTGGTGCGCCTCCAGCAAGGACACCAGCGCACCACTGTTCAGGTGCTCCAGCACGTAGTAATCCGGCAACTGGCACAACCCGATCCCTTGCAGCGCTGCGTCCAGCACTGCCTGGCCACTGTTGCAGCGCCAGTTGCCCTGTATCCGCTGGCTGATCTCGCGGCCGTCCTGTTGCAATGCCCACAAGTCCGAACTGCCCACCAGGCAATTGTGCCGCGCCAGTTCCGACAGGCTGTGCGGCCGGCCATAACGTTCCAGGTAGGCCGGCGAGGCGCACAGGTACATGCGCCGCGGCGCCAGGCGCGTGGCCACCAGCCGGGAATCGGCCAGGCGGCCCAGGCGGATGGCCAGGTCCATGCCCTCATGCAGCAAGTCGAGGGTGTGGTTGCTCAGTTCCACATCCACCCGCAACTGCGGGTATAGCGCCATGAACCGTGTTACCAGCGGCACGATGAAGCGCTCGCCGTAGGCGACCGCGCAGGTCATGCGCAGCAACCCTTTGGGTTCGCTGGCCAGGTCACCCATGGCGCGCAGGGCTTCCTCGCGGCCATCCTGCAGGCGCTGGCAATGCTGCAGAAAAGTCTGCCCGGCCTCGCTCAGGGTGACCCGGCGGGTGCTGCGGTACAGCAGGCGCGTCTGCAGGCGCTCCTCCAGTCGCGCGATCTGGCGGCTGATGTGCGACGACGAAACCCCCAGGCGTTCGGCTGCTGCCGTGAACTGGCCCGATTCGGCCACGGCGACGAACTCATCGATGCCTTCCCAGCGGCTACTCATGGATTGTCCCTGTGTGGCAATAATGTTTTGTCTTTGGCCGGATTATTCATCAAAAGGCGGTGAATTACACTGTGAGTCTGAATCGACCCTCTGTCTGGAGACCTTTGATGATCAAGTCCCGTGCTGCCGTAGCCTTCGAAGCCAAGAAACCCCTGGAAATCGTCGAAGTCGACGTGGCCATGCCCAAGGCCGGTGAAGTGCTGCTGCGTGTGGTCGCCAGTGGTGTCTGCCACACCGATGCCTACACCTTGTCCGGTGCCGACCCGGAAGGCATCTTCCCGTCGATCCTCGGCCATGAAGGCGGCGCGATCGTCGAAGCGGTGGGCGAGGGCGTGACCTCGGTGGCCGTGGGCGACCACGTGATCCCGCTGTACACCCCGGAATGCGGCAAGTGCAAGTTCTGCCTCTCGGGCAAGACCAACCTGTGCCAGGCCATCCGCGCTACCCAGGGCAAGGGCCTGATGCCGGACGGCACCACGCGCTTCTCGTACAAGGGCCAGCAGCTGTTCCACTACATGGGCACCTCGACCTTCTCCGAGTACACCGTGCTGCCGGAGATCTCCGTGGCCAAGATCCAGAAAGAAGCACCACTGGAAAAGGTCTGCCTGCTGGGCTGTGGCGTCACCACCGGTATCGGCGCGGTGCTCAACACCGCCAAGGTCAAACCCGGTGACACCGTGGCCATCTTCGGCCTGGGCGGCATCGGCCTGTCGGCAGTGATCGGTGCGGTCAAGGCCAAGGCCTCGCGCATCATTGCCGTCGACATCAACCCGGCCAAGTTCGAGATCGCCCGCCAACTGGGTGCCACCGACTGCATCAACCCGAAAGAATACGACCGCCCGATCCAGGAAGTGATCGTCGACCTCACCGACGGCGGGGTGGACTTCTCCTTCGAGTGCATTGGTAACGTGCAACTGATGCGCGCTGCCCTGGAATGCTGCCACAAGGGTTGGGGCGAGTCGGTCATCATCGGCGTAGCCGGTGCCGGGCAGGAAATCGCCACCCGTCCGTTCCAGCTGGTCACCGGCCGCGTCTGGCGTGGTTCGGCGTTTGGCGGCGTGCGTGGCCGCAGCGAGCTGCCAAGCTACGTGGAAATGTCTGAAAAAGGCGAGATTCCGCTGGATACCTTCATCACCCATACCATGGGCCTGGAGGACATCAACAAAGCCTTTGACCTGATGCATGAAGGCAAGAGCATCCGCAGCGTGATCCACTTCTGAGAGGCGTGCCATGAGCCTGGATAACATCTCCTGCCAGAAGAGCTTCGGCGGCTGGCACAAGCGTTACCGGCATCACTCCAAGGTGCTGGGCTGCGACATGGTGTTTGCCGTGTACCTGCCACCGCAGGCCGAGCAGGGCGAGAAGCTGCCGGTGCTGTACTGGCTTAGCGGCCTTACCTGCACCGACGAGAACTTCATGCAGAAGGCCGGCGCCCAGCGCATGGCTGCGGAGCTTGGGCTGATCATCGTGGCCCCCGACACCAGCCCGCGTGGCGAGCAGGTGCCGGGCGACCCGGACGGCGCGTGGGACTTCGGCCTGGGGGCCGGCTTCTACCTCAACGCCACCCAGCAACCCTGGGCCCAGCACTACCGCATGCACGACTATGTGGTGGAGGAGTTGCCGGCGCTGATCGAGGCGCACTTCCCGGCGTCGGGCGAGCGTAGCATCAGCGGCCACTCCATGGGTGGGCACGGCGCGCTGGTGTGCGCCTTGCGCAACCCGGGGCGCTACCGCTCGGTGTCGGCGTTTTCGCCGATCAGCAACCCGATGGATTGCCCGTGGGGCGAGAAGGCCTTCAGCCGCTACCTGGGTGAAGACCGGGCGCGCTGGCGCGAGTGGGATGCCAGCGTGTTGCTGGCCGAAACCCCTGCTGGCCAATGCCCGCCGTTGCTGGTCGATCAGGGCGACCGTGACGACTTCCTCGAAAAGCAGCTCAAGCCTGAAGCGCTGGAGCAGGCGGCACGCAAAGGGGGGCATGAAATGACCCTGCGTTTGCAGCCGGGCTACGACCATAGCTACTACTTCATTGCCACCTTCATCGAGGATCACCTGCGCCATCATGCGGTGGCACTTAAGCGGGTGTAAGGCGTAGCTGGGGTGTTTGCCTCATCGCCGGCAAGCCAGCTCCCACAGGTACTGTGCATGGCTTGAGGGCCAGGTGGGCCAGGTGGGAGCTGGCTTGCCGGCCATGGGCTGCGAAGCAGCCCCAATGCTTCAAAAGCAGGTAGAATCACGCCCTGACTCATTCAGGGCGTTTTTCTATGCGTATTGGCCATGGCTACGATGTGCACCGTTTCTGCGACGGTGATTTCATTACCCTGGGCGGGGTGCGTATCCCCCACAAATACGGCCTGCTGGCCCATTCCGACGGCGACGTGCTGCTGCACGCCCTGAGCGATGCCTTGCTGGGCGCCGCGGCGCTGGGCGATATCGGCAAGCACTTCCCCGACACCGACCCACAATTCAAGGGTGCCGACAGCCGCGTGCTGCTACGTCATGTAGTCGGCATCGTCAAGGCCAAGGGCTGGAAGGTCGGCAATATCGACGCCACCATCGTCGCCCAGGCGCCGAAGATGGCCCCGCACATCGAGACCATGCGCCAGCTCATCGCCGAAGACCTGCAGGTCGAACTCGACCAGGTCAACGTCAAGGCCACCACCACTGAAAAGCTGGGCTTCACCGGCCGTGAGGAGGGGATTGCCGTGCATTCGGTCGCCCTGCTGCTGCCGGCATGACCGAACTGGAACTGCTGGGCCCGCGCGCATCGGGCGAACCCTTGGGCACTGCCGTCCTCAAGGCGGTGGCTGAAGACTTCCAGGTCGATGAAGTGCTGGGCATTCCGCTTTCCGGCCAAGGCGAGCACCTGTGGCTGTGGGTCGAAAAGCGTGACCTGAACACCGAAGAGGCTGCCCGCCGCCTGGCGCGCGCCGCAGGCGTGCCGGTGCGTTCGATCAGCTACGCGGGGCTCAAGGACCGTCAGGCCCTGACCCGCCAGTGGTTCAGCCTACACCTGCCGGGCAAGGCCGACCCGGACCTGTCGCGCGCTGAAGATGCCAGCCTGCGCGTGCTCAAGCAGGTGCGCCACCAGCGCAAGCTGCAGCGTGGCGCGCATTCGGCCAACGGCTTCACCCTGCGCCTGACGGCCCTAACTGCCGACCACCAGGCTGTGGATGCCCGCCTGGCACAGCTCAAGCAGCACGGTGTGCCCAACTATTTCGGCACCCAGCGCTTCGGTCACGGCGGGGGCAACGTCCATGACGCGCTCGACTGGGCCGCCCGCAAAGCATTACCCGAGCAGCGCAACGTGCGTTCGCGGCTGCTTTCGGCCGGGCGCAGCTACCTGTTCAACCAGGTGCTGGCGGCACGTGTCGCCGAAGGTCGCTGGGCGCAGGCCCAGGTCGGCGACCTGCTGGCGTTCACCGACAGCCGTAGCTTCTTCCCGGCTGGCGAGGCGGAATGCGCCGACCCACGCCTGGCGATTCTCGACCTGCACCCGACCGGCCCGATGTGGGGTGAGGGCGACTCGCCTGCAAGCGGCCCCACCGCGCAGCTGGAAAATGCCGTCGGCGCACGGCAGCCGGCACTTTGCCAGTGGTTGGCGCAGGCGGGCATGGATCACGAACGGCGTATTTTGCGGCTCCCTATTGGCGGCCTGACATGGCATTATCCCGAGCCTGATATCCTGCAACTGGAATTCGTCCTGCCGGCCGGATGCTTCGCCACCGTAGTGGTGCGCGAAGTCTTGGATCTGGTGTCGGCAGGGCAGACGGACAGCCCATGCGTATTCTGATTTCGAACGACGACGGTGTTACCGCACCCGGCCTCGCCGCGCTGCACGCTGCGCTGGCGGATTATGCCGAGTGCGCGGTGATCGCCCCGGATCAAGACAAGAGCGGCGCCAGCAGTTCACTGACGCTGGACCGGCCACTGCACCCGCAGACCCTGGCCAACGGCTTCATCAGCCTCAACGGCACACCGACCGACTGTGTGCACCTGGGGCTCAATGGGCTGTTGCCGCAGGTGCCGGACATGGTCGTGTCGGGGATCAACCTTGGTGCCAACCTGGGTGATGACGTCTTGTACTCCGGTACGGTCGCCGCTGCGTTGGAAGGCCGCTTCCTGGGCACCACATCGCTGGCGTTTTCGCTGTTGTCGCGTCAGCCCGACAACCTGCCGACGGCGGCCTACATCGCCCGTCGCCTGGTCGAGGCACAGTCGCGTCTGGTGCTGCCGCCACGCACTGTCCTCAACGTCAATATCCCCAACCTGCCGCTGGAGCACATCCGTGGCATCCAGCTCACCCGCCTCGGTCACCGGGCGCGGGCGGCGGCACCGACCAAGGTGGTCAACCCGCGCGGCAAGGAAGGCTACTGGATCGCAGTGGCCGGTGATGCCGAAGATGGCGGCCCTGGCACCGACTTCCATGCAGTGATGCAAGGCTTCGTCTCGATCACGCCGCTGCAGCTTGACCGTACCTTCAATGATGCCTTCGAGCAGCTCGACGGTTGGCTGGAGGGCGTGCTCTGATGCGCGAGGACGATATGCTGCGGCGTGGCATCGGCATGACCTCCCAGCGTACCCGGGAGCGTCTGATCCAGCGCCTGTGCGAAGAGGGTGTGTCGAACACCAAGGTGCTCGACGTGATCCGGCGTACTCCGCGTCACCTGTTCGTCGACGAGGCACTCGCGCATCGTGCATACGAAGACACCGCGTTGCCGATCGGCCACAACCAGACCATCTCCCAGCCCTTCATGGTTGCCCACATGAGCGAGCTTCTGCTCGAGGCCGGTCCGTTGGACAAGGTGCTGGAGATCGGCACTGGTTCGGGTTACCAGACGGCGATCCTTGCCCAACTGGTGGAGCGGGTATTCTCGGTTGAGCGTATCAAGGTGCTACAGGACCGGGCCAAAGAGCGCCTGGTGGAGCTGAACCTGCGCAATGTGGTATTTCGCTGGGGTGATGGTTGCGAAGGCTGGCCGGCGCTGGCGCCGTACAACGGCATCATCGTCACGGCAGTGGCGCCGGAAGTGCCGCAGGCACTGCTTGACCAACTGGCACCTGGTGGCCGCATGGTGATCCCGGTGGGGCCGGCCGGCGAAACCCAGCAACTGATGCTGATCGTGCGCGAGGAGCATGGATTCTCCCGCCGAGTGCTGGGGGCAGTGCGCTTCGTACCGCTGCTCAATGGCCCGCTGGCCTGAGCACTGCGTCGAGCCGGGCGCTGGCGGTGTGAGCTGCGCGGTATTTTTGCGCCGGCGGCGAATTCTTGCAGCTTCGCCCTGTCTATCTGGCGGAGCGAAGCGCTAGCACGCAGCGCACACCGTGGCTTTGCTACAGCCTTTTGCATCAGCCTGCCATTACTGGCCGGCTTGGTTATAATTGCAACAATATTGCATTTCTTGTCTTCATATCGTATTTCGGCACCATGAGGGGAGCGCGGGTGGGTCACACAGTCATTCGGCAGCGCAAGGATGGGTCGGGTTTCAAGCTTCTGGTGATTGCACTGGCCATGGGCACGCTACTGGTGGGTTGCTCGAGCACCAGTAACACCAGCGCGCGAGTGGTCGACCGCAACAACAGCGTGCCCAAGCGCCCGGCGGTAACGTCCGGGCAGTACGTCGTCAAGCCGGGTGACACGCTGTTCTCCATCGCCTTCCGCTACGGCTGGGACTACAAGGAGCTGGCTGCGCGCAACGGCATCGCGGCGCCTTATACCATCCGCCCGGGCCAGGCGATTCGTTTCAGCAGTGGTTCGAGCAGCAGTACCACGGTGGTGACCAACCCGTCCTCGTCGAGCCGCACCACGGTCACGCGGCGGCCTGTGGGCAGCACTGCCACGGTGCCTGCCAGCACCGGCAAACCGGCTACGCCGGCACCCTCCACCAGCTCGCCAGTGGTTGCCACCGTGCCCGCTGCGGAGCGCGCGGTAGGCGGCTGGACCTGGCCTGCCAACGGCGTGCTGATTGGAAAATTTGCTTCAAACGGTAGTTTGAATAAAGGCATTGATATCGCCGGTGATTTGGGACAGCCTGTTTTTGCTGCGTCTGATGGTGCGGTGGTTTACGCCGGGAGTGGTTTGAGGGGCTACGGCGAGCTGATCATCATCAAACACAGCGATACCTACGTCAGTGCCTACGGTCATAACCGCAGGCTGTTGGTTCGGGAGGGGCAGCAGGTCAAGGCAGGGCAGTCGATTGCTGAAATGGGGTCTACGGGCACAGATCGGGTGAAGCTGCATTTTGAGATTCGCCGCCAGGGCAAACCCGTCGATCCACTCCAGTTCCTGCCACGCCGTTGATCGTTGTACCCGGCCTGTTCCTGTGATGTAGAGGGGACAGGCTCCAGCGCTGCCAGGGATCAAGGTGCCGCTCGAGTCTGAGTTCGAACTCAGCAAAGGACTATAACAATGGCTCTCAGTAAAGAAGTGCCGGAGTTTGACATCGACGATGACGTCCTCCTCATGGAGACGGGCATCGTTTTGGAAACGGATGTGGTGTCAGACGAACCTGCTGTATCTTCGGTTCGGACGAGGGCCAAGTCGGGCTCTTCGCTCAAGCAACACAAGTACATCGATTACACCCGGGCGCTGGATGCCACCCAGTTGTATCTCAACGAGATCGGCTTCTCGCCGCTGCTTTCGCCGGAAGAAGAAGTGCACTTTGCGCGCCTGTCGCAGAAGGGCGACCCCGCTGGCCGCAAGCGCATGATCGAAAGCAACCTGCGCCTGGTTGTAAAAATTGCCCGTCGTTACGTGAACCGCGGCCTGTCGCTGCTCGACCTGATCGAGGAGGGCAACCTGGGGCTGATCCGTGCGGTCGAGAAGTTCGACCCGGAGCGTGGTTTCCGTTTCTCGACCTATGCGACCTGGTGGATTCGCCAGACCATCGAACGGGCGATCATGAACCAGACCCGCACCATCCGCCTCCCCATCCACGTGGTGAAGGAACTGAACGTCTACTTGCGCGCCGCACGCGAGCTGACCCAGAAACTCGACCACGAACCCTCCCCGGAAGAAATCGCCACGCTGCTGGAGAAGCCGGTCGCCGAGGTCAAGCGCATGCTGGGCCTGAACGAGCGGGTGTCTTCCGTGGACGTGTCGCTTGGCCCGGATTCGGACAAGACCCTGCTCGATACCCTGACCGACGACCGCCCCACCGACCCGTGCGAACTGCTGCAAGATGACGACCTGTCGCAGAGCATCGACCAGTGGCTGGGCGAGCTGACTGACAAACAGCGGGAAGTGGTAGTGCGTCGCTTTGGCCTGCGTGGGCATGAGAGCAGCACCCTGGAGGACGTAGGCCTGGAGATTGGCTTGACCCGGGAACGGGTACGGCAGATCCAGGTAGAGGGGCTCAAGCGCTTGCGAGAGATCCTTGAGAAGAACGGCCTGTCCAGCGAGTCGCTGTTCCAGTAGCGAAGGCCTGTCACACAAAACGCCCCGATGACCTCGGGGCGTTTTTGTGTGTGTCATTTGAGAATGTCGGGGGCGCTGCGCGCCCCATTCGCAGCACAAGGCTGCTCCTACAAGAGACCGTGATTGCCTGCATGATCGCGTATCCCTGTAGGAGCAGCCTTGTGCTGCGAATGGGCTGCAAAGCAGCCCCCAAAATCTGCCGGGTAAAACAGATATCTAATGTGTACTGCGCTACCCCAGTAACATTGCGTGTAAGCCTTTTCTTACTTGTTTTGTAAGCTATCTATGCAAGTCGCAGTAAATCATTGTCGTTTTCAGCCCCGGTATTTTTACAACCCATTGAAAAGCATGGCTTATTCGGCTGTGAGGAAATGTGTCCCCTGTAATACCTTGTGAGGTCTCGCGCTTGCCCGCCCGGCTGAACCCGCTAGTATTCGAACTGTGCACAGGGACATGCACAGGCATTCAGGACGAAGGCCAAGGACATCGCAAGAAGCGATTTCATCAGGAAGATGTTTGGGACAAGCAGGGACTACGGAAAAAAATGTGGGCGGGTCAAACCGCCCCTTTTTTTGTCTGCAGAAAAACAAAAAAGGCCCCGAGGGGCCTTTTTCGTGTCCGGGCGCTATCAGCGCTCCAGGTCTGCAATCTTGCCAGTCTTGCCGTCCCACTCTTCAGCGTCAGGCAGGGCATCCTTGCGCTCGGTGATGTTTGGCCAGACTTCCGCCAGTTCGGCGTTCAGCTCGATGAAGTTCTCCATCCCGGCAGGGATTTCGTCTTCCGAGAAGATGGCTTGCGCCGGGCATTCCGGTTCGCACAGCGCGCAATCGATGCACTCGTCCGGGTGAATGACCAGGAAGTTCGGGCCTTCGTAGAAGCAGTCCACCGGACAGACTTCCACGCAGTCGGTGTATTTGCATTTGATGCAGTTGTCGGTGACGACGAAGGTCATTTCTAGTTCTCTCCTCAGGCGACGGCGGCGGCCCTTCCTCTCAGGGCCGCGCGGTTTACAGGTATGTGGCTGCAGGCCAGGCTAATAACCTGCAGCACCAGCAAACCGCGGCGGATTCTACCAGCTTGTAGTGGGCGCCGTTATAACAGGTTCTTTAGTTGATATAGCATTTCGATAGCTTGGCGCGGGGTCATGTCGTCCAGCTGCAGCTTGCCCAGCTTCTCGATGGCCGGGTGTGGCAGGCTGGCGAACAGATCGCTCTGGTGCGGTACTTGTGGCACATCCCTGGCCTTTTCGGCCGGGGCGTGTTCATGCGGCAGGCTGGTGGTTTCCAGGCGCGCCAGGTGTTCGCGAGCACGCTGGATCACGACCCCCGGCACGCCGGCCAGTTGTGCCACGGCCAAGCCGTAGCTCTGGCTGGCAGGGCCAGGCAGTACATGGTGCAGGAACACGATGCGCTCGTTGTGCTCGGTTGCATTCAGGTGCACGTTGGCCACCAGCGGCTCATTCTCCGGCAGCACGGTGAGCTCGAAGTAGTGGGTGGCGAACAGGGTATAGGCGCGCAACTGGGCCAGGCGCTCGGCGGCAGCCCATGCCAGCGACAGGCCGTCGAACGTACTGGTGCCGCGGCCCACTTCGTCCATCAGCACCAGGCTGCGGTC
Source organism: Pseudomonas sp. TSO6 (assembly GCF_056098905.1). Taxonomy (NCBI): domain Bacteria; kingdom Pseudomonadati; phylum Pseudomonadota; class Gammaproteobacteria; order Pseudomonadales; family Pseudomonadaceae; genus Pseudomonas; species Pseudomonas sp. TSO6. The sequence goes on along the minus strand of NZ_JBLZWV010000061.1, from coordinate 16,725 downwards.
GGTCGCGTTGTGCAGGATGTTGGCGGTTTCGCTCATCTCGACCATGAAGGTCGAGCGCCCGCCGGCCAGGTCGTCGCTGGAGCCGATGCGGGTGAAGATGCGGTCGACCAGCGACAGTTCGCAGCTGGCCGCCGGCACGAAGCTGCCAATGTGCGCCAGCAGCACGATCAGGGCGGTCTGGCGCATGTAGGTGGATTTACCGCCCATGTTCGGGCCGGTGATGATCAGCATGCGCGTGCTGTTGTCCAGGCCCAGGTCGTTGGCCACGAACGGGGTGGTCAGTACCTGCTCCACGACCGGGTGGCGGCCTTGCTCGATACGCAGGCACGGCTCGTCGACGAAGCGCGGGCAGTTCAGGTCGAGGTTCAGCGCACGTTCGGCCAGGTTGCTGAGCACATCCAGTTCGGCCAGGGCGGCGGCGCTGTCTTGCAGCGGCGCCAGGTGGCTGATCAGGGTTTCCAGCAGGGCGTCGTAGAGCATCTTCTCACGGGCCAGGGCGCGGCTCTTGGCCGACAGCGCCTTGTCCTCGAATACTTTCAGCTCGGGGGTGATGAAGCGCTCGGCGCCCTTGAGGGTCTGACGGCGGATGTAGTCGCCCGGCGCCTGCTCGGCCTGCTTGGTCGGCAGCTCGATGAAGTAGCCGTGCACGCGGTTGTAGCCGACCTTCAGGTTGGCAAGGCCGGTGCGGGCCTTTTCACGGGTTTCCAGGTCGATCAGGAACTGGCCGGCGTTCTCGCTGATCGCCAGCAGCTCGTCCAGCTCGTTGTCATAGCCGGTCTTGAGTACGCCGCCGTCGCGGATCACCGCTGGCGGGTTGTCGATGATCGCCCGCTCCAGCAGGCTGGCCAGCTCCGGGTAGGTGCCGGTAATGGCCGCCAGGCGCGCAAGGTGCGGCGCCTCCAGCTCGCTCATGGCATTCTGCAGTTCTGGCAAGGCACCCAATGCATCGCGCAGGCGCGCCAGGTCGCGAGGGCGGGCATTGCGCAGGCCGATTCGGGCGAGGATCCGCTCGATGTCGCCAATTTCCTTCAGCTGCGGCTGCAGCTTCTCGAAGCTGTAGCTGTCGAGCAGGCAGCGGATCGAGTCCTGGCGTGCCTGCAATACCTTGAGGTCGCGCAACGGGCGGTTCAGCCACCGGCTCAGCAAGCGGCTGGCCATGGCAGTCTGGCAGCGGTCGACCACCGATTGCAGGGTGTTGTCACGCCCGCCCGCCAGGTTGACGTCCAGCTCCAGGTTGCGACGGCTGGCGCCATCGAGGATGACCGTGTCGTCCAGGCGTTCGTGGCGCAGGCTGCGCAGGTGCGGCAGGGCGGTGCGCTGGGTTTCCTTGGCGTAGGTCAGCAGGCAGCCGGCGGCGCCGATGGCCAGGGTCAGCTTGTCACAGCCAAAGCCCTTGAGGTCCTTGGTCGCGAACTGCTGGCACAGGGCCTTGCGCGCCGAATCGCGGTCGAAGTCCCACGGCGCACGGCGGCGGGCGCCCGGGCGTTTTTCGGCGGGCAGGTCGCGTGGCCAGTCGTCAGGGATCAGCAGCTCGACCGGGTTGAGGCGCTCAAGCTCGGCCAGCAGGTTCTCCCAGCCTTTGATTTCCTGCACGCTGAAATTGCCGCTGGTGATGTCCAGCACGGCCAGGCCGAACAGGCGTTCGTCACCGAGCAGCGCGGCAATCAGGTTGTCGCGACGCTCGTCCAGCAGCGCCTCGTCGCTGACCGTGCCTGGGGTGATGATGCGCACCACCTGGCGCTCCACCGGGCCCTTGCTGGTGGCCGGGTCGCCAATCTGTTCGCAGATCACCACCGATTCGCCCAGCTTGACCAGCTTGGCCAGGTAGCCTTCCAGCGAATGGAACGGAATCCCGCACATGGGGATGGACTGGCCGGCCGACTGACCGCGCGCGGTCAAGGTGATGTCCAGCAGTTTCGCGGCCTTCTTCGCATCTTCGTAGAAGATTTCGTAGAAGTCGCCCATGCGGTAGAACATCAGCTGGTCCGGGTGCTGGTTCTTCAGCTTCCAGTACTGCTGCATCATTGGGGTGTGTGCGGAAAGATCGGAAATTGCTTTATTCATCAAAGGCTTAGAAAGTAGGTCTCAACATTGTGGGGCAAATTGGGGCGTTCCGTGTTGCGTGCGCGGCGCCGAGACCCACCTGATTTTTCAAGCCGCATAGGGTACCACGGCAACCGCACGGGCAGTACCTGCACGTCCTGGCCAGGATTGAAGTGAGGGCATATTGACAGCACGGCGTCCCCATGGAGAATTGGCGGCTTTTTAACATCAGGGAAGACCTGCCGGAATCGACTGCGGTGGTGTGTGACCCACCTAACAGTGATTGCAATCGGGTTGATTAAAGCAGTGAGCCGAATTCGATTTGATGTCGATGCAGTTTTTTGCATCTCTCTCGATACCCGGGGTGACCGGCGTAAACTATTCACAGAAACTATCGCTCGGCAGCTGGACAATGAGGTGGTTTTTCATATCGTCCAGAAAAACAGCGATCCCGCGCGTGGTTGCTACGAGTCGCATCAGCAACTGGCTCGCCATGCGCTGGAAAACGGCCTGGATAGAATTTTGATTTTCGAGGACGATGCCAAGGCCTATGAATTTACGGCTACGCGGGTTCGCTGGGTAAACCGCTTCATGCAGAAGCGGCCTTTCGAGGCTCTGCACCTGGGCTACTCCATGGGGCGGACGTGGCTGACCTGGTTTCCGTTTATCGCCAGGGGGCGGGTGGTCGCGTTGCACGCCTATGTGTTGTCGCGCCAAGGCTGCCGGATCCTGGCCGACACGCCCTACGATGGCACGCCGGTGGATGTGGTGGTCAAACACAGGATCCGCCAGCATTGCGTATTCCCCATGATGTTCCGCCAGCATGCTGCCGCTGTTACCGGCAGTGATCTGGAGCAGGTGGTACGCAATGAAGATGAATGGTGGGAGCGCAACTGGGCCAAGCATCGTCGTTCACCGGCGAAGAACATCTGGCGCACCGTGCTTCGGTTGAACTTCTGATATGACCGAATGGCTCAGGCTTGTGCTGTGCCGGCTGTACAGGCACAAGCCTGTCGAAGTCGAGCGCGTGTTTGTCGGCGAAATCGTCATTTCACGGCAGGCCTGTTGCCGTTGTGGTCGCAGGCTTCGCGAGCTGGCCGAATATCAGTGAAACACACAAGCTGGTAGGGTAGGTGCAGCCTTCCAGGAGCCCGACATGGACCCGATCACCACACTTGCCACCCGCCTGGGTGAACACCTGCGCCGTTTCAATGCACAGGTGGCTACCGCCGAATCCTGCACCGGCGGTGGCATTGCCGAAGCCATCACCCGTATACCTGGCAGCTCGGCCTGGTTCGAGGTTGGCTACGTGACATATTCCAACGCCCAGAAAACCCGCCTGTTGGGCGTGCCCGAGGCCTTGTTCGGCCAGGTGGGCGCAGTCAGCCAGGAAGTGGTCGAAGCCATGGTACGCGGTGCCCAGGCCGCCAGCGGCGCGCGCTTCGCCGTGGCGGTGAGCGGCGTGGCCGGGCCGGACGGTGGTTCGCCGGCCAAACCGGTAGGTACCGTATGGCTCGCCTGGGGTGACGGCAACCGGGTGTTCAGCGAGCGCCGCCAGTTCGACGGTGACCGCGAGGCGGTGCGCCGACAGACGGTGAGCGCCGCGTTAGACGGCTTGTTACAGCTTGGTGCCGAGTAAATCGACGACAGGGGTTTGCGCGGGCGCCTGCCTGTGGAATAATACTGGCTACTTATACAGGTATTCCGGCCATCAGGGCCAAGTCGAACACGTGAGGATTTCAATGGACGACAACAAGAAGCGCGCCTTGGCTGCGGCCCTGGGTCAGATCGAACGCCAATTCGGCAAAGGCGCAGTCATGCGTATGGGTGACCATGAGCGCCAAGGCATTCCGGCCATCTCCACCGGCTCCCTGGGCCTGGATATTGCCCTCGGCATCGGCGGCCTGCCAAAAGGCCGTATCGTCGAGATCTATGGCCCGGAATCGTCGGGTAAGACCACGCTGACCCTGTCGGTCATCGCCGAAGCCCAGAAAAGCGGTGCCACCTGCGCCTTCGTCGATGCCGAACACGCCCTCGACCCTGAGTACGCCGGCAAGCTGGGCGTCAACGTCGACGACCTGCTGGTCTCGCAGCCGGACACCGGCGAACAGGCCCTGGAAATCACCGACATGCTGGTGCGCTCCAACGCCGTTGACGTGATCATCGTCGACTCCGTGGCCGCGCTGGTACCCAAGGCCGAGATCGAAGGCGAAATGGGTGACATGCACGTGGGCCTGCAGGCTCGCCTGATGTCCCAGGCCCTGCGCAAGATCACCGGTAACATCAAGAACGCCAACTGCCTGGTCATCTTCATCAACCAGATCCGTATGAAGATCGGCGTGATGTTCGGCAGCCCGGAAACCACCACCGGTGGTAACGCCCTGAAGTTCTACGCCTCGGTGCGTCTGGACATCCGCCGTACCGGTGCGGTCAAGGAAGGCGACGAGGTGGTCGGTAGCGAAACCCGCGTCAAGATCGTCAAGAACAAGGTTTCGCCGCCGTTCCGTCAGGCCGAGTTCCAGATTCTGTACGGCAAAGGTATTTACCGTAATGGCGAGATCATTGACCTGGGTGTGTCCCAAGGCCTGATTGAGAAGTCGGGTGCCTGGTACGCCTACCAGGGCAACAAGATCGGTCAGGGCAAAGCCAACGCTGCCAAATACCTGGCCGAGAACCCGGCTATTGGTACCGAGATCGAGAAGCAGATTCGTGAGAAGCTGCTGAAAGCCGGTGCTGCCGCTGAAGCCAACAAAGCTGCCGCCGTTGATGCCAGCGCCGACGATGTGGCTGACGCCGAAGCCGGTTATTGATTGCGCGGTAGATAGCCAATATGTCCGCCGTACTCGACACCCCCGTCGCCATTCGGCGGACAGCCATGGACCTGCTCGCGCGACGTGAGCACGGTCGCGTCGAGCTGACGCGCAAGTTGCGTCAGCGCGGCGCTTCGGATGAGCTGATCGAGCCTGAGCTCGACCGGCTCGCCGAAGAAGGGCTGCTTTGCGAAGCCCGCTACCTCGAAAGCTTCATCAGGTACCGTTCCAGCGCTGGCTATGGCCCTTCGCGTATTCGTGAGGAGCTGGGCCAGCGTGGTCTGGCGCGTGCTGATATCGAGCAGGCATTGCGCGAGAGCGAGGTGGACTGGCGCGAGCGCATGCGTGATGTGTGGCAGCGCAAGTTTGCCGGGCAGCACCCGCAGGATCCGCGCAGCCGTGCCCAGCAAACCCGTTTTCTGGCTTACCGGGGTTTCCCCATGGACTTGATCGGCCGCCTGCTCAGTGGACGTGATCTCGACGATTACTGACCACTCTGATTGTTTAGTGCCTGTGAGATCGAGCGCAGCTCGCGATGCGCCGCGTGGGCGGCGCTCGGTCGCGCAGGCGATAAAACTGTCGTGGCGAACGCTTCAACGCCCCGCATCAGCTCACCTTCAACGCCTCCCTGGCCCGCTGCGTGGTATGCATTGGCTGAGGCTTGGCCCAGTTTTCCGGCAAGTTGATGAAATCCACCAGCTCGCGCAGCCGGCCCTGGTCGCGGCCATTGAAGGCGAATGACAGCCGGGTCAAATGGTTGAAGTTGCCCACTTCATGTTCGGCACTGCTATCCGCTTGCTGATGATACTTGCCACTCAGGCGCAAGTCGGCAAAGCCTTCCTGAATATCAAACAGCGCTGCTTCGCTGAGCGGGTGGTGCATGCGGATCACGAACTGGTTTTTCAGCCAGCGGCTGGAGTGGTAGTTGCTGTAGAACTGGTTGATTTCCTCCACGGCCTCATCGGCACTGTGCACCAGGCGCACCAGCTTCAGGTCGCTGGGCAGGATGTAGCGGTTTTCTTCCAGCTGACGGCTGATGAAGTCCAGGCAGTCGCGCCAGAAGCTGCCGCCGGGCGAGTCCAGCAGCACCACCGGCACCAAAGGGCTCTTGCCGGTCTGGATCAGCGTCAGCACTTCGAGCGCTTCATCCAGGGTGCCGAAGCCGCCCGGGCACAGCACCAGGCCATCGGCCTCCTTGACGAAGAACAGCTTGCGGATAAAGAAGAAATGGAAGGGCAGCAGCTTGTCGGTGCCGCCCACGGTGGGGTTGGCGTGTTGCTCGAAGGGCAGGGTGATGTTGAAACCCAGGCTGTGGTCGCTGCCAGCGCCTTCGTGGGCGGCGGCCATGATGCCGCCGCCGGCACCGGTGATGACCATCAGGTCGGAGCGCGCCAGGGTGGCGCCCAGCTCGCGGGCCAGGGCGTACATGGGGTGCTCCAGCGGGGTACGCGCCGAGCCGAACACGGTCACCTTGCGCCGGCCCTTGTAGCGCTGCAGTGTGCGGAACGCCTGGTCCAATTCGCGTAGGGCCTGCAGGGTGATCTTGGCGCTCCAGCGGTCACTGTCGTCATGGGCCATGCGCAGGACGGTCAGCATCATGTCGCGGTACAGCGGCAGGTTGGGGCTGTTGGGGGCCACCAGTTGCAGTTGTGCGTCGATGTTGCTCAGGTCGATATTGTTGTCACGGAAGTGGCTGAATAGCAGCTCATTCGCTTGGTAAGGCATGCAACGTCTCCTTCTGCACCAATACCTCTGACCTCAATCTAGACCCTTGCGCCGGATCGTGCCGGGCTGTTTCGCGCAGCCGCCCGTCGGTATGTGGCCACTGGAAGCAGGGGTTTGGTTAACTGGTAAAGCGAAACGTATCGATGCAGGAGGTGGCGGTATGCATCGCTTGATCATCGAGATTGACCGGCAGCTCTACCAGCAGCTGGAGAATGCGGCTCAGGTGCATCACTTGAGCCTTGAGGACGAGTGCTGCCGCAGGTTGGCAGGCTTGGAGTGCCAGTCGCGCTACTTGCAGGCGTTACTGGCCGAGATGCGCGCCGATGCCGCCGAAGGGCACTGGCGCGCCCGCGAGGACGAGAAGGTGTAGCTTGAACAGCTGCTGTTACTTCTTCTTGTTGCCGGCCGTGCAGCTGGCATTGTCGAAAGCCTGGTCCATGATTGGCTGATTGGTCTTGTAAACCGTGAAGCGGTAGACCATGACAGCGCCCTTGGACATCAGGTTGCGGAAGCCGCTGTTGCGACAGACGCTGTCGCCCAGCTGGCTGCGTACCTGCGCGGGATTGGCCTGCATGCGTTCGGCGTGGCTCTGGCGTACGCTCAGGTGGTTGACCAGCGCCTTGCCTTCCACCGTGTAGCCTTGATCGAGGATGTCCTCGTTGATCGCGCGCGGGGTACCGACGCTGCTTTCTTTGGCGACCTTTTGCAATGTCCGGTTCAGGTCGTAATCCTGCTTGGAGGCTGCCTGGGCTGCCAGGGGCAGAGCGAGTAGCAGGCTCAGGGCGGGGACGATAAGGCGCAGCATGAATCTCTCCTGGTTCGATGACTGGCGCTTTGACATGCGCAGGTCTGCAGTGTTCCATAAAACGATACTGTGACTGCAATTGGGCAGTGGTGCGCCCCATCGCGGGCAAGCCGGCCCCACAGGGGCACGGCAAGCGTCGATTATAAGGCGCGCCTTGCCAGCTGCACAGCAAATGCCCCCTGTTCTGGTAAACTGGCCGCCTGGTTTTTTTCGAGTCATCCTTGTGCCCATTTCCTACCTGTCCAGAGGCCTGCCGGCATGAGCCACGCGGTAGCGCGCCTGCGCGCCGAACGCCTGGCCCGCAGCAACAAGCCTTTCATCGCCCGTGGCTCGCGTGCCGAGCGCTGCGCGGATTGCCGGGTCATCGCCACCCATTGCCTGTGTGCCTGGAAGCCTCGGGTGCAGGCCGAGTCTGGTGTGTGCCTGCTGATGCATGACACCGAGCCGTTGAAGCCCACCAACACCGGCTGGCTTATTGCCGACCTGATCGAAGACACCTGGGCCTTCGGCTGGCAGCGCACCTCGGTCGACGAGCGCTTGCTGGCCCTGCTGGACGACCCGCGCTGGCAGCCCTATATCGTCTTCCCCGGTGAGTTCGTGGCCGAGCAGCGGGTAGTCAGCGAGGTGGTGCGCGAGCCGGGCAAGCGCCCGCTGTTCATCCTGCTGGATGCCACCTGGACCGAAGCCCGCAAGATGTTCCGCAAAAGCCCGTACCTGGACCGCTTTCCGGTGTTGAGCCTGCAGGCCGAGCAGATGTCGCGCTATCGCCTGCGGCGCTCCAAGCGCGACGATCACTTCTGCACGGCAGAGGTCGCAGCCATGTGCCTGGACCTGGCCGGCGACAGCCAGGCCTCGCAGGCGCTGGATGCCTACCTGGATGTGTTCAGCCTGCATTACCTGAGCGGCAAGCGGCGCCTGCCGCTGGATGATCAGGACGACACCCACCAGCGTTTGCATACCTTCCTATAGTCCAAGGGGCACAACCCCTGCTTTGGTTCATAATGACGGGGCTGGCAGCCAGGGTGGGCGAGACGGCAGGGCGAATGGCTTGACCACCCTTGACCGTGCTCGGCATCCTTGGCGCCGATTCCCCGCCGGGCGCTTCTCTTCCCCGAGCGTCTGGCATAGAACAGGATCCTTAGATCGATGGCCACTTACGAAATCCTGATTGCCGATGACCACCCGTTGTTTCGTGGCGCCCTGCGCCAGGCCGTTACCCTCGGCCTGGGCCCGGATGTGCGCCTGGTCGAAGTCGCGAGCATTGCCGAACTGGAAACCCGCCTGAGCGAAAAAGCCGACTGGGACCTGGTGCTGCTGGACTTGAACATGCCGGGTGCTTATGGTTTTTCCGGGCTGGTACTGCTGCGCGGGCAATACCCGCAGATCCCTGTGGTGATGGTGTCGGCACAGGAGGAGGCCGCGGTGGTGGTCAAGTCCCGCGAGTTTGGCGCCAGTGGCTTCATTCCCAAGTCCAGCACTCTCGAAGTGATCCAGGACGCCGTGCGCAAGGTGCTCGATGGCGAGGTCTGGTGGCCGCCGCAGGCGTTCGAAAAGGTCGATGTCTCGGCCGAGGCCAAGGCCGCAAGCGAGGGGCTGGCCAGCCTCACGCCGCAGCAGTTCCGCGTGCTGACCATGGTCTGCGAAGGCCTGCTGAACAAGCAGATTGCGTATGAACTGAGTGTCTCCGAGGCCACGATCAAGGCCCACGTGACTGCAATATTCCGCAAGCTGGGCGTGCGTACCCGCACCCAGGCCGCGCTGCTGCTGCAACAACTTGAATCGGTTGCCAGCAACTGACTGCGCGTGGCTTCACGCTTTTTTGACCCGAGCCGGTCTAGTCTGCTGGCCTTTCTGTTGTGAAGTGACTCACATGACATCGCCATTCAAGGGCCAGACCGGCCTGAAACGTATCTTCAACGCCGCCGGCTACTCGCTGGATGGCCTGCGTGCCGCCTTCAAGGGTGAGGCCGCATTCCGCCAGCTGGTGCTGCTTAACGTACTGCTGATCCCGATTGCCTTCTGGCTGCCGGTCAGCCGTGCCGAGCGGGCGATCATGATTGCGGTGTGCCTGTTGGGGCTGATCGTCGAGCTGTTCAACTCGGCGGTGGAGGCGGCCATCGACCGTATCTCGCTGGAGCGCCACCCGCTGTCGAAAAACGCCAAGGACATGGGCAGCGCCGCGCAACTGGTGGCACTGACCATGGTGGCGCTGGTGTGGGGCGTGATCCTGCTTTAAGCGATCGGCGGCAGCACGATTTCATCACTGCGGGTATAGCCCGCGGTGAAGTTGCGGCACAGTTCCAGAAATTCGCGCATGGCCGAGGTCTGGTACTTCTGTTTGTGCCAGATGAAATAGAACTGGCGCATCAGGTCCAGTTCCGGGGTTTCCACCGGTACCAGGCTTCCCCGGCGGAAGGCGTCCCGCAGGGCCAGGCGCGAAATGCAGCCAATCCCCAGGCCCGACTCCACCGCGCGTTTGATTGCTTCAGTGTGTTCCAGCTCCAGGCGGATGTTGAGGTTGGCGCGGTGGTGGCGCATGGCCTGGTCGAAGGTCAGGCGCGTGCCTGAGCCTTGCTCGCGTAATATCCACGCCTCTTGCGACAGGTTTTCGATATCAGCCCGGCCCGGCTTGGCCAGTGGATGCTGCGGCGCGCAGAACACCACCAGTTCGTCCTCGACCCAGGGCTGCACTTCCAGGTCGGGGTGGTTGCAGTCACCTTCGATTAGACCCAGATCAATTTCGTAGTGCGCGACCTGTTGCACGATATGCACTGTGTTCTGTACATGCAGCTTGACCTGGCTTTCCGGGTGGGTCTGCATGAAGCTGCCGATCAGCAGGGTGGCCAGGTAGTTGCCGATGGTCAATGTGGCGCCGACCGCCAGCGAACCGAAACCGGACTTGCCGTTAAGCAGGTCTTCGATTTCCTTGGCCTGGTCGAGCAGGGCCACCGCCTGTGGCAACAATTGATGGCCAAGGGCGTTGAGCGCCAGGCGCTTGCCGGCACGGTCGAACAGCTGGCAGCTCGATTGCCGCTCCAGTTCGGTGATGGAAGTGCTGGCGGCCGACTGCGACAACGCCAGCAGGCTAGCGGCCCGGGAGACGCTTTGGTGCTGTGCGACGGCGACGAAGACTTGCAGTTGACGGAGTGTGAATCGCATATCGATATAACCGATAACACATATCTTGATAATCCAGTTAACAGATATTGTCGCTGCCCCTAAACTATCGCGCAACTGCGCGTTTTGCGCGCCGCGTTTTTCTTCAGGAGCCCCATCGATGAGCAACATGAACCACGAACGTGTCCTCAGTGTGCACCACTGGAACGACACCCTGTTCAGCTTCAAGTGCACCCGCGACCCGGGGCTGCGCTTCGAGAACGGTCAGTTCGTGATGATCGGCCTGCAGCAGGAAAGCGGCCGTCCGCTCATGCGTGCCTATTCCATCGCCTCGCCGAACTGGGAAGAGCACCTGGAGTTCTTCAGCATCAAGGTACCTGACGGCCCACTGACCTCGCAGCTGCAGCACCTGAAGGAAGGCGATGAGATCATCATCAGCAAGAAGCCTACCGGTACCTTGGTGCTCGACGACCTGAATCCGGGCAAGCACCTGTATCTGCTGAGCACCGGCACTGGCCTGGCGCCGTTCATGAGTGTCATCCAGGACCCGGAAACCTACGAGCGCTTCGAAAAAGTGATCCTGGTACACGGCGTGCGTTACGTGAACGAAGTGGCTTATCGCGAGTTCATCACCGAGCACCTGCCGCAGAACGAGTTCTTCGGTGAGTCGGTCCGCGACAAGCTGATCTACTACCCGACCGTGACCCGCGAGCCTTTCGAAAACCAGGGCCGCCTGACCGACCTGATGCGCAGCGGCAAGCTGTTCAGCGACATCGGCCTGCCACCGATCAACCCGCAGGACGACCGTGCGATGATCTGCGGCAGCCCGAGCATGCTCGACGAGACCAGCGAAGTGCTGGACAGCTTCGGCCTGAAAGTCTCCGCCCGCATGCGCGAGCCGGGTGACTACCTGATCGAGCGTGCCTTCGTCGAGAAGTAAAACGCAGGCTGGTACAAGAAGGCGACCCTCGGGTCGCCTTTCTTATGCCTGTGATTTTTGCATTGCTTGTGCCGGCGATGAGGCCGGCCCCTATTCGACGCGAGTTTCGCCGCTGTACACCAGAATCTCCCGGCAGCGTTTGCACAGGTACCGACGCCCCTGGCGCACCAGCTTGTGCCGCTGTGCGGTAAACGGGAAATCACCCTGCGGGCACGGGCAGCGGTAGATGTAGCGGGTTACCACGCGCCGTTGCACTTCATAGTTGTGGCAACGGTTGGGTGGCAGCTCATACACCCCGCGCATGATCAATTGCCACTCTTCGCCATGGGCCTGGATGCGGTCGCCAAACAACTGGTGGGCCACCAGGTGCGCCACTTCGTGGGCAACGGTCTGGCGCAGGAAGTCCTCCTGGTTTTCCCGGTAGAGCTGCAGGTTGAAGCGCAGCAGGTTCTCGTGCAGGTGGGCGACGCCGGCTTTTTGCCCGCGCAGCTTGAAGCTGACTTCCGGGCGCGGGAAGGGGCGTTTGAAAAAGGTTTCGGCTTGCTGGTAACAGGTTTCGACGCGTTGTTTGAGCAGCTCGGGCATGGTGGGGCGGTTCTCCTGACCGGGCATTATGCCGCAAGCATCGGCGGCCTGCCGTGCCACCGGTCTGCGCACAGCCAGAGGCCGCCTTGCGGCGGCCCCTGGTTGATGCCCCAGTGTTGGTTGAGTCTGTTCTAGTTGGTGTAGACGGGCCCCACGCCCAGTCCCCAGATAATTACCGTGGCAGCCATGATCGCCACCAGTACCACAAGGCCCACTGCCAGCACCGAGCTGGAGAACAGGAAGCCTTCGTCGGACGGTATGTTCATGAACGTCGGCAAGCCGACATACAGCAGGTACACCGTGTAGCAGATAGCAGCAGTGCCGATCAGCATGCCCAGCCAAAGGTGCGGGTACAGCGCCGCCAAGCCGCCGATGAACAACGGTGTGGCGGTGTAGGTGGCAAAGGCGATGCACTGTGCCATGGACGGATTGGCATCGTAGGTGCGGGCCATCCAGTGGATGAACGCGCCCATTACCGCCACCCCGCCGAGCATGGCCAGGTACGACATGATGCTCATCCAGATGGCGCTTTCCATGGTGAGCATCACGGCTGGCCGGTCACCGATTACCCAGCCCACCTGGGTAGTGCCGATGAATGCGGAAACGGCAGGGATCGCCGCCAGGATCAAGGTGTGCGTCAGGTACATGTGGCTGATGGTTTCTTCTTCGCCACGAATTTCCCGCCATTCCTGATCGGGATGGGTAAACAGCCCCACAACGTGATGAATCATGCCGATCACTCCTCTCAATGTTGCCAAACGCCCCCCAGATGGAGCGCAAGCGGCCCGAGGCCCGAACACCGATGCAAGCGGTAATGTGGCCTTATGTCGCAGTATAGGAAGCGGCTACCGGCACGAACCGCGCTTTTTAGAGCAAATTGCGCTGTCAGGGGGGCTGTTGATTACATCGAAGTCTTTATCGGAATGCCTACAGCGATGCTGCGTTTGTGCGTAAAATAGCCGGCTTTTGTCACACCTCGCGGATCCAAGCGCTATGGGCACCCTCTCGGTCAACCAGAACAAACTGCAAAAACGCCTGCGTCGTCTCGCCGGCGAAGCCATCACCGACTTCAACATGATCGAGGATGGCGACAAGGTCATGGTCTGCCTGTCTGGCGGCAAGGACAGCTACACCATGCTCGACGTTCTGTTGCACCTGCAGAAGGTGGCACCGATCAAGTTCGAGATCGTCGCGGTGAACATGGACCAGAAGCAGCCAGGCTTCCCTGAGCACGTGCTGCCGGCCTACCTCAAAGAGCTGGGCGTCGAGTACCACATCGTCGAGAAAGACACCTACTCGGTGGTCAAGGAGCTGGTACCCGAGGGCAAGACCACGTGTTCGCTGTGCTCGCGCCTGCGCCGTGGCACCCTGTACACCTTCGCCGACGAAATCGGCGCGACCAAGATGGCGCTGGGGCACCACCGCGACGATATCGTCGAAACCTTCTTCCTCAACATGTTCTTCAACGGTGCGCTCAAGGGCATGCCGCCGAAGCTGCGCGCCGACGACGGCCGCAATGTGGTGATCCGCCCGCTGGCCTACTGCAGCGAGAAGGACATCCAGGCCTACTCGGACATGAAGGAATTCCCGATCATCCCGTGCAACCTGTGTGGCTCGCAGGAAAACCTGCAGCGCCAGGTGGTCAAGGACATGCTGGTGGAGTGGGAGCGCAAGCACCCGGGCCGTACCGAGAGCATCTTCCGTGCCCTGCAGAATGTGGCGCCGTCGCAACTGGCGGACCGCAACCTGTTCGACTTCATCGGCCTGAAGATCGACGAAAACGCCACGCCGCGTTTCCTCGACGTGCTGAACATCTGAGCCCATGCGCGATTACCAGTGGCTGCATGAGTACTGCCTGAACCGCTTTGGCTCGGCCCAGGCGCTGGAGGCCTTCCTGCCGCAACCGCGCACAGCTGTGCAACTGCGCGGTATCAGCGACGACCGCTACCTGTCGACCCTGGCCCTGCGCGTGTTCCGCGCGGGGCTCAAGCACAGCCTGGTGGATGCCAAGTGGCCAGCATTCGAGCAGGTGTTTTTCGGCTTCGACCCGGAGAAGGTCGTGCTGATGGGCGCCGAGCACCTGGAGCGGCTGATGCAGGACGAGCGCATCATCCGCCACCTGGGCAAGCTCAGGAGCGTACCGCGCAATGCGCAGATGATCCTCGACGTGACGAAGGAGAAGGGCAGCTTTGGCGCTTTCATCGCCGACTGGCCGGTGACCGACATTGTCGGCTTGTGGAAGTACCTGGCCAAGCACGGCAACCAGCTGGGCGGGCTGTCGGCGCCGCGCTTTTTGCGCATGGTTGGCAAGGATACCTTCATCCCTACCGATGACATGGCGGCGGCGTTGATTGCACAGAAGGTGATCGACAAGCAGCCGACCAGTCAACGCGACCTGGCCTTGGTGCAACAGGCGTTCAACCAGTGGCATGAAGAAAGTGGGCGGCCGCTGTGCCAGTTGTCGGTGATGCTGGCGCATACCGTCAACCATTGAGATCGTCGGGGCCGCTGTGCGGCCCATCGCCGGCAAGCCAGGCTCCCACAGGTGTTGCACAGCATTCAGAACCTGTGATGGCTCTGTGGGAGCTGGCTTGCCGGCTGTGCGGCCCATCGCCGGCAAGCCAGGCTCCCACAGGTGTTGCACAGCATTCAGAACCTGTGAGGACTTTGTGGGAGCTGGCTTGCCGGCGATTGGGCTGCAGGGCAGCCCCCGAATTCAACTCCCTTCGCCCGCCATGCGCCGCTCATGCTGGAACTTCCAGCGCACATACAGCAGCCCGGCAATGAACAACCCCAGGCTCGCCAGCACTTCAACCCAGCCAAACACCGCCCGCGCCGGGTCGAACGCCGCCAGCACGCCCTTGATGAAATAGATATTCACCACGAAACAGGCCCAGGCATGTGCCCGGGCGCTGCCTGTCAGCATGCCCGGCAACAACAGCAGCAGTGGCACCAGCTCGATTGCCAGAATCACCCCGACTCGCGCCCCATGCAGGTTGGCGAACCACAGGTTGTTCACCAGCAGCAGGCCGATCAGGCCGAAGAAAAACGCCAGGCTCAACGCCCGTGTCAGGCGCAGGCGCGGTGCCAGCCATTCCAGCGGCGGCAACACCTTGGGCTTTTTAGCCACGCGCGGCCTCCAGGGCCTTGGCCGTGGTCGCCAGGCGTTGTCCCAGAGCTCGGCACAGGGCAATTTCGTGCTGATCAAGCTCACGCTTGCCATCGGCCCCCGCATGGTGGCTGGCGCCGTAAGGGGTGCCGCCGCCGCGGGTTTCCAGCAAGGCCGACTCACTGTACGGCAGGCCCATCACCAGCATGCCGTGGTGCATCAACGGCAACATCATCGACAGCAGGGTGGTTTCCTGGCCACCGTGCAAACTGGCGGTAGAGGTGAACACGCCCGCCGGCTTGCCGACCAGTTCACCGCCCAGCCACAGGCTGCTGGTGCCATCCAGGAAGTACTTCAGCGGCGCTGCCATGTTGCCAAAGCGGGTCGGGCTGCCCAGTACCAGGCCTGCGCAGTGGCGAAGGTCGTCCAGGGTGGCGTACAGCGCACCACTGGCCGGAATGTCCGGGGCCACCGCTTCACATTCGGTAGAGATAGCGGGCACCGTGCGCAGGCGTGCCTCCATGCCGGCCAGTTCGATGCCGCGGGCGATGTGCCGGGCCATTTCGCTGGTCGAGCCATGGCGGCTGTAATACAGCACCAGGATGTAGGGGGCGCTCACGGCAGGATCTCCAGCACTTTTTCGGGCGGGCGACCTACCACGGCCTTGTCGCCGGCAACCAGAATCGGCCGTTCGATCAGTTTGGGGTGCTGAGCCATGGCCTCGATCAGTTGCGCGTCGGTCAGTGCCGGGTTGGCCAGGTTCAGCGCTTTGTATTCGTCCTCGCCGGTACGCAGCAATTGGCGTGGGGCGATGCCCAGCTTGTCGAGCAGTGCCTTGAGTGTGGCGGCGTCGGGCGGGGTTTCCAGATAGCGCACGATGGTCGGCGCCAGCCCACGGGCTTCGAGCAGTTCCAGCGCGCCGCGGGATTTCGAGCAGCGCGGGTTATGATAGAGCGTCAGGTCAGTCATGTCGGGTCGCATCCAGCTGGGTGTGGCGGCTATTCTAACCGCAGCGACTGACCAATTTGCTTTAAAACTCGAGAAGGATTGACCCATGGCAAGGCGTCTGGCAGCAGTACTGGCCATCACCGCGAGCCTGTTGCTCGGTGGTTGCGGTGCCGATTATGGCGTGGACCAACACGGTAATACGGTTAAGGCCGAACAGATCGAAGGGCACTGGCTGGTGCTCAACTATTGGGCCGAATGGTGCGGACCGTGCCGTACCGAAATCCCGGAATTGAATGCGGC
Source organism: Pseudomonas sp. TSO6 (assembly GCF_056098905.1). Lineage (NCBI taxonomy): Bacteria > Pseudomonadati > Pseudomonadota > Gammaproteobacteria > Pseudomonadales > Pseudomonadaceae > Pseudomonas > Pseudomonas sp. TSO6. The sequence continues at coordinate 343 of NZ_JBLZWV010000061.1, read as the reverse complement.
GGCCAAGCAGTGGGCGGCCGATGGTATCAAAGTGGTGGGGGTGAACTTCGATGGCTTGCAAGGGCAGGACCTGAAACAGGCCTCTGAAACCCTGGGCATCGGTTTTACCGTACTGGCCCAGGACCCGGCCGAGCGCTATGACCTGCCGCGCAGCGAGGCGTTGCCGGTCACCTACATCATCGATGACAAGGGCAAGGTGCGCGAACAGCTGCTGGGTGAGCAGACCCTGGAAGGGTTGCAGGCCAAGATCAAGGCCCTGAAAGGCGCCTGAAGTCAGCCTGTGCCGACCCTATCGCCGGCAAGCCAGCTCCCACAGTTACTGCACAGCATATGAACCCTGTGC